>NZ_JBWDLI010000004.1:0-304274 GCF_056238625.1 Colwellia sp. F1
TTAACGCCATTTGATTACATTACTCATTGCCTTGAACAACTTAGCTATAATGAGGTTGATGTGGAAAAGTTACTACCTTGGAATGTAAAACTGCAACTTAACTAGGTGTGGTTCAGCAGACGCTTACCTTATTTTTCCGGCTTGCACCCGGAGGAACTTTGTGACAACTCCACGGTTTATGAGCAGCGTTGTCTTTAACATTCTGATCAACAAATTTGTAGTAGCTTTCTTTAGTATGTGTCCACCAATCATCATGAACATCAGCACCATGTTTGCGAATTACTTCCTCAACCCCATCAAGGTTTATGTTCACCGCATCATATGCGAGATGTATTTCACCTTCTTTGATGTTGTAGCTAACTTCATCAATACCAAAAAGCTGATCAATTTCTTTTACTAGCTCGTCACAATTTTCTTCTGTAACATTACTTAGCCTCAAATTGCGAACAACTAAATTCTGCTCTCTAACGCCAACTCTATGCTCTAAATCGCTCATAATTTACCTCCTAATGAGAGTGCGAGTGGTTTTGTTTTTTGCCTTTCATTTCTGTCATCTTTTCTTTCATTTGAGGCATCATGTTTTCCATCATTTCCAGATGATGTTCAGCCATTGCAATTTGTTTATGTATAGGTTTGTCTTCCATACCTCGATGCATGATCTGCATAATTTTCATCATTGAACGTCTATGTTGATGCATCATTCGCTGTTGCTTATCAGGGTCTTGTTCAGATTTAATTGCTAAAACTTCTTTTTTCATTTCCATCATCTTTTTATGCATTTTTTCCATATTTTCGTGTGACATCTCCATGCCTTGATGCATATCATATTTGTTCACACTTTCATGCTTATGGTCATGATCTTGGGCAAATGAGCTTGTGGCTACCATCAGTGAGCCAGAAAATAGAATTGATTTACCTAATGTTTTCATAATTTTTACCTTCTACATTTTATTAAAATTTGGAATCCAACTTGGTGTCGATTCCATATACCTGCGGTACTCAGAGCCAAACTCTGCAATAGCTTGTGCTTCTTCGCGTTTGGCTAGCTTGACATAAACAACGACTAAGATTGGAAACATCGTAAGTGTCGGGATGGTCGGCCACTGCAATAAAAAGCCAAACATGATTAGAATGAAAGCTACGTACTGTGGGTGACGACACCTCGCATACCATCCTGTAGTAGCCAATTGATGGTGTTTTTGCGCGTGATGCAATACGTTCCATGCTGAAGACAACATAAAGAAACCTGCAACAATAAACACCATACTCGCTATATGAAATGGGTCCCAATGGGCATCACCTTCAAAACCAAAGAAAGTATGCAATAAGTGTCCATTTTCATGCGCAAAGAAGTTTACTTCTGGATAGGTCTCCGTCAGCCACCCCGATAGAAAATAGATAGTTAAAGGAAAGCCATACATTTCAGTAAATAGGGCGACAATAAAGGCGGAGAACGCTCCTAAACTTCGCCAATCAGTCGATGTTTTTGGTTTGACAAAACTAAAGGCAAAAAAGATAAAAATTGCAGAGTTCAGTATCACCATTGACCATAAGCCATAATCATATGTCTCATTCATCACTTTTCTCCTTTTTATGTGATTCCTTACGTCCTTCTTCTAAGCCTTGTATGTAGCCATCGCGATAGGCAGCATTTTTATCCGTTAGTTCTTGAAAGCTCTCTTCCTTTTTCTCATCAGGCGCATGTGAATGATCGTGGCCATGTTTGCCATGACTGCCATGCATAAATACGTGCATCAACGGGCATAGCAATAAAATCAAATAAGGAAGAAATTGCAGTACATGCTGTCCATGTTCAAAGATTAAAAAATAGGTGGCTGCGGCAATAAGCACCAATGCAGCCCAACCCGTAGGTGTTGACCAAAATTTAGGGTGCTCATTTTTCATATTGGCCTCCTATTGACCTTAAATCTTCCTTTGAAGCTTCAGACTTAGAATTTATCCAGTAGAGATTATCCACAGGAGAGATGCTAACTAATCCTTCGCCTTCAATGTTGGTATGCGCAGCATCGAGCAAAACTTCAGCAACATGTTCAGCATCATCAAAAGCAACATAAATGGTCATTACTATATGTGCTGATAAGTGATTTCTGTTGTAAGTATCAGCATATGCACCTCTGCCTGTTGCTTTATGAATGGTAAAGCCTTTATAGCCATGTGAAAGTAGTGCCTCTTCTACTCGTGTTAACACCATTTCATCAAAAATGGCTGTAACTTTTTTCATGTTCATAACCCCTCCTAAACAACCTTTAAAACACCGCGATACATTTGCATCTGACAGTGAAACTCATGCTCTCCCGGTGATAAGTTCAATAAGGTAATTTGAGTAATTTCATTTAATTTAAGCTGCTCGCTTATCTCCAATGATGGAATAAGCATTGTTTCAGCGCAGGGTGATTGATCTTTGCGCATAAACTTCAGAGTGACAGGTTGACTAGCAGACACTTGGATTGAGGATGGTGAATACACGCCATCCCTCACTTCAATGAGTACTTCATTACCTTGAACAATTGTTTTATTGGGTTTGTATAGCCAAAACCACCAAACAATCAGCGCGATTAACACTAAGCCTAATAAGTTAATTAACATCATCGTGTTTCTCCTTAATTCTCTTTTGCTTTAAACAAGCGAAGTCGATTTGCATTTGACACTACAGTCAATGACGAAAACGCCATTGCAGCACCTGCAATTACAGGGCTAAGCAGAATGCCAAAGAAGGGATATAGAACCCCCGCAGCAAAAGGAATCCCGGCTACGTTATAGACAAACGCGCCAAACAAGTTTTGTTTTATATTTCGTAAAGTAGCTTTGCTTACCGCTATGGCATCAGCTAGGCCATGAAGTGAACCACGCATTAGGGTAATGTCAGCACTTTCGATAGCTACATCAGTCCCTGTGCCTATGGCGAAGCCAACATCGGCTAACGCTAGCGCAGGAGCATCGTTGATGCCATCTCCTGTCATACCAACAATTTCGCCGCCTTCTTGTAGCTCTTTCACCTTGTTGGCTTTATCTTCTGGCAGCACTTCAGCAAGAAACTCACTAATACCCACTTTTTTAGCTACGGCGGCAGCGGTTTCCTTGTTATCACCCGTTAACATGATGACGCGTATACCATTAGCCTGAAGCCGTTTGATAGCAGAGATTGAGTCTGACTTGATAGGATCTGCAACAGCAATGATTGCTGCAAGTTCACCATCTACAGCAAAGTACATAGGTGTTTTGGCTTCTTTGGCTAAAGACTGTGCTTGTTCAACAAAGCCTGTGAGGTCTATGCCTTTTAACTTCATTAGTTTATCGTTTCCGAAAAGCAGGGCTTTGTTGTTGCAGCTTGCTTCTACACCAAAACCCGTAATGGCGTTAAAGGCTTCAATTTTTAGTAACTCAATATCCTGATCTAACGCACTTTCAACAATCGCTTGCGCTAAAGGATGCTCTGAGCCGCTTTCTAAACTTGCTGCAAGCTGTAGTACGTCTTTTTCGTCAGTAGCTTTTGCTAAAATAATATCGGTTACCTTAGGTGCCCCTTCAGTAATAGTGCCCGTTTTATCTAAAATCATGGCAGTGATTTTAGAGGCGGTTTGCAGTGCCTCACCGTTGCGAATAAGCACTCCGGCTTCTGCTGCTTTTCCTACTCCCACCATGACAGACATGGGTGTTGCCAAGCCTAAAGCACACGGGCAGGCAATAATAAGCACAGTAGTTGCTGAAACGATGGCAAAAGCAATGGCTGGCTCAGGTCCAAAGTTAAGCCATGCTAGCGCACTTAACACAGAGGTGATCATCACGACAGGTACGAAAAAAGCTGAAATAACATCGGCCAAACGGCCAATCGGCGGTTTTGAATTTTGTGCTCGTTTCACCATATTGATGATCTGTGCAAGCGCCGTGTCTTTACCAACGCGTGTGGCTCTAAATAAAATCATGCCTGATTTGTTCAAAGTACCTGCGACAACCTCATCTTCTTCAGCTTTTTCAGCAGGCATAGGTTCGCCTGTCAGCATGGACTCATCAATAGAGGTGTGTCCTTCCAATACCACGCCATCGACGGGAATTTTTTCACCCGGTTTTACCTTCACAATATCGTTAAATAAAACCTGCTCAATACCTATCTGAACTTCTTTGTTGTCACGAACCACGGTTGCTGTTTTGGCTTGCAAGCCGATAAGACGTTTAATGGCCTCAGAGGTTTTACCTCTGGCTTTGATTTCTAATGCTAAACCTAAATCAATTAAGCCAATGATCATGGCGGTAGCTTCAAAATAAACATGCCGTGCCATCAATGGAACAGCGTCAGGTGCAAACACGACAACCATCGAATACAACCAAGCCGTGCCTGTTCCTAAAGCAATTAGGGTGTCCATATTGGCTGAATGATTTTTGAAGCTCTTCCATGCTCCTACATAGAAATGCTTGCCTGAAAAATACATAACACCAAAAGTTAAAATGCCTACAACCAACCAAGAAATTCGTTCAAGGTTTGTTTCAACCGTCATTTCTCCAACCACAATGCTGTAGATCATCAAAGGAACGCCGAGTGAAAGGGCAATAAACGTATCGCGCATTAGCTTCTTATAATATGCCCAATCAGCCGCCTCTTTCTCGTCAAGCGCATATGTTGCCGAGCTATCATCAATTGGCTTCGCGTTATACCCCACAGACTCAACAGCTTTGACCAATTCTTCTGTCTTAGCTGTCCCAGAAACTGTTACAGTCCTATCAGCAAAATTCATTTCCGCACTGACGACTCCAAGAGTTGCATTTAATGCCCCTTCAATTTTGCCTACACAGCTAGCACACCCAGCGCCTTCAATGATAAGCTGTTGGTTATGTGATACTTTCTCCAACGTATTCTCCTCACTTTTACACGAAGAGGATTGAGCTTTTGCCTGACAGCAACAGCCTGATTCAGTTTTTATATTTGTGTTAGTAGCCACCCTTTTTCCTCCTATGTTTTTTTAATTTGCTCAAAGTTTTCGATGAGATGACAAACCATGTTTGCAGTCGGTGCTTTGTCTTCCATTTCTTCCCATCGAGAAAGCGCAGAAGACATTTTTCCTCGAAGTGCCAACATTGCTTGAAACTGTTTTTCTGTTTCTTCAAGCCGCTCTTTGATCAGGCTTCTGACTAATGGGCACGCACTTTTACCATCTTCAGATTCATTAATAATTTCCTTGATATCTGCAACGGAAAAACCAAGGTTTCTGGCACTTAAAATGAATTTAAGTCTCGATACTTCTTTATTCGAGTATGACTTGTAGCCGTTCACTGACTTGGCAGGTTTTAACAGTCCCAATCGCGAGTAATAGCGCACCGTATCAGCAGTCGTTCCAAGGCTTTTTGCCAGCTCTGCAACTTTCATGTTCACTCCTTAGTTCTTCACCTAAGTTTGTAATCTCACCTACAGCTTAGACCTGTGTCTAAGACACAGGTCAAGTGATTATTCGTGATTAATAATGCAAAAGCTAAAAACTAATTTTTTGGTAAAAGAGAAATCTCGGTCAAAATCGACAGCATTAAGTACTGTAAATGGCAATAGTTTGAGCATTTTCATAGTGCCTTCAAAATATCGTACTAATCGTTCAAAACAATTGGTTATTTAAACCAATGAAAAAATCATTCTATTTTGATGGGAGTGGCGAAAAAAAGACGCACTGTTCCCGTGATTAGCCAATAATTGGTGGACGATAAAGTAAGAGATGGATACCAGATTTTGGTAGGGGTATACGCTGTAGAATTAGCTCAGAATGAATATTGCAAATACCTTCGTCTTGCGCTTCCACAAGATAGGCATTTAAATGAAAGCTTGTACAAAAACCGCCTTCACAACAAACACAATCACCAGCTTTACATTTTTCACAGTCTTCATCACCATGAAGGTGTTTAGAGTCTTGCGAATTTTCAGTGTGATAGTGACTATTGTCAATCATTGATTGATGATGCATATTTTTGCTTGGTTGTATAATATGCGTGTCGGATGAGCCATTATGATGCTCTTCACAATTCATTGGTTTAGCAATAGCAAAGCCATGCTGCGTAAGCAACACAGTTATTATTACTATTTTAAACCACTTGAAAAGTCCAAACATTTTAATTCCTTATTTATCACCTACAATATTAGGCCCTAAATGAAAATAATTTTATGATCTTGAGCAACCTTTGAACTAAAACCTAAACTTTTTACTTTTTACTTTTTACTTTTTACTTTTTACTTTTTTAAACAGCTTAAACTTCACAAGTATAAAAGGGGTGTCTAATTTATACTCATGAGATTGAAGCCAAGCATGAGCACCATTAAAAGAAATAAAAAACCCTACGCTCATAACTAGGTATTGGGTAATGGATCATTTTTCCAATTGTTCAGCTTTAAGCGCAGTACTTTGCAACAATCGGTTCTATCCCGGGCACATCCAATTCCCGTTCATCAAAAGTGATAAAATGGCCTATTGTACGTCTTTCAATGGCGATGTTTTTTGCCTTGACTCTTTAACCTTAACCATTCGCCAACTTTACTTCTTAGCTGATATTCCACCTTGATAGGTATACACCAGACTGGCACCAACAGAAAACAAGAACAAACTTACAATTATTGCTCTTAGCTCTTTCCAGAAAAAGCCGTTAGGTATGTCTGTTCTAATATAACCAAAATAGTTTAAATCCCAGACAAAATGAAAAGCTACCATCAATATAATTGCGGTAGCTCTCATTAAATCAATGTAGTTATTTCTTCGTATTAAAACCAAAATCTTAAACCGGCAACAAACTCAGTATCGTTGCTGCTCTGCTCGTTTAGCTTGGCGTAATCTGCTGTGCTACCAAATTTATTAGTCCACTCTACACCTACATAAGGTGCAAATTGGCGAGTAAATTCATAACGAACCCTAACGCCAATAGCAGTACTAGATAGCCCACTGCCTAGCTCATTTTGTTCATCGTCTTTACCATAAAATGTTATTTCAGCACGAGGCTGTATAATGAGCCTTTGTGTTAAAAGCAGCTCATATTCAGCTTCTGCTGTAAATGCTGTATTGCCGCTCTCACCTACATACGCTGTCATATCAAGCTCAAACCAATAAGGTGCTAAGCCTTGAATACCAAACGCTAACCATTGACGGTTTTTGCCTTCTTTATAATAATCGTAGCGAATACCGACTTGCGTATCCCAATAAGCCGAAATTGCATGACCCCATAAAATATCAGTTTGATTTTCTTCAAGCTTGCCATAACTAACATCGCCCTCGGTTTTTATCACTAATCGATTAAAGGTGGTGCCGTACCAAGCTTGTAAATCGAAAACAGCAGCATCGGCTTGTTCGTTATACTCAAGGCGATCACCTAAAATAGCGTAAAACTTATACTCATCTGCAAGGGTTAAGCGCTCGCCATCTGCTAAAGCATATGGCCCTTGCGTTAAGGTTGTGCCATTAGCATAAGCGTGTGGATCGCGAGCATTTTTAGGGGCATCGCCGCCTTGCGGCTGCATTTTATCGCCCGCCATATCGCCAGACATGTCGCCCATTTCAGTTTGAGCAAACACATTCAGGCTCAATAACGGTGCGCTAATTAATAGTGCACTAGTAAGTACTGTTGATAAGGTTAAATTTCTCATGATACAACCACCTCTCTAAACATACCTGCATCCATATGAAACAGTAAATGACAATGCCAAGCCCAACGACCAACATCATGTGGCGTAGTTAAAAAGCTAATTCTTTGGGCGGGCTGTACCATTATGGTATGGCGGCGAACTAACACATCGCCTTGATCGTTCTCCAAGTCGCTCCACATACCATGTAAATGCATAGGGTGTGTCATCATGGTATCGTTTTGTAAAATAACTCGTACCCGCTGATTATGCTTCATATGCACAGGGGTACTTTTACCAAACTCTAAGCCATCAAAAGACCAGCTGTAGCGTTCCATGTTGCCGGTTAAATGCAGCTCAATTTCGGCTTCGGGTGCTTGGTGGTCAACTATGCCATCAAGAGAGCGTAAATCTGCAAGTGTTAAAACTCGACGGCCGTTATTGCGCAGCCCAATACCAGGATCGTCTAAGTTTGTGCGTGGCGTATCAACGCGCATATCAATTGAGGCGCCATATTCTGTTTTAGCGTGGCGAACTTTCTGACTTGGAACAGCCAGTGGGTTTTTACCCATATTATGCTTACTATGGTCCATTGCCATTGCACCGTGGTCCATTGTGCTATGATCCATTGCCCCCTGATCCATACTGGTTTTGTCCATGCTAGCGTGGCCCATAGCGCTGTGATCCATTCCAGGCATAGCAGAGTGATCCATATTGCCCATCATATCCCGCATTGCTAACCACTCAACTGGGTCAAGTGCAGGCACTGGCGCATCAATATTAGCAGCGACAGACAAAGTCCCTTTGGCATAACCTGAGCGGTCCATGCTTTGTGCAAAAATTGTGTATGCGTCATTTTTAGGCTCAACAACCACATCGTAGGTTTCACCTGGACCAAAGCGAAACTCATCTACGGTAACGGGTTCAACATTTTGTCCATCTGCTTGTACCACAGTTAATTTTAACTCTGGGATACGTACATCAAAAAAGGTGTTACTTGAGCCATTAATAAATCTTAAACGTACTTTTTCGCCCGCTTTAAACAGCCCACGCCAATTAGCCATTGGCGCAGTACCATTCATTAAATAGGTCATTGCCGAAGCCGATAAATCAGCTAAATCGGTTGGACTCATTCGCATCTGGTTCCACATTTCACGTCGTTGAAGTGCATTAGCAACGCCGCTTGTTGCTATGTCATCAAAAAACTCAGGTACAGTGGGCTGATTAAAGTTAAACACATCCCCCTGAATTTTTAATTTACGGAATAACTCCATAGGATCATCATCAGTCCAATCAGACAATAGGATGACATGCTCATTGTCAGCACTAATAATATCCTTTTCTCTTGGCTCAATAATTAATGCGCCGTACATACCTGTCATTTCTTGAAAGCCACTGTGTGAGTGATACCAATAAGTACCGCTTTGTTGTAACTTAAATTTATAAACAAACGTTTCGCCAGGCATAATGCCTTTAAAGCTAATGCCCGGTACACCATCCATTTGATACGGAAGAATGATCCCATGCCAATGAATTGAACTCGGCACTGATAATTTATTAGTTACCCTGATAGTAACGTCATCACCTTCTCTGAGGCGCAAGGTAGGAGCTGGTATTGAGCCATTGATTGTTGTAGCCATTCTTACAACACCTGTGAAGTTTACGGGTGACTCATCTATCACTAAATCTATTACTTCTCCACTTAGTTCGGGCGCAGTACCTGTTGAAGTTCCAGCAATCAAAGATGAAGCTGCATGAAGAACACTTGGAAAAGCAGCTAATACACCGCCAGCAATTACACCTTGTACAAAGCGTCTACGTGGCGTAGAAACTTGATGTAATGGATTTTTAATTCTCATTTTGTACTCCGTTATTTAACCAATAAATTAATGTGACCAATGAATGTGCTTAATCTTCCATTCACCATTTTGTTTTTCCAGCACCATCGTTTCCATGCCTTGATAATCGCGTTCAACACCTTTATGAGTACCTGTAGTTTGACTACGCGACGCAGAGATAGCGGTATTTCCAAGTATCGTCACTTGATGTTCAAGTGTGTCGCTCTTCATCGCTGCTAAATACTTCATATCCGACAACATATGATGATGAGCATATTCATCAGCGCTCCTTTCAACGCGGCCTCCCTCGAAAATGGTGACATCATCCGCTAACTGCGCTCTAGCCTGTTTTTGATTGCCAGTTTCAAGTGCTTGATGAAATGCCAAAACAACTTTTGCGGCAGGGGTATCTATACCTTTAAACAAACCTTTGTCTTTGTTCTTATCACCATGAGAGTTTGCTGCGAAACTAAACGTCATTAATAAAACAAGTAATATATTTATTGTTTTCATTTTCATTCTCTCTTTTAGGTTTTAATTTGCAGGGCCAACAACACTAGTAAGCCCAGCCGTTACAGATAAAATGGCAAAAGCTACTACCATTTCTATCGAGATAGATTTAGATAAAGCCTCTCTGCCTTGACTATTTTTAAGTTGTGGAACGAGTATTAATTTATGTTTAGCAGCAAGTGCCAAAATAGACACTACAAGGGCCAATTTAAACAACAGTGTTTGTCCGTAACTTGAGCTTATTAGTGCATCAAGACTTCCGACCAATTGAATCACGAGCCAGAGGCCTGCTACCAACAATAGGCTCACTGTAAAACTTGCTTGTTTGCCAAAGCTTTCCATCAGCAAATGAAGTTCTGCATAACTTAGCTGATGGCAAGCCTGTTTTAGTGGCAATAACGCCCCAAACCACCATGCCATAACGAGCACATGCAAAATAAGCAAGCCTTTTTCAATTGTGCCTAACTCAGAAATATGACCCAGTAACGTGAATGAGTATGCAAGGATTAATAAACTCAACATTAAAGCGCTTTGTTTTAAGTACGAGTTCACAGCGAGTTTGAACCTTAAAGCTAAAGCGATTATTGCGGTAACTAGCCCAAGCGCTCGAAGCAAAGCTCCAGTGCCGACAGAGGAGTCCCACATAATAGCCAACATATCAGCGTCTATCGCCCCCTGAATTCCCTCTTCTGCCATTGCACCAGTACTGGCAAAGAACCAAGTAATATTAGCGATCAAAGCCATAACTATATAAGTTCTTGTCCACGTTAAATTCGCTATTACAGCATTAGTATGAGATTCATTATTCTCAAATATTTGCCTGAAAAATGTATAACCAGCAATACAGGCAAAGCCGACGTAAAATACAATTTTTGACAGTACAATGACTGTATTCCAGATATACATTTCCATATCAATCACACCGCCTATTTTAGTGAACCATAAAGCCGAAGCTATGTTTCATTTTATGACCATCGTTACCTAAGAAGGTTACATCCACAGCATAGTTTGCAGGAGCTAATTTAGGTAGTTTCCATGTAAATTTGCTAGTAGCGACTTTAGAAGGCTCGAATCCAAATTTAAATTCTTCGCCTTGTTTATTGGCCAATGAAACTTTTACAACACGTACCTCTTTGGTGAACACCAAAGTTAACTCTTCTGGAGGATTCATTAGCATTGCATTATCAGCAGGCACACTTTTTTCAAGATGCACATGCGCAAATACCGCACTACTAAAAACGACACTGATTACGGTTAAAAATTTAATTAGTTTTTTCATATTTACCTCTATTTTAGTTTATTGAAATTGCTATTTATGGTTTCTTAACTTCGCTAAGCATTACTTTTTAGCTCCGCCTTAGAAAGCTCCTTGTTAAAGGCGTTTAATTCTGGCTTTTTAACGATTGAGTAAATTACTGGGAGCACAATAAGAGTGAGTAGCACAGCACTTGTCATTCCGCCTACCATAGGTGCAGCAATACGACTCATAATCTCCGAACCTGTTCCTGTACCATATAAAATGGGCATCAAGCCGATAATGATTGTTGCAACTGTCATCATTACTGGACGAACTCGTAAGCCTGCACCGTGCAATAATGCATCTTGATATGCATCATCAGAGATAGGTTCAGCTCGCTCTTCAGCTTTTTCCTTAAGCTCAGCAAGTGCCTGATTGAGATAGACCAACATTATCACACCAATCTCAACCGCTACCCCAACTAGAGCAATAAAGCCCACGCCAACAGCCACAGAGAAGTTAAACCCTTCCAGATACATCAACCATATGCCACCAATCATCGCCATCGGCAAGGTAACGATAATGATAGCCACCTCACTAAACGCTCTGAAGTTTAAGTAAAGTAGAATAACAATAATGGCGAGTGTTAAAGGCACTACATAGGTGAGCTTTTCTTTCGCCCTTTCCATATATTCGTATTGCCCAGCCCAAGTAATTGAATAACCTGCTGGTAGTTTTAGATTATTAGCCAAGTGTATTTTTGCACTTTCAACATAAGTACCTACGTCAACACCGTCTATATCGATAAACGACCAGCCATTTAAACGAGCATTTTCACTCTTAATCCCCGGCGGACCGTTCTCAACTCGAATATCTGCGACATCACCTAGTGCAATGCGTTGACCACTTGGTGTTACAACAGGTAATCGTGATAGCTGCTCAGGAGAGTCTCGATAGTCTTGCGGATAGCGTAAGTTAACAGGGTAACGCTCTTGACCTTCTACCGTTTGGGTAACGTTCATACCACCAATAGCTGTAGAAACCACTTGTTGAACATCTTCGATGTTTAACCCAAAGCGACTTGCCTTATCGCGTGAAATATCAACCTTGATATATCGTCCACCTGCAACTCGCTCTGAGTAAACTGATGCTGTGCCTGTAACTTCGGGTAAAATTTGCTCTATTTGTTGGCCGATTTCCTGAATCACATCAAGCTCTGGTCCGGCGACTTTAATACCCACAGGCGTTTTTATGCCTGTTGCTAACATGTCGATTCGGGTCTGGATTGGCATAACCCAAGCATTCGTTAAGCCCGGAAACTTAATCAATTTATCAAACTCAGCTTTTAACGATTCAGTAGTCACACCCTCTCGCCACTGCTCTTGTGGCTTCAATTGAATAAAGGTTTCAATCATGGTTAAAGGTGCAGGATCGGTTGCAGTTTCAGCTCTTCCTACTTTACCAAACACTGTTTCAACTTCTGGCACAGTGCGAATAAGCTTGTCTGTTTGCTGCAATAACTCCCTTGCTTTACCAATTGAAATACCGGGATAGGTAGTAGGCATATACATGAGATCGCCTTCATCCAATGGCGGAATGAATTCACTACCAATTTTATCTACAGGCCAAAAACCAATGATAGTCACTAATACTGCTGCTACTATTGTCGATTTTGGAAACTTCATAACTTGTTTTAAAACAGGCAAGTAGATAGCAATCAATAATCGGTTTAACGGGTTTTTCTTTTCAGAAACAACTTTGCCTCGAATAAAGTAGCCCATCAATACAGGCACCAATGTGATCGCCAAGCCTGCTGATGCCGCCATTGCATAGGTTTTTGTATAAGCGAGCGGAGAGAACATTCTTCCTTCTTGCGCTTCCAAGATAAATACAGGTAAGAATGAGACTGTAATAATCAGTAAGCAAAAAAATAATGCAGGGCCTACTTCACTCGCAGCCTTGGCTACGATTTGCCAGCGGTTTTCATCTGTAAGTGGTGTTTTCTCCATATGCTTATGCATATTTTCAATCATCACTATTGCACCATCAGTCATCGCACCAATCGCAATCGCAATACCGCCTAAAGACATAATATTGGCATTGATGCCTTGCATATACATGATGATGAACGACACCAAGATACCTAATGGTAGAGTAACAAGTGCCACAAAAGATGAGCGAAGATGAAATAGGAAAGCCACACAGACAATAGCAACGATTGCAAGCTCCTCTAGCAACTTGCTCCAAAGATTATCAACAGCATCATCTATTAACTTCGATCTGTCATAAACAGGGACAATCTCCACCCCCTCTGGTAGAGAAGATTTAAGCGATTCAAGTTTTTCTTTTACCCCGTTTATGGTTTGTTGAGCGTTTTCACCAAAGCGCATAACGACAACACCACCAACAACTTCGCCTTCGCCATTAAGTTCTGCGATACCACGGCGCATTTGAGGACCAAGGTTAACGTTGGCAACATCACCAATACGCAACGGCGTGCCTTGTTCGTTAATACCAAGTGGAATTTTCTCTATATCACTAACTGATTGAATATACCCCGTTGCGGTAACCATATATTCAGCTTCAGCCATTTCCACAACGGATGCGCCAGTTTCTTTGTTCCCTTTTTGTAAGGCTATTTGTATTAAACTTAGAGGAATATCGTAAGCTCTCAATTTATCAGGATCTACTTGCACTTGATACTGCTTAACCATACCACCAACGGCGGCAACTTCGGACACGCCCGGAACAGTTTGTAGTTCATACTTTAAGAACCAGTCTTGAATGCTTCTTAATTGGCTTAGATCATGGTTTCCAGACTTATCTGTTAAAGCGTAAATGTATACCCAACCCACACCTGTTGCATCAGGTCCTAATTGAGGTTTTGCCGAATCAGGCAGGCTTGATGCTACTTGGCTTAAGTATTCAAGTACTCTGCTTCTAGCCCAATACAAATCAGTATCATCATCAAAAATAATGTAGACGTAGGAATCACCAAAAAATGAGTAACCACGAACAGTTTGCGCCCCCGGCACTGATAACATCGCTGTAGTAAGAGGAAATGTCACTTGATCCTGCACTACTTGTGGTGCCTGTCCCGGATAGCTCGTCTTAATTATCACCTGCACATCAGAAAGATCGGGGAGTGCATCTACTGGTGTTTTTTGTAATGAATACAAACCACCAAACGCGATAATTAAGGTAATCAACAAAACAAAGAAACGATTGCCGATAGACCATCTAATAATTGATTCAATCATTATTTTTCTCCCACTTAATGATTAGAATGATCAACAGCAGCTTTATTTTCCTTGCCGTGTTGTTCATCTGATTCAAGAGAAATGTCAGTGATAACTAAGTCATCTCTAACCTCAAAAGTGAAAGTGACATTATCACCGACATTGAAATCAACCATTTCTATATTGTCCGCGACGATAAAATCCATCGTCGCAGCAGGTCTATCCCATTTCTCTATTGGGCCTCTGCTAATATTTAGAATCCGTGTATCAATATCAATCGCATTGATCAAACCTGATACTGTTGCTGATGATACTTCAGGCTCACTCATGATATGAATTCCAGTAATTTCATATCCACCGTCTTCGGTTTTGCTCACTTCAAAGTGCAAAGATTGACCTGACTTTAATGAGTCAATATCGACTTTTTCAGCCACAGTAAAATCCATAACCATTTCAGGCCAATCCCAAGCTTCAGCAGGGCCATGTGAAATATTAACCATGCGGTGCCCTGCCATAACACTATTAACATCCCCTTGCATCCAAACAGAGTTAGGCACTTCATCATGAGTCATTCGTTTAAAGTCAGAGCTTTTACTTGATTCAGAATCAATCAAGAATTGGGCAGATGTCACCACAACGTCATCTTCATTTAAGCCGTCTAATATTTCGATGCTGTCGATATCAACCCGGCCAATAGTCACTTCAATAGATTTAAATTGCCCATCACCTAACGCAAGTACTACTCTGTCCTGTTTACCTGTTCTAATAACGGCTTCTTTAGGCACGAGGATGGTGCTATCAGCTTGATTAGCGTGAATAGAGACTTGTGCAAACATATTTGGTTTTAATTGATAGTCTGTGTTATCAAATTTCAATCTCACTCGGAGTGTGCGTGTTTTACTGTTCAATGTTGGATAAACATAATCAACGACACCAGCCCAGTCCTCACCGGGTAAATAATCCAGTGTCATTGATACAGGAAGTCCTTTTTTAATTAAGGCTGCGTCACGTTCAAACACTTCTGCTTCAACCCAAACTTGATCTAGCTGGCCAATGCTTAATATGGTGTTTCCCGGCTTTACATAAAAACCTTCTCTAACCTTCAAACCATCGGCAACACCTGCTTGAGGTGAATAAAAGGTAATTGTTTGCTGAACCTTTCGTGTCTTTTCTAACTTTTGAATGAAATCTGAAGAAAGCTGTAACGCTTTAAGGCGATCTTTGGCTGCTGAAATTAAGGAACTATTATCGCGCTTTAACGCTATTAACAGTTCTTCTTGCGCGTTAACTAACTGAGGAGAATATAGTGTATAAAGAGGCTGCCCTTTCTCTACAGGGTTACCTACTGCTTTGATGTAAAGTTTTTCAATCCAGCCATCAACCCGTGGGTGGATATGAATTAGCTTATCTTCATCATATTGAACGTAACCTACCGTTGAGATTTCAGTATGCATATTTTTCAGTTCAACAGGTGCAGTGCGAACCCCAAGGTTATTCACTACATGAGGCGCAATTTTTACTGCTCCGGGGCCAAAGTCATCACCAGATGATCCTTCCTCATACACAGGAATTAGATCCATCCCCATAGGCGACTTACCGGGCTTGTCCCGGCGGTAATTAGAATCCATCGGTGCAACCCAATACAGCGGTTGTTTCTCTGCTGATGTAGCTTCATCAGTATCACTGTTTGAGCCTGCACCTTGATATAAGCTCAATGCTCCTGCACCTAGTGCTGCCCCAATAATGACGGCAATAATTGTTTTCGTATTCGTTGACATTATTTTTCTCCAAATTGCTTATTGGATAAGTGCTGATTAGTTTTGTGCGAAGTGTGCAATGGCTTATGTTCAGCATTTGATTTAGATTGAGAATGCGCAAAGAAATAGTTGATGCGAGTAACTGTTTTAAGTGCATCAACATCAATTCTTAAAGCTGATATTCTGGTATTTAATTCGGCAATTCTTGCTCGAACAACTTCGGCAAAATCGCCATCATCATTTGTGTAGGCTGTCAATGACGCTTCTGCTTGGTCATGAGTTTGTTTAAGGAGTTGTTCTTTATAGATAGATTGTCTATCTGATAAGCGTTTAAGCTGTCTTAGTTCTTTTTCTAAAACACTGATCATTTGCTTTGTCAGTAATAGTTTCTCGGTTTTAATAGTCTCTGAATCTGCAATAGAAGCTGCAACTTGCTTATCTTGTCTGTTCTCGGTGAACAAGGGTAAATCAAACGTTACTCCAACAGAAAATAAATCAGCTCGGCTATCACCAGAGGGCATATTGTCGCGATAGGCATAACTAGCATTAACACCCCATTGCGGCTTATATTGCTGTTTAGCTAATTCAACACCTTTTTCTGAAGATTTGCGTTTTACATCAATTGCAAGTATGGCTGGATGATTAGCAAGAGCCTGAGCCAATAGATTTCTTGAGTAATTAGATGCTTTTAGGACTGTTGGATTATTCAATTGAATCGAAGGCAATTCTTTTGAGACGCTAAACTCTAATGGTTGCGCGTCAAAGTTGAATGATTCATTCAAACGATCCGCATCGTAAATATGAAGCCACTCATTGAGACGAGCGATTGTCGTTTCTAGTTTCTGCTTTTGCGAAGTTAATCTGTCATCTAACTGCACGACTTCCAACTGAGCACGAATAACATCTTGCTGTCTAGTTTTACCAACAACGTTTGAATAGCTAGCTTTAGCCACTTCCGCCATCTGCTCAAAGAGAGACCAATCATCTTCAATCAATTTAATAGTTTGTTGGGCTAAGTAAGCATCTAACCAAAGTTGTGACACTTGGCTTTTCAACTTAGCTTTACGATCCTCTCGTAACAGTGGAAATTTCGTGGACTCAATTTGTAACTGGTCTTTCTTGATCTCTAGACTGTCGCCTCTCGGAAACATTTGAGAGACGCCAACCTTTAGCTCAGTCATTCCGTCCTGATCTAAATCCCAAGTATCTGTTGGTACATTCATTATCCCTAGCGATACTATCGGATCAGGCAAAGTACCTGAAGCAATACTTCTATTTTCAACTGCACTTTGTTTCAATCGGCTACCATGAAGCCAAGGATCATTTTGCTGAGCTAAGGTGATAGCTTGTTCAAGCGACACTACTTTCTCAGCTTGGGCTGAGAATACAGATAAGCCGAGTATTAATGCAGTTGAAAGTGAAGTAAGGTTTGAAGAGTTCAATTTCATTAGAATTGCTCCTCGTATGTCTTAACTTTTGCATAGACTTTGCTCGTTCCATCTTTAAATAGAATTAACGCGTTGTATGGCATAAAGCGGTCATCGACTTCCATACCGGGAGAGCCAACTGGCATTGCTGGAACTGAAAGCCCAATCGCATTGGGATGTTCTTCTGATAAGAACTGCTGAATAAATTTAGCAGGTATATGACCTTCAAAGGCAAATCCATTTCTACTCACTGCCGTGTGGCATGAACGGTAATTAGGTTTGATACCATACTTAGTTTTGATGTTGCCGATGTTTCGGAAATCTTTGGAATGCGCAACGATCCCTTTGTCTTCAATATGAGTTATCCATTTTTTACAACACCCACAAGTTGGGGTTTTATAAACGATTAACTCCAAAGGTGTTACGTCGTTATTGTGTGCATGCTTATGTTCATTGGCGTTTGCAAACGCAGGTGAAAGCAGCATTACAACTGCTATTTTTAAATACTTATTGATCATTTTTGCCCCCAGACATCGCTGGAAAATATCTATAGCGCTACGACGCTATATTGACTAACAGAAAAATTAATTACATGTGCGCGAAATTTGGACGCACTAATCCTGTATTAGGCAAAAATTGGTGGACGATAAAGGGAAGTGGAAATTGAATGAGGTTGTTTAGATTGCAGAGCAGCTACAGATTCACTGAATATTTGAATATCTGTCGAATCAATACTGGAATTTAGGACTGTCGTAGATGAGCAAGCATTTGCAGGACAAATACATTCAACGTCACAACAATCTTCTGATTGACCATTACTGCTTTTATTCATATCACCATGACTCATTCCTTCATGATGACTCATTCCTTCATGATGACTCATTTTGGAATGATCCATGTTCATGTGTGATTCGTGAGAACCTGATGACATTTCGCAAGACATAGCAGAATACGCAAATGCTTGCCCTACAAAGGCAACCAGCATAAGCGTTATTACTAAGACTTTTGAAAATGCTTTAGACATAAAATTCTCATAAAAAATATACACCCTCTATGCTAATACAAATTTTCGAATAAGTAAATTGATGTAATGTAAACATTTATGAATATTTGACTATCGTCAATTTTTGAAAGGGGAACATGTAACATTAATAATCTCGTTTGACTGTTTAGTAGTCAAAAGTTAAACCGTTGCGCATGATTGGAACATCTATTAAGTCCAACTAGTTTATCTTGTAATGCATATACATCCCCGTCAAATGAATTGATATACAGCGAAGGAGTATGCTCGCTTATTGATAAACATTACGTCCTTAATGACATAAATTTAATATCCCGTAAACTCAAAATGGTCACGTTAGGTGCTCACGATACAAGCGGCAAATCTCTCTTGTTAGTAGAGAGAGTTTTGCCGGGGAACTCAAATCTGTTCGTGAGGGTAAGAAAATAAGTATTAATTAGTCTGTATCAATAATTATGGTGAGTTAAAACCGAGTCTTTTGAATATCACTTTAGCTATCTAATGACTTAATTATCCCACACTCTTCAATGGTATTATCAGAATTACACGTATTAGCCATTTGTTGTAATTCGTTTTTTAAGGCTTTTAATTCTTTCATACGTTTATTTACTAAAGCTAATTGTTGCGCAATCAGCGCATTTACACTTGAGCAACTTTCTTCTGGTTTATTTTTTAGGTCGATAAGACGTTTGATATCAGTAAGAGAAATATCGAGACTGCGACAATGTTTTACGAATTCTAATTGCTTCAAAGCAGTAACGTCATACAATCTGAAGTTACCTTCTGTACGCTCTGGATCAGAAAGTAACCCTTTTCTTTCATAGTATCTGATAGTTTGTATAGAACAGCCGGATGTTTTCGATAATTCACCTATTTTCATAATATTTTCTTTTTAAACTTGATTCTATAGTTACTATAGGTTTTACACTTAAATTATACAAGCAAGGCGGAGTTAAAAAATGAGCGGTTGTGGCTGTAAAGTAGAATTAAAAGATGACCAACAAAAAACAGTGTTCTATTGGCTTTTAGCTACAAATGCCACGATGTTTGTATTTGAAATTGGTTTAGGTTGGTTATCTGAATCAATCGCATTAATTGCTGATTCTTTAGATATGCTAGCTGATGCTATCGTCTATGCCATTGCCTTATATGCCGTGGGGAAGTCAACCCAACATAAAGCTAATGCAGCATTAGTAAGTGGTTATTTCCAATTGGGGTTAGGGGTTCTAATTCTTCTCGATATAGCTAGACGACTAGCTGGAGAAAGTGAGCCTCACTCTTGGTTTATGATTGGAGTTGGTTCTGTGGCTTTAATCGCTAATGTCATTTGTTTGATGCTTATACGAAAGCACAATAATGATGAAGTACATATGAGGGCTAGCTGGATATTTTCAGCTAATGATGTGACCGCAAACCTTGGTGTCGTATTCGCTGGCATTCTTGTCATGGTGCTAGAACAGCGCTGGCCTGATATTGTTATTGGTAGCATCATTTCAATGTTAATTCTTCGAGGTGCTTACATGATATTAACGGATACCAAACAAGAATTAGTATCGGCTCAATATACATCTGAAGTATCAGATAAAAATAAACAATCAACCTGCTGCAATTCAAAGTAAGGAAGCTCTTATGAATCAAGAATATCTAGAAAAAACTGAGATAGTTAATTTTGAACACCTCACTATCCAATCATTAATAACAGAGCGAAAATGGCATGAGCTTGATGACTACAACAAGATTGGCACCGCTTATCAGTTTGTAAAAGACGAAATACTATTTGGCTATAACGAAAGCGACGATATTTCCGCAAGTGAAGTTTTATCTGACGGATACGGGCAATGTAACACTAAGGGCAACCTGTTAATGGCCTTATTACGTGGATTAGGAATTCAGTGCCGATTTCACGGGTTTACAATAGATCAGCAATTACAAAAAGGAGCTATTCCTACCTATGTCTTTTGGTTAGCGCCCAAATACATTATTCACAGTTGGGTTGAGGTTTACTTTGAAGGACGTTGGATCAATTTAGAGGGCTTTATTTTAGATAATCAATATCTCACTTCAATACAGCAAAAGTTTAATCAAATAAAAGACAATTTCTGTGGTTATGGTGTTGCAACAAAATGTTTTTCATCACCAGATACAGATTGGCGCGGAACCGACACATATATTCAAAAAGAAGGGATTCACGACGATTTCGGACTTTATAATTCCCCTGATGAGTTTTACCTTGAAAAAGGCACTAATTTGTCTGGAGTCAAACGCTGGATGTATCAAAAAGTGATCCGCCACCTAATAAATTTCAATGTCACTAATCTAAGAAAAAATAAAGCGCTGGAGGTACAAAATGCATAGCCATAGTCATCAACATGGAACAGACGACAGGATTGGTTGGGCATTTTTTCTGAATGTTACCTTTACGATCATCGAATTTATTGGTGGTTGGCTCACCAACAGTACCGCTATTATGGCTGATGCGGTGCATGACTTAGGAGATAGTATATCGATTGGCTTTGCATGGATATTAAGTCGTTTTTCAAACAAAGCAGCGCCAGATAAATACAGCTATGGTTACCGCCGACTTACACTGTTCGGGGCATTGGTAAATGGCGTTGTATTAGTAATTGGCTCAATTTGGGTGTTGTTTGAAGCAATTCCAAGGCTAACCAACCCTGAAATGCCTGTAGTTGAAGGAATGTTAGGGCTTGCGATACTCGGTGTTGCCGTAAATGGGTATGCCGTATTCAAATTAAAAGCTGGGGAAACTTTAAATGAAAAAGTACTAACTTGGCACTTACTGGAAGATGTTCTGGGTTGGGTCGCCGTTCTAATTGTTTCAATTGTGTTGTTATTTGTAGAACTGCCAATACTAGACCCACTGCTATCAATTGGTTTTACATTATTTATTTTATTTAATGTTTTCAGAAATCTAAAATCTACACTTGTTTTGTTTCTTCAAGCCGCTCCAGATGAAGAAACTCAACAGAATATCAAACAAACTTTAATTAAATTACCTGAAATTAATGGGGTTCATCACATGCACTTTTGGTCGTTAGATGGAGAAAGTCATGTACTAACTGCTCATTTGGAGTTATCTAAAAACTCAAGTGTGAATGAACTCGTTGCATTAAAACAAACTATCGCAATTGAACTTTCAGAATATCATTTGTCTCATACAACCATTGAGTTTGAGTTTCCCAAAGAAACTTGCAGAGATGAGCACGAAAAAGAAACATAGAGCTAGTCCCAACTGTCGCTTCTTGTTATAGTTTTATTTCACAATTTTATGGGTGTCTATTTTGAATTTCATTGTTGCTTTAAGGATAATATTAGTTCTTTCGATTGTTCTACAATCGATAAGCTCTATTGCGTCTGCAACTTCTGAGAATCATCAAATCGATGTAGAGCACCTGCAAACTCAACATGACCACAAAAATGATCGCGATATTTTAAATGAAAACGCTGATGATGAACCTCATGATATCAAGGATTGTCATCACTGTGGTCATTGTAGCGGCAGCCACTTATCTTGGATATTAATTAGCAATTCAAATAGTGCAACAAAGTTATATAACAACAACCTAATACCTTATCAATTCGATCAAACAAAAGAATTTTTAGACGCTATATTACGCCCCCCTATTTCTTAAATTTCTAAATTTATAACCGTCCATTTAGCGATTTAAAATCGGTAAATGAGAGATGATTAATACTTAAAATTTAAGAAGTCTTATGTATAAATATATAAAAAATACAGGCACTTGCCTGTCATTCTGCCTGCTTGTAAGTATTTCATATACCGCTTACAGCAAGCAAAAAAGTGAGTCGTGGTTAGACACACAAATAAATAAAGATCCCGAAATAATTGAAGCAAGAGAGTTGTTAATCGCAAGCAATCATCATGCAAAAAGCTTAACTCAGGCAATATATAACCCTGAGCTTGACGCAAGTTTTGAGAAAGAAGGTGATTTTAATAACTATTCAATCGGTTTGAGTCAGACCATTGATTTTTGGGATAAACGCTCTGCCAAAACATCAATTGGCGAGATAACTCTTTATGCCAGCCAGCAGCACTTATTGAATTTAATCGATTCAAAAAAGGCCGATGCGTTAATTGCTTTGACAAATTGGCAATCAGCGAAAGATGCTGCACAGCTCTCTACTGATAGAGAAAGTCAACTGCAAACCTTACTTAGTATTGTGGAAGACAAACAAAAGGCGGGAATACTTGAGCCTCTAGATGCTGAGCTGGTTTACTTAAACTTGTCTCAAGTTTTTAGTGAAATAGCTGAATATCAAATAGAGCTAAAAAATGCTGAGGTTAAAGTTAAAGAGCTGCTGCCTGATTGGACACCAGAGTTAGCCAGTAAAATCTCTATTGATTTCGATGTTGAAAACTATTCATACAAAGCTGAATGGATTGAACAACACCCCCAAGTACAATTGGCTAAAGCAAAATGGAAAGAGCAACAAGCTAAAGCACAACTAACAACCATAGAGAATAAAGCTAATCCCACCATAGGGATTAGCGCAGGAAAAAATAGTGACGATAATATCGTTGGCTTAACATTCTCTATGCCTTTGAATATCAGAAATAACTATTCCGATACTACTAAAGCGGCATATTCAGAAGCCGTTGCTGCGGAAGCTTATTTCCAATCCATTTATCGAAAACGCTCTTTTGAAGCTCAGGCCAACTATGAATCCCTCATGATCAGTAAAAAATACTATCAGCGATGGCAAAACCTTATGCAAAACCGAATTGATAATAGCGCGAGGTTGCTAAACGCTCGTTGGGAGGCTGGAGACATCAATACTTCAGACTATCTAATAGCGTTGAGCCAAAGAGCTGATGGATTGCACTCAGGCATTCAACTAGAAAAACAATTTAGACTCTCTGAAATAGCCTTCATTTGGAGCATGGGTCAATTATCTAAGTTTAAGATTTAATTAGTTAAAACGGCAATTAGAAATCTTAAACGTTAAAAGAATATAGGTAAAAAAATGAATACATTATTTAGCAAAAAATTATTAGCAATAGTAATTAGTGGACTTTTTTTAGGTGGGACATTAAGCGGTGAAGTGTATGCTCTACAAGTAAATACAATTGAACCTGTAACAGCAAATCCCAAAAAACATAAACACGAACACTCGGAAAGTGAAGAAAAGCATGTAGAAGAAGGCCATCAGGAAAATGAAGGCAACCATTCTGAAAAAGACACAGAACATGACGAACATGGTCACGACCAAGAGAGCAAAAATAAAGAAACTGAAGAGGAACATGAAGAAGGTATTACTCTAAGCCCTCAAAAAATGTCACTAGCCAATATTAAAGTTCAAAGCATAAGACCTGATTATCAATTCAGTACAATCTATGCGCCCGGAGAGGTCAAAGTAGATGGTTATAGCAGCTATGTCGTTTCTCCCCGTACCGAGTCAGTGATAATAAGCAGACATACTGCACTCGGTGAACACGTAGAAAAAGGACAAAAGCTGGTCACCCTATTTAGTGAAGCAATGGCTCAAGCTCAAGCTGACTACTTGATTGCGTCAACTGAATGGCAGCGAGTAAAGAAATTAGGCAACAAAACAGTAAGTGAAAGTCGTTTACTTCAGGCTCAAACCACATTTAACGCCACATACGGAAAACTTATCGCACTAGGGTTAACTGAAAAAGCGATAAAAGACATATCAAATAAAGACATAACTTCGTTTGGCCAATATTCGCTAGTAGCTCAGCGAGAAGGAGTAGTTTTACAAGATGACTTCACCCAAGGCCAACGAGTCGATGCGGGTGATACTATCATGCTTTTGGCAGATGAAAATAAGCTGTGGGTGGAAGCTAAAGTATCACCCAACAAAAAGCTCAATCTATCAATCAACTCTCCGGCAATAGTTAAATTAGAAGGAGAGGATTATAAGGCAAAAGTTATTCAGGAAGCCCACACGATTGATCCCATCACTAGAACTCGAATCATTCGCCTAAGTGTTAATAATGCAGATGACAATCTCCATTCAGGCATGTTTGTTAAAGTATATTTTCAATTTGCCACTGAACAAAAAGTTATGGCCGTTCCAGAAGAAGCGCTAATTAGAAGTGCGGACGGAGATTGGACCGTATTTGTTGAGGATCATCCCGGTGAATTCAAAGCGACAGAGGTTGAGTTAGGTCGTTCTCTAGGTAATTTCAGAGAAATATTTGGTTTAGAAAGTGGTACTCGTGTGGTCACTCAAGGAGCGTTTTTTGTTGCTTCTGAAATAGCTAAAGGCGGATTTGATCCGCATAACCATTAAGGAGAGCCGCTATGTTTAATAAAATTATAGATTGGTCTGTAAACAACCGACTCCTTATTTTGATTGCCTTATTTGCCACTATTGTTGGCGCAATAATGGTGATCCCAAAACTGAACTTGGATGCTTTCCCTGATGTGACTAATGTTCAAGTCGCGGTTAATACAGAAGCGCCGGGGCTTGCCGCAGAAGAAGTAGAACAACTCATCACTTATCCGATTGAAACGGTCATGTATGCGTTACCTGATGTTGAACAAGTACGTTCAATTTCCAAAACGGGGCTGTCTGGCGTTACTGTCGTTTTTAAAGAAGGGACTGATATCTATTTTGCACGGCAGCTCGTCTTTGAACGGCTTCAAGCTGCAAAAGAGTTGATACCTGACGGTGTAGGTACGCCTGAAATGGGACCAAATACGTCAGGGTTAGGTCAAGTATTTCAATACTTGCTCGTGTCAGATAAAGACGCAGGATATGACTCAATGGCGCTCAGAAGCCTCAATGATTGGATAATCAAATTGCTAATTATGCCAGTTGATGGTGTCACAGATGTCTTATCTTTCGGAGGTAATGTTAGGCAATATCAAGTGAACATAGCTCCCTCTAAGCTCCTTGCATATGGATTGTCGCAAGAAGATATCGTTAATGCACTTGATAGTAACAATGCCAACGTTGGCGGTTGGTATATGAACCGAGGACAAGAGCAGCTTGTTATTCGAGGAACGGGTTGGTTCGAAAGTGGTGAAGCAGGCATTAGCAACATTAAGCAAGTACCTGTAAAAACCGTAGATGGTACTGTTGTGACGGTTTCTGATGTCGCCAAAGTTGAACTAGGTAGTGAAATTCGACAAGGTGCGGTCACTATGACCCGTAAAACGTCCGAAGGAAAAGTTGAAAACCTAGGTGAAGTTGTATCAGGCATTGTACTCAAGCGTATGGGTTCCAATACAAAAGCAACCATTGATGGTATTAATGCACGAATTCCACTAATCAATCAGGCATTACCTAAAGGTGTTCGATTCGAACCCTTCTATGATCAAGCTGATTTAATCGAACAAGCTGTCAGTACTGTAGTCAATGCACTAGCACTTGCCTTTATCTTTATTTGTATCGTGCTTGCCCTGTTCTTAATGAATTTAAGAGCAACGTTTCTTGTTCTTATTTCCATTCCAATATCGGTAGGTATTGCATTAATGATCATGGCTTGGTGGGGAATTTCTGCCAATCTTATGTCACTAGGTGGCATTGCCGTAGCTATTGGTATGCTTGTGGACGGCTCAGTGGTCATGGTTGAAAATATGTTTAAACATTTAAACCACCCTGATTCAACACACCAACAAAGTGTAGAAGCACGTGTTCCTAGTGATGATACTGATCCCTTTGCAATAGAAAAAGATGATCATGGTATCGAGTTGCGGCTAAAACAAGCAGGCAAAGAAGTGGCTCGCCCAGTATTTTTTGCTGCTTCTGTCATTTTAGTCGTGTTCTTGCCTTTGTTTAGCTTTGAAGGCGTCGAAGCAAAATTATTCCAGCCAATGGCAATTAGTATTATTTTAGCCATCATTTCAGCTATTGTTGTTGCCTTGTTTATCGTACCAGCACTCGCCACTTTCATGTTCAAAAAAGGCATAAAAGAAAGAGAAAGCTTTGTTGTTAAACCTTTAGATAAGCTATATAAAAAGGGGCTTAAGTTTGCACTTAAACGTACCAAGTTAATTGTTGTTACCTCGCTAATTATGGTTGTTTCGGCTTTTTCAATTATGCCTTACATAGGTACTGAATTCGTTCCAGAGCTAGAAGAAGGAACAATTAACTTAAGAGCAACTCTTGCTCCTTCTTCTAGTTTAGATACTGCATTGATGGTTTCACCTATATTAGAAGAAAAGTTGATGGCATTTCCTGAAGTTACTTATGCGCTAAGCCGTATCGGGCGACCTGATATTGGCGGCGATCCTGAACCAGTTAATAACATCGAGATTTATATCGGACTTAAACCTGTATCCGAGTGGACCAGTGCTTCAAACCGTTATGAACTGCAAAACAAAATGGAACAATCGCTTGAAGAGTTTCCGGGACTTTTACTGAACTTTTCTCAACCAATTGCCACCCGTGTAGATGAGTTACTATCTGGTGTAAAAGCACAACTAGCGATAAAGCTGTTTGGGCCAGACCTCAATCAATTGGCAGTTAAAGGGCAAGAAATAGAATCGGCAATTAAAGAAGTTGAAGGCGCTAGAGATGTTGCGCTTGAACAAATAGCTGGTGAAGCTCAATTAGTTGTAAAGCCAAACAGACAAGAGCTTTCACGTTTTGGCCTATCGGTCGGTGATATAATGGAAGTGATACGAGATGGTATAGGTGGAGTTGAAGCAGGACAAATCATCAACGGGAATGAGCGTTATGATATATATGTGCGTTTAGAAAAAGAATATCGTAGTAATAAAGAAGCTATTTCTGATATTCGCATTCAGTCTCCAACAGGGGCTTGGGTTCGTCTTGGTGATGTTGCAACAATCTCTTTTGAGTCAGGCCCTCCGCAAGTGAGAAGAGATGATGTGCAACGACGTGTTGTTATCCAAGCCAACGTACAGAATCGAGATATGGGCAGTGTTGTTGCCGATATCAGACAAGTAATCGCCGAGAAAGTCGATTTACCTGCTGGCTACTCTGTTGCCATTGGTGGTCAATTTGAAAGTCAACAACGAGCACAACAACGGTTAGCTATAGTGGTTCCTTTATCTTTGGCGCTAATTGCTCTTTTGCTTTACTTCGCATTTGGCTCAGTTGGTCAAGCCATGTTGATTTTAGTTAATGTCCCATTAGCTGTTATCGGCGGTGTTTTCTCCTTATATTTCTCTGGGCAATACTTGTCCGTGCCAAGCTCCGTTGGCTTCATTACACTATTTGGTGTTGCAGTGTTAAATGGTGTGGTTATGGTTGAAAGTATAAACCAGCGAATTAGAGATGGCTTAGAAGTCACTGATGCTGTTTTTGAAGGAGCAACTTCTCGTTTGAGACCTGTTCTTATGACAGCAATAACATCTGCATTAGGTTTAATACCGATGTTAATGTCAAATGGTGTAGGAGCTGAAATACAACGACCACTGGCAAGTGTTATAGTTGGTGGTTTGATAACAGCAACATTACTCACATTGTTTGTTTTGCCTGTTTTATATCGCTGGTTCTCTAAAAAGAAAATTGAGGAGTTATCCCGCTAATTCAATTTTCATCAATTGTGAAGCTTCCAAATCAAGGTATATGAATTGGAAGCTTCGCTTTCTTGCTATCACTAAAAAGCTAGCTATTTCGTAAAATTACTAATCTGATCGAATATTGAATTTGTTGAAGTCATTCTAAACTCCTTATTTTCGTTATTTAATGACTTTAATATTGAGACTTAAGTTGCCCACTCATTTCTAAAACTCGATCTACCGAATAAGTTCCTGCTCTCATAACAACCAGTTCAACAAAGGAAATATCCGTTAACTTATGATCAGCATCAATTACATAATAACTCCAGTTATGTGTAATGATTTCTAATTTATCCTCAACAGCAGATTTGCTAATAATCATTGAAGAAACTATTTGCTTAAATGGCCGAAATCTAAATTATTCATCGTCAATGACAACACCAGAAAGAAATTCGCCGAGAAATAGTTTTTCAAATTCTTTATAGCCATAAACCGAGAGTATATAACCACTCCTTAAATATGTTTTGTCCATCTGTTATTCTCTACTAATAGCTAGCAGGAAGCGTTTCTCGCAGCTCTAATACCTCTTCAGGAGACTGGCTGCAATCATGCATGAGATTGAACTCTGCGACGGAAACATTAAATTCGTGTGGTTTTGCATCTAAAAGATAAAAGTTAGCACCAAAGGTCCTATATTCAAGACCATTGATTTCCATGACTTTCGAGGTAAACAATGTCTCACCTTTGATACTACTATCGCTGTCGTCAGCAAAAGTTGCATAAAGCACCTGATCAACTCTTTCTTCTAAATCAGATTTTATTGAGATCAATGTTGCATTCGTTAGTTTTACTCTTGGTCTCATGACTGAACTCCTGTGATATCTTCTAAACATGTTGGACGGAAAATACTAATATATTTAACCCCATCGACTTCTAGTAATTTGCTATCAGCATCAAAATGAGACAGAACGCTTGATTGAAACTGCGAGATGTATTCCTCATAGTCGATGGTGTTAAAAAAGTTGGAATCAACACGACGTGCATAAAAAACAAGGCTCTGCTGGTCTATACGAATAGTAAATTTTTGCTCTCCATCTACGTTTTTAACCTGTAGACATAAATCGGGTTTGTGCCAATCAGATGCAAAAGAAGGGATCAGTGGGAAGCCATAAACCAAATAACGCATACCATCGATTTTGAAAGTGGTTGGATTGAGTGGAGCCTTACTTATTTTGCCACTATTGAATAATTCAAGTGTCAACATTAACCAGTGCTCATGCTTAGAAAAACTATTCCCGTTAGAAATGCAGTCTTCAAACTCTCCCTCATGATTAACGTGAGTTGAGTACATGTATTTTTTAATGTTATCCAAGGAAAGCTTTTCAAACGGAAACTTTGAAGCGATGAGCCTGAAATAACAACCATGAACTTTTAAATCTGCATATTGAACTATTGAAGGATCATCAAATGCATCAAAGTATGGTTGCCATTCTAGTCGGAAATCTGGGCCTGTATTTATTACAAATTTAGCGTCATCAGGTAGTCCTAAAACTTGGTATATCGCTGAAACCAACTCTAATGTTTCGATATCTACCAGCATCAGGCTTTCAATACGATTTGCCATTGATTCGATTTCTTTATGAAGTGAATCAATGATTTCTTGATCATCACATTCGTTTATCATTAAGTATTTCAGGGAATCGTGCTTTAGAATTGATTCTAGTCTTTTATGTTCAAATGTCTCAGTGAGACTGTTATGGGTATCAGAAAAATGAGGTCTGTTATAAACACCTCTAGCCCACAGACCTTGGGCGTAAATATCAGGAAATTCTAATAACTCAGCAAATTCTTTTGCTTGAATGTTAAGCTTATTTTTTAATTGATATAGCGAGATCATTTAGTCCTCCAAACAGTGCTTGCAAACAAACAATGGCCTACTCACACACTGTTTATCTGACTATTTGAATCACCAAATTTTTCGGATGCTCCGCTTCACTGCTCATATTTTCAACGATAAAATATGCGTAGGCGTAGGCTGTCCGTTCAGCCTTCCCCCATAATATCGTCAAAAAACAAAATGACAACTTACGTATTTGTACAATTTTAGGTAGATATTTTGAGTTTGAAATCTGAAAAGCTAAGCCCGAAAAGGGATATGACCATTTCTTCATTTATATTGGAGCCGGGAAATTTTTTTTCAAAATTTCCGATGATGTTATTAAGATAGCTCGCCAATAAGTTAGCTAAAAATATTTCCGACTTTGGTGAGAGACCAGACAATGCTAACAATGGATTGTCAAAAGTTTCAGCTTTTATTTTTACTAGTAAATCGCTGTAACTGTTACAGCCATACAGACAAATAGCTACCCCTTCTTGGGCTTGACCAAGGGGAATTGATAACTTTTTTGACAACCTCTTTGCCTGACGCTTTACATTACTTACAAGCGCTTCTGATTCAAAAGACATATGCACACCAAAACATAACAACTAAGGTCCACAGCACCTAAGTCATTACATCTTCAATGTATGATTAATCTTTTAAACCCAGAGTAAATCCATTTCGTCCGCAAGTGTGGAAACTGGCTTCTCTGAAAAAGCCACCGCAAAAAGCAGTGGCTATTGTCGCAACATTATAAGTAAATGTGAATTGTAGTTTGATGTCTACATGTTCTTTTCAGTGAACTCAGCTAAGCTACTACGCTCTACTTCATCAAAAATTAGAACAGACCCTTTCTCATAGTTTCTATACACATTAACAGCCGCGCTAGCTCCTGAAGATGCAGGTGTAACAAACTTATCGTCAATCTGCGCTAGGTTGCCCAACACGATTGTACGACAATTTTTTCCTCCCCGGCTAAGCATCCCTTTAATCTGTGCGCGTGTCATATTTTGTGCTTCATCGATGATTAACACAGCATCGTCTATTGAACGGCCTCGAAAGTAAGCCATACTAGTAAATTCTATATTGGCTTTTTCGATCACATGCTCAACTGTTGCATGAATATTTGTTTCATGATTATCATCTGAATGCATTGAAATTAATGCATCGGTAATGCCTGCCAGAAGAGGCATCGATTTTTCAGTTAAATCCCCCGGAAGAAATCCGGGATCGTCGTCCATGAAGTCTCTAGAGCGTACCACAACGATTTTTTTGTACTTTTTCAACTCCAATACTTGATGCAGCGCCGAAGCAACTGCCAAAAAAGTTTTTCCGGAGCCAGCAGGGCCAAGGATAATATTTAAGTCATAGTAAGGGTCTGTTAATTGGCTTAAAGCTACCGCTTGACGCTGATTTTTTGGCAATATGCCCCATACCTTTTCTTGCTTACGAGGCAATAACTTTGTGTATACCTCAGTATCAGTCACTTCTGAAATCCGGCCAATGTGTCCGGCTTCATCGTACCAATACATGTTTGGCTGAACTTCATCGTTGAACAAGCTGATTGGGAATGTATAAACCTCTCCTGAGACTTTGAAATCTTTATCTGATTCAATTCGATCAAAAAGATCACCTTCAAAGGCTTGTACGCCTGTATAAAGCAAATCTATATCTGCGATTTGATTATCAACGGATACATCTTCAGCCATAACACCAACAGTTCGAGCTTTTAATCGCATATTGATGTCGCGGCTAACGATGGTAACGTCTTTATCTAACTCTTTCTGAAGATGGAGTGCATAGTTAATTATTCTATTGTCAGCATCGCTACCTATCGTGTGCTTTAATTCTTTTGCCATGTCCAATTGAGTATCAATACCAATGAACAACTTGCCTCTTTTAGCTGTTTCAGTAGAAGGCAGTGGAATACCTGCTTCCATTTCTTCTGCACTGTGCCCATTAATTATGTCTTCAAGCATACGAATACATACACGAGCATCAGCACTTACCGATTTATTGGTTCTTTCTTTTAAATTATCTAACTCTTCTAAAACTGTTAGACAGATGTATACATCTTCACTGTAAGCGAGCAATGACTTTGGATCATGAACTAGTGCCGATGTATCTAATACTCTTGGGTTTCTGTGTTCACTTAGATTATTCATTTTAGTTCTCCTTTGAGAACGATTTTCATTAATTAGCATTTTAGATTTACCTTAGGTTTATTATTTTTGTTTGTGCCTTCTTGCAGGTTAAATCCGTTATTTATATTTATTGATTAATGGTTCTGTTCTTTAAGTCACACTTAATGACATGTTAGAGAGATTAGATCTGAGCTTGTTATAAATACTCAATTTCTTCAGTAAGAATAAGGTCTGTAGATAGGTCTGCACAAATATTGGAAAAAAGCTTGCATTAATACCTGTTTTTCCACTACCCGCAGGGCCTGTTAAAATAACTAAATCAATGTTGGGGTCAAGTAACGCGTCCATTGCCATCCCTTGGTATATATTTTTTGGATGAATACCCCACGCTGTTTTTCCTAAAAGACGGTCACGGCCTAAATCTAAAATAGAGACCTGCTCATCATCCCAACCCGTTACCTTGGCGGCAAATGTTTCAGTGTCGTCAATCAGGTATTCATTCATATAGCGTGAAGGCACAGTTTTCTTATCAATAATATGGCTGGTAGTACGTCCGTCAGTTTCGGTGTCACACACGCTCACTTGTTGCCAAAAATCTCCTTCAAATTGATGATAGCCTTTGGTTAAAAATTGAATGTCGTCAATAAGTTGGTCTGTTCTATAATCTTCAACATGTGCTAAGCCAGCTCCCTTAGCTTTTAAGCGCATATTAATGTCTTTAGTGACCAAAACTACTTTACTTTTTGGGTTTTCTTTTTGTAGGTATAAAGCTGCATTAATAATGCGATTATCGTTTTCGTTAAACGACAACACCCTAGCCGTTTGCTCTAGGCTGTAATCATTAATTATTGATAAGTGGCCGCTGAGGTGTAGCTCATCATTTTGTGGTAGTTTTACACCGGCCAAGACTTGCTCAGGTGTGGCGTTTGACAACATATCTTCCAGCGCTCTAATCGCTACCCGCGCATCGCGGCTAACATCTCTGTGCCTGTCTTTAATCGCGTCTAATTCTTCTAACACTGTCATAGGGACAACAACGTCGTGCTCTTTAAAAGAGAGAAAAGCAAAGGGTTCGTGCAAAAGGATATTAGTGTCGAGGATATAAAACGTTTTTTCATTACTCATATAAGCATCTCCAACTTTATACTATGTAAACAGTATAAGGAAAACAAAGTAGTGCCAGAACAAAGTAGTGTTGTAAAAGTATTGCTAGATAAAAATTTGCTTCTACCTTTTAACAATGGCAGTTTATTTCAGAGATAACAAGAATAATTGCTAATCTTTACGAAAGCTAACTATGATTATCAATAACGAAAAGGTAAAATAGCGCCTTTTTAAATGCTAAATGCTGCTCAATCAGCCTCGCAACATTTGCTAAATTTTCAGTTTTCGGAGTTTTTTATATGCCATTTCAGGTAGGTCAGCGTTGGATAAGTGACAGTGAGTCAGAGCAAGGGTTAGGAACGGTAACTGGCGTCGAGCACAGATTCGTCACTATTGTTTTTACTGCCACTGGCGAATCACGACAATATGCCAAAGCGAATGCCCCCCTAACCCGTGTAATTTTTAATCCTGGCGATACCATTCCAAGCCATGAAGGTTGGGGCTTAAAAGTCACGTCAAGCACTGAAGAGCAAGGCATTATTACTTACCACGGCATAAAAGAAGGCGATGAAAGCAACCAAGAAATAACGTTAAAAGAAGTGATGATTGATCACTTCATTCGGTTTAATAAGCCGCACGACCGTTTACTCAATAGCCAGGTTGATAGGCTTGACTGGTTTCGTCTGCGCAAAGACTGTTTACACCACCAATACCAGCAGCAACAGTCTGAATTAATGGGCTTAACTGGCGCTCGAGTCAGCCTTATTCCTCACCAATTGTATATTGCTGATGAAGTCGGTAATCGTTTTGCACCTCGTGTGTTACTGGCCGATGAAGTGGGTTTAGGTAAAACCATTGAAGCGGGACTAATTATTCATCAACAGTTGGTCAGTGGCCGTGCGAAACGCATTTTGATCATAGTGCCTGAATCTTTAATGCACCAATGGTTAGTCGAAATGCTACGTCGTTTTAACCTTAGTTTTAGTATTTTTGACGAAGAGCGCTGTCAAGAAGTCGCGGGGGAAGAAGCTATCAACCCTTTTAGTAGCGAGCAATTAGTGTTGGTTACTTTAGGTTTTATAACAAAAAATGCCAAATGGTATGACGAACTTATCAAGGAAGAGTGGGACTTAATGGTTGTTGATGAAGCGCACCATTTGAAATATAGCGAAAATAACCCCAGCATTGAATACCAATGCATAGAACAATTAGCGCAAGTGATACCTGGCGTATTATTATTGACAGCAACACCTGACCAATTAGGCCATGAAGGCCACTTTGCCCGCTTGCGTTTACTTGACCCCGATAGGTTTTTTGATTACGAAAAGTTTATAGAAGAAGAGTCACGCTATAGTGAAGTAGCCAATGCAGCCAATACATTGGTTGAAGGAGAAAAACTCTCAGCAGCACAAGAAAAAACGTTAGCAAACTTACTAAAAGAGTCTGATGTAGCTACACAATTAACGCTACTCAATAGTGATAATGCTAAAGAGCAAGAAGACGTTCGCAAACAATTGCTAGCACAGTTGCTTGATAGACATGGTACTGGCCGTATTTTATTTAGAAACTCACGCAACACTATTAAGGGCTTTCCTGCACGCGAAACACACCCAACCCCCTTAATCATGCCAGAGCAATATCAAGAGGCATTAAATGACTTTATGCTAAGCGATTCCCCGCAAGCACTGCTGCAATCTTCACAAGCTAAATTCATTTTCACACCAGAGATGCTATATGGCTTAGATTCAAGCAAAGATACCTGGACCGACTTTGACCCCCGTGTTGATTATTTAATTGCGTTACTGCAATCACTTAAAAAAGAAAAAGTGTTAGTGATATGTGCACATGCGCAATCAGCCATTGACTTAGAAGCAGCCCTTAGAGTTAAAGAAGGTATTCGCGCGGCTGTTTTCCATGAAGGTTTATCAATATTTGAGCGGGACAAGGCAGCCGCATATTTTGCCCAGGACGAAGACAGCGCACAAGTATTGTTATGCTCTGAAATAGGCAGTGAAGGTCGAAACTTCCAGTTCGCTCATCATTTAGTATTGTTTGATTTACCCAGTAACCCTGATCTGTTAGAGCAGCGTATTGGCCGCCTTGATCGCATTGGTCAAACCGACATAATACGCATCCATATTCCCTATTTTCAAGATTCTGCACAACACTTGCTATTTAACTGGTACCAGCAAGGTATGCAAGCGTTTGAACAAACCTGTATTACTGGTCGTGTGCTGTATGAAACGTATGGCAATGAGCTACTAATACTCGCCTTAAGTGCACAGCAAGACACTGAGCAAGCAGCGCAATTAATTAAGGACAGCTGGCAACAACATTGCCAATTAAAAGCTGAATTAGAGTCTGGCCGTGACAAACTACTTGAACTAAACTCTTCAGGCCAAGGTCGTGCTCATGAACTAGTCGAAAAAATAGCGAAAAATGACCAAAAAATACAGTTACCCCAGTTTATGTTTCAAGCCTTAGATGTCTTTGGCGTGCAACAAGATGATAAAGCCGACAATGCTATTGCCTTAAATCACAGTGAACATATGCTCAATAGTAACTTTCCCTGTTTACCAGAAGACGGCACTACCGTAACATTTGATCGTAATACTGCCTTAACCAATGAAAACTATCAGTTACTCACCTGGGATCACCCTATGGTACGTGGCGTGCTTGACTTAGTACTTAGCGATGAAATAGGCAACGCCAGTATTGGCTTGTTAAAAAATGAAGCCTTACCCGTAGGTACTTTCTTTTTAGAATGTTTATTTACCGTAGAAGCAACCGCTCCTGCCCACTTACAACTGGGGCGTTATTTACCCACCACCCCCATTAGAGTTTTAGTAGACAAAAGTGGTAATAACCTTGCTGATAAAGTCAGTGAAACGGTATTAGATAACCAATTAGCGCCGGCTAAAAAGCAAATTGCCTTACAATTAATTAAAGCTTTAAAATCACAAATTGGCCCATTAGTGGAAAAAGCTGAAGCACATGGCCAAGCGAAAATTGCAGCTATTCAAACAAAAGCCCTAAAAAATATGCAAACAAAGCTTGAGCAAGAGCAACAGCGATTAATCGCTTTAAAAGCCATTAACCCCAGTGTACGACAAGCTGAAATAGACTTTATTAGCCATCAGCAAAGTGAATTAAGCCACTACATAGACAAGGCTGGACTCACCTTTGAAGCAGTACGTATGATAGTAGTAACCCACTAATGACGGCTAATCCTGATTTTATCTACAAACCACCAATGAGTCCTTACCTTGATATTGTTTTTCAAGATGATGATATTGTTGTGCTCAATAAAAGCAGTGGTTTATTAAGCGTACCTGGTCGCTTAGCAGAGCACCAGGATTGCTTACAAAACAGAGTGCAACGGGTTTTGCCCACGGCAACCATAGTGCATCGTTTAGACATGGCAACCTCTGGCATTATTATTATGGCGTTAAATAAAGCTGCGCATGTTTTTATTAGCCGACAATTTGAACAGCGTAAAACGCAAAAAAGCTATATTGCCCGTGTATTTGGCCGTATAAAAAAACAACAAGGTAGCGTAGATTTACCTTTAATATGTGATTGGCCAAACCGACCAAAGCAAAAGGTGGATCATGATAATGGTAAGCAATCATTAACCCACTACCAGGTGCTGAGTTATCGCGAGTCAACCCTCGACACTCAACGCACGCCCAATAATGACTTAAATGCAGATACCGCTGAAATATCTGATGCCATAGCCAACCAGCGAACCAAGGAGTATAACAGTACCCTAGTAGAGCTAACCCCTATTACTGGGCGATCTCACCAACTGCGTGTACATATGTTAGCCTTGGGGCACCCTATTTTAGGTGACAGACTGTATGCACAGGGGCAGGCTTTAACCGCTAGCCCAAGATTACAGCTACACGCAAAGAACTTAACTTTGTCGCACCCAACGACAGGTGAACAGCTTAACTTTGTTGCACCTTGTCCTTTTGATTAATATGCTAGCGTAACATTTTGGCTTAACATTTTAGCTAATAAGCCGATAAAAGCTTATTAGCTAACAATAGAGGAACATTGTGCGCACATTATCTGTATTACTTAAATTACTTCTTCTTTGCCTTGTACTCCCCTGGCTAAGCATGAATGCTATCGCGCAGCAAAACACTCAAGAGCAGCCTGTAGAAACCTACATAAAAGCCCAAGAAGAGCCTGCGCCACCTGCCGACACGACAACTGAGCCCCCTACAGACAACACTGTAGCACAAGATCCTGACGTTGCTTCAGAGAAAAAAGCCATTGCGCCAAAAGTTATTCCGACACCGCCAGCAATGCCACTGACAAAACAATCTAACGCTGATTTAGCCCATTACTTCCCTAGTAATAAAGTAGAGCCTTTATTAGCAGGACCTGACAACTACAGCACTTTGCTTACGGAAAGTACTAGCGTTAATAACAAAGGAGTGGCAATTTTATTGCCTGATTGGCAACAAAGCGCAACCAGCCCGAAAGCAATTAACTTTTTACGTAAACAACTACCTAAACAGGGTTGGACTACCATTAGTATCCAGCCAGAAAGCAAGCCTGAAAACTATCCATCAACAGCCTTAAAAGAGAGCCAACAACAACAAGAAAACCAAACTATCATAACTACCTATCAACTAAAGCTAGCGACTATGATGAATGCTGTCATCAGCAAAGCGAAAGAGTACCCAGGTATTATTGTCATTATTACGCAAGGGAGTCATGGTGCGCTGGTAGTTGATCTTTTACAGCAAAATAATGACCAACGGCTTGACCAAACACCTAATGCACTAATCTTATTAAGTAGTTACTTATTAACAAGTGATAATTTAATTGATGAAGCGAATACCGCTTTTGCCAAACAATTAGCGGCGAGTGAATACCCGGTTTTAGACTTGTACCTACAAAAAGATAATCCCATTGTGTTATATAAAGCCCAACAACGCTTATCATTAGCTAAACAGTCAATGAAAGTGTATTACCGTCAACGCCAGTTAAATAATAACGCCACGGGCTATTATCCTGAGACCGAGTTACTCACTCAAATAAATAGCTGGTTACGCTCTATGGGCTGGTAAAGCAAATAAGCGGTAGTATGGCAAGGAAAGTAGCTGCGGCCACTTTACCGCCTATTGTTAACCTTTTACAGCTGGTTACTAAGCTCCCTTTAGCTGGTTACTAAGCTCCCTTTAGCTGGTTACTTCATCAAGACTGTTTTGAAATTAAATCATACGCGGCTTGAATGTCTTGCGTTTTTTCTTTCGCTGCTTCCATCATTGCTGGTGGGAGCCCTTTAGCAATTAACTTGTCGGGGTGATGCTGCGACATTAATTTACGGTACGCCTTTTTAATATCACTTTTAGAGTCTTCTTTACTCACCCCTAAAATTTTATAAGCATTCGCAAGTTGTCCAGCATTAGTTGCGGCATTACCCCCATTAAATTGCTGCTGACTCTGCCCCGCTTGTTGGTTAAATGCGGCGCTAGCAACGATCATTTCTAATAGGTTGTCTAACTGACGAGCCGAATACCCTAAAAATTTAGCAATTGTATGTAATACTTCACGCTCTTTGCTGTCTAAGTCACCATCAGAAAAAGCCACTTGAATTTGAATTTCTAAAAACATCAAGCGTAAATCATGGCGATTACCACAAATACGTTTAAATTTTCTTAGCCTGTCAGCTAAAGGAAACCCTGTCGTTTTTCCTTCGCGAAACGCATCTTGTGCCTGTTGGCGTAATTCGCTGGTTAAGCCAAGCTTATCCATATAAGCCGTTGCAAAAGCAATTTCATGATTAGTCACTTGCCCTTTCGCTTTAGCGACATGCCCCATCACCGAAAACGTGGTGTAAAAGAAAGCCGCTTGACGCGCAACTTCATCTTCTTTGCCACCAGACATACCATCAAAATCAAAGCCTCTGCCACGATCAAATAGATGACCAAGCCAAACCCCAAGCAAGGCCCCAAAGAGGTTTTTACTTAGCATAAAGCCAAATAAAAACCCTAAAACTTTTCCCCAAATACGCATTTTAAAAGTATTCCTCTAAACGTTATGTGTTATTTACTCGTAGCTAGCAGGCTATAATTGCTATATCATATATGTTTAATGACGCATATTTAAGATAACATTTACAAATTAATGCATTTTTTCCAAGTATTCTTTTTTTTCATCGTTTTATTTTCTCTGACATTTCCACTGTCTGCGGTAGCTGAAACAAATGCTATTCCAGGTGCAGCTAAGCCAACGCAAGAGCAGTTTCAGTGTGCTATTCCAACCTATCTCCCGATGGTTACCCAAGCTCCTACAATAACAGATGACAGTATTAACATTACCTCTACTTATTCAAGTATTGAAAAAGATCAGATCGCTGATTTTACCGGTGGTGTAACCTTAGTAGACAAAAACCAAATTATTCAGGCTGATCGCCTGCACTTTGATCGCCTATTGATGACCTTTAATGCCAAGGGCAATATACACTATCAAAATCAAAATATTGGTATTCTTGCGAGTGAGCTTTTTGCCAGTAAAAACGAACAAAAAAGCACCATGCTTAATGCAGCTTACCAGCTGTATGGCAACCCAGGCCACGGTAGTGCAAAAGAGTTACAAATAAACGCAACAGAAGGCTTAAGTTTAGCGGGGTCAACGTATACCACCTGTCTTGGTGACAACCCTGCTTGGCAAATAACAGCTGCTAAAATCAATATTTCTGCAGACGGTAATGAAGGGCAAGCATACCACGCACAAGTGCGGTTATTTGATACACCTATTTTATATTTACCTTATTTTACTTTTCCGGTTTCTAACCAACGAAAAAGTGGTTTTTTATACCCTCGCATTAGTAGCTCTACCAATTCAGGTATCTCAATTGAAACCCCTTATTATTGGAATATTGCCCCAAACATGGACGCAGTTATTACACCTAATTACCTGTCTAAACGGGGTGCACAACTTAAAACAGAGTTTCGTTATTTGTCTGGGCTGCAAAGCGGCAGTGTTGACCTAGAGTACCTACATAAAGATAACGAGCTTAAATCTAATGACGCTGCGCGCTACCTTGCGCGGTTTCAACATATTGGCACCTTTTCAGACAACTTTCGTGCATACCTTGACTACACCAAAATTAGTGATGAGAACTATTTAATTGATATTGGCTCCAAGCAATATAATGCGAATGACGCTTATTTATACCAAATAGGTGAACTATCTTATTTTGGCGAGCAATGGCAAGCCACCATGAAGCTGCAAGACTTCGAAGTGTTTGGTAACCATCAAGCCAGCTATAAAACCTTACCTCATATAGAAATATCAGCCCAAGAGCCCATCGCTTTATTATCAGACTATGGGTTACCAGGGCAGTTAGTGCTATATTCTGAACTCACAAGCTTTCAATCTGACAATAAAGAACAAGTCAACGCTAATCGTTACCATGTTGAAGCGAGTGTTAATTTCCCTATATCTACACCCGCTTGGTTTTTAAATTCAGAATTTAAATTAATGCATACTTATTATCAACAAGATAATATTCAAATAGGCAGCCAACTCACCTCAACGGCAAGCCGAACCTTACCTAAGGTGCGCTTTCACGGTGGCGTTAACTTTGATCGCAATCTGACTCTTTTTAACAACCATTATACTCAAACGGTAGAGCCTCAAATTCAGTATTTATATATTCCAGAAAAAGATCAAACCACCATTGGGCTTTATGATACATCTAATTTACAAGATGACTTTAATGGCTTATTTCGTGACCGCAGTTATAGTGGTTTAGACAGGGTAGCCAGCGCTAATCAATACACCTGGGGTGTAACAACTCGACTTTTAGATCAGTCAAACTTGGAAGTTGTGCGTTTAAGCATTGGCCGCATTCAATACTTATCTGACAATAATTCGCTCTATACCATTAATGGCACCTTGGTTAATAATGACAACAAAACAGATAACCAACAGTCTTCGCTTGCCGCCAATTTATTTTATCGCTTAAATCATAAGTGGCAAATTAGTAGTGATATACAATACAATACAATTGATAGCTTCACGAATAAGAGCCAAGCGGCTATTAATTACCAAATTGATAAATATAATTCAGTTCAATTGAACCATAGGTATACTCGCAATGTCTCAGGTAGTAGCTTAGAGCAAGCATCATTGCTAGCAAATGTTGCTATTAACAAAGATTGGGCATTTGTTGGTCGCGTTACTCAAGATTTAAAAGAGCAGCGTAGTTTAGAGAGCTATGCCGGTATACAGTATGAAAGTTGTTGCTGGGCAGTACGCATAGCTTACCACCGACATATAAATTCAAACTTAAATGATGGTGAAGTGTCCAATGACAATCGTGATGAATTCAATAGTGGTTTTGAGCTACAATTTATCATAAAAGGACTCAATGGTAAGCAAGATGCCATAGGCACACAAGAAATGTTTAACTCAAGTATTTTTGGCTATAAACGTCCTTACTATTTACAAAACTAAACATAAAACAATTTTTTAATACACCCTAACCAAGATGTAGTAATTCATGAAAAATTTAGTAACTATTTTACTTAAAACATTAATACTAACCAGTATTGTGTTCTCAGGAATACAGGCAGCGCAAGCCAAAGAGCAGCAATTAGACAAGGTAGCCGCAATTGTTAACAGTGGCGTAGTACTTGAGTCTGAAGTCACTGATCTTTTAAAAATTATTAAGCAGGAGGCAAGCAGAAACAACCAATCGCTACCTTCTGATCAAGCACTGCGCACGCAAGTGATGGACAAACTCATTAACGATAGCTTAACCCTACAAATTGGTGAGCGTATGGGAATACAAGTGAGCGATGCACAACTTGATCAAACCATCTCAAATATGGCAAAAGAAAATAAAATGACCTTGTCACAATTTCGTCAAGCACTGATTGATGATGGCGCTGACTATGAAAAATACCGTGAAAATATTCGCACTGAACTAATTTCTGGTGAAGTTCGACGCAATAGCGTACAACGACGAATTTATATTTCACCGCAAGAAGTGGCAAATTTATTAGACTTAATGAAAGAGCAGTCAAACAATGATGTTGAGTATCAGCTTGGCCATATACTCATAGAGTTTCCGCCTGATCCTTCACAAGAAGATATCAGTGCCAGTAAAGTACGTGCTGACAAAGTCATTGAATTACTTGAAAACGGCTCTGACTTTAAAAAAATAGCTATCGCTTCATCCGGTGGGGCAGACGCACTTTCAGGGGGTGATCTTGGCTGGAAAAACATCAATGAAATGCCAACACTTTTTTCTGAATTAATCGCAGGCAAAGATAAAGGCACACTGGTTGGCCCTATTCGCACTGGCTTGGGTTTTAGTATTGTTAAAGTCTTGGATATTCGCGGCCGTAAAATTGTCGAGGTTGAAGAGGTAAAAGCGAGCCATATTTTAATTACCCCTTCTATTATTTTAAGCGAAGCTAAAGCGGAAGCACAATTACAAGAGATACTGGATAAAATTAAAGCCGGTGACATCACCTTTGCCGATGCGGCTAAAGAGTTTTCAGATGGTCCAACCTCTGTTCGTGGTGGTGATTTAGGCTGGGCAGACCCTAACAGTTATGATCCTGCTTTTAAAGAAGCACTCGCAACCATGAAAGTTGGCGAATATCACAAACCTTTTCGCTCTTCATTCGGCTGGCATATTATTCAATTGAATGACCGCCGCATGGTAGATGCCACCTCACAAATGAACAAAAACCGTGCTTATCAAATTCTTCACAACCGCAAATATGCCCTTGAAGATGCGCGTTGGATGAAAGAAACCCGTGATGAAGCTTACATTGAAATTTTTGAACAGGATAAATAAGCATGACTAAACGTATTGCTGTTACACCTGGAGAGCCGGCAGGTATTGGCCCAGATTTAGTGATAACAATTGCACAACAATCTTGGCCAGTACAAGTTGTGGTCGTGGCTTCAAAAGCACTAATAGAAGAGCGCGCCAAACAACTTAATTTGCCCATAACACTCATTGATTATGACGCCAGTAAAGCAGCACAACCCCAAGCCAAAAGCACTTTAACAATTCTAGATATACCGTTAGCCAAGCCAACGGTCACAGGCGTGCTTGACCCCAACAATGGTGCTTATGTTGTTGAAACGCTAAAAGTAGCAAGCGATAAAAATATGTCAGGCGAGTTTGACGCTATTGTTACAGGCCCTGTACATAAAGGCTTAATTAATAAAGCAGGCATTTCTTTTAGTGGGCATACTGAGTTTTTTGCCAATCAAGCCAATTGTACTGATGTGGTAATGATGCTAGCAACTGAAGGTTTACGTGTTGCCTTAGTCACCACGCATATTCCTTTAGCGTATGTGGCCAAAGCCATTACTATTGAGCGCTTACAAAAAGTAACTCGTATTTTACACCAAGACTTAAAAAGTAAGTTTGGCATAGAAGCGCCTAAAATTTATGCCTGTGGTATTAACCCACATGCCGGTGAAGATGGCCATTTAGGTCGCGAAGAAATTGAAGTAATGCAACCCGCTTTTGCTGAGCTTAGAAACGAAGGTATCAATATTATTGGCCCTTTACCTGCTGACACTATCTTTCAAGAAAAATACTTAAAAGATGCTGATGCAATTCTGTCTATGTACCATGACCAAGGCTTACCCGTATTAAAATATAAAGGTTTTGGCTCTTCGGTTAATATTACTCTGGGCTTACCTTTTATTCGCACTTCAGTTGATCATGGCACCGCACTTGACCTAGCAGGTACTGGTATCGCTGAGTCTGGCAGTTTAATGGAAGCAATGAACAATGCAATTCACTTAGCAAACAGCAGTAAACCCCGCTAATTAGCCTGACAACTAGAGAATATTTATGAACAGTAAAACCCATTTAGGTCATCAAGCTAAAAAGCGCTTTGGTCAAAACTTCCTCCACAATGATGCGGTTATTAGTGACATAGTCGATGCGATTAACCCAGAGCCTGGCGAAAACTTAATTGAAATTGGCCCAGGCCTTGGCGCACTTACAGAACCAGTAATAGAGAGAGCTAAGCAGTTGTCTGTGGTAGAGTTAGACAGGGATCTCGCGGAAAGATTGCGCCATCATCCTTTTTTGGCGCCTTATTTAACTATATATGAAACCGACGCCTTACATTTTAATTTTTCTCAGTTAGTGCAACAAGATGACGGAACACAAAGCCCATTACGTATTTTTGGTAACCTGCCATACAATATTTCTACCCCGTTAATTTTTCATTTATTAACCTTTAAAGATAAAGTTAAAGACATGCACTTTATGCTGCAAAAGGAAGTGGTAGAGCGTATGGCTGCAGGGCCTCATACTAAGGCTTATGGTCGCTTATCCATTATGACACAATACCAGTGCCAGGTAATTCCTGTGATGGAAATAGGGCCTGAAGCGTTTAAACCTGCCCCCAAGGTGGACTCCGCGATTGTGCGCCTAATACCTCATGCTGAAATAAAAAACCCGGTTAAAGATATTAACGCGCTAAACACAGTGTGTTTAGCCGCTTTTAATCAGCGTAGAAAAACAATCCGTAATGGCTTTAAAAAGTTAATCAGTGTTGAGCAATTAGCAAACCTTGGCCTTGACGCAAACCTGCGCCCAGAAAACTTAACCCTTGATAATTATATTACACTGGCTAATTTCATCGTTGATCACCCTCCAGTTGAGCAAGCTCAAGGCAGTAATAAAAAAGTTTCCAGACGTGCCATGAAAAGAGCAAGCGAGCAAGAGTCGCGATAACTAATGGCTATTTACTTAGTAGGTGATATCCAGGGCTGTTATAGTGAACTGACAGCCCTGTTAAAAAAAGTGGCATTTAACCAAGAGGTTGACCAACTATACCTAGCTGGTGATCTTGTCGCCAGAGGCCCTGACTCTTTAACCACATTACGTTTTATAAAGTCCCTAAAACAATCAGCCAAGGTTGTTTTAGGGAATCATGACCTTCACTTACTTGCTGTTTATCACGGTATAAAAAAAGTAAAAAAACAAGACAAGCTCGACTGTTTACTTGCTGCTGCTGATGTTGACGACTTAATGAATTGGCTCGCTCAACAACCGCTGTTACAACAAATAGGTAACGACAATGCCTACATGAGCCATGCTGGTATATCACCGCAATGGAGCTTACAAGAAGCGATAGCACAAGCAGACTTTGTTCACCAGCGCTTAAGCTCAAAAAATAGAAAGCAATGGCTCAGTGTTATGTATGGTGAAAAACCTAATAATTGGCAACAAGCAAATACCGACGAAGAAAAGTTTCGTTATAGCGTTAATGCTTTTACCCGAATGCGTTATTGTTACCTTAATAAGCACTTAGAGCTTCACAATAAATCAGCACCTTCAACACAACAACAGGGGCTAGCTTTACCCCGTGACCAACTTAACTTGCCTGCTACTTACCCCCTTGCGACTAACGCTAACCCCCTCGTTGATATGACCACCGAAAGTGCCATTACTCCCTCGAAAAAGCAAGGTGAAATACCTTTACTTCCTTGGTATGAGCTCTCAAGCACTATCAAAGCAACCAGTTGGGTTTTTGGTCACTGGGCTACACTTATGGGTAACTGCCCCATACCCAATGTTTATGCGTTAGATACAGGATGCGTCTGGGGCAATCATTTAACGCTGTTACGCTGGCATGATAAAAAGCTATTTACAGAACAGTCACATCAAAGTAAGTTGTAGTAAAGTAAGCTAAAAAAACCATAAAAGGATGAAAAAGTTGTACAGCTTGATATACTGAATTAATTGGTAGCTTTTCATATCAATATGCATTATAAAAATAATAAATATATGTATACACTATTAGCGCACAACGGATGTCAAGAGAATAGGCTTTATACAAATATAAAAAACTAACGTATAAACGTATAACTAACGCACAATAAAATAACATAATAAAATTGTTATCCAATAGCCTTACTTATCATTATTGGCTAATGACTTTATAAAACAAATTGGTGGTATATATGAATTTAACTGTGGCAATGAAAATAATCGGTGGTTTTGCCATCATTTCAATTTTGCTTATTTTAATCAGCCTGATCTCGCTACTTAATTTAAATACAATTAGCTATTCTACTCAGCAACAAAGTCAGTTGGCGATTCCCACTTTACAAGGCAGTAATAAATTATCCTTAGAGCTAGGAAAAATGGAGAATTCAACGCTAAAAGGCTTTTATCAAACAGACCTCAAACTATTAAATAGCGACTTAACAAATTATCAACTTATCAATGCGCAATTTACTCCTGATTTTGAACAGCTAAAAACCCTCGTTCAAGATGAGAGTAACTTAATTAATAATTTAAATAAGCTCTCTGACGTTTTTGCCTCGTTTGAAAAATCAGTATTGGCTGTCTTTGAAAATAGAAAAATAGCCATTGAACAAAGTATATTATTAAGTGAAAAAGTGGATGTGCTTGAAGAAGAAGCCGATAATTCAGTTACTTTATTGCTCGACCTAGCCTACCACAAATTAGCTGATAGCCATTTGCAACGTGCTATAGTATTAAGTGAACAATTGGAAAACCAGTTCAATGCCATTGTTTCCTCCTCTTTAGAGTACAGAGGGATAAAATCAGACAGTACTGCTGAACTAATCGAAAGTGAGATTTCATTTAGTTTAGAAGGAGCCAAAGCGTCAGTAAATGAAATTATAGCTGAGCTAACCATGAACAATGTTGAAGGCATTGCAGAGGACTTATTAAGCTCTTTCACTAAAGTAGAAGAGTTACTCTCAACTAATAGCGGTATTTTATTCCATAAAAAAACACAACTCAATGCTAACCAGCAAGCTAAAATGATGCTAGCGTCTGTAGAAGAAAGCTCTATTAATGCTAATAACATATTAGAAAAACAAGTAGAGCTTGCCAATAAAACAACCCAAGAATCAAGCCTGTTAATTGAAGACTCTGTTGCCAGTGGGAATACACAAACCGCTATTATCTCAGTTGTATCAATTATTATTGCTATTGTTATTGCCCGCTTTACTTTGTTGAGCATAACTCGCCCGCTCGGTCGTGTTAATGATATCCTTAATGTTGTGGCTTCAGGCAACCTATCACGTAAATTAGATGAAAGCGGTAAAGACGAATTTGCACAATTAGCCAGAAACTGTAATTTACTTATTGATAGTTTACGTGTGCTTATTGAAGGTATTGTCAACCGCTCTGCTCAACTAGCCGCCGCTGCTGAAGAAACATCAACAGTAACAGCAGAGAGTACCGTGGCAATAGAAGAGCAACGTAATCAAGTTGAACAAGCGGCTTCTGCCACCACAGAAATGAGTAGTACTGCCAAAAGCGTTTTATCAAGTGCGCACGATGCACTGAGCGAAATTAAAAACGCTGACGATGAAGCCGAACGTGTTAAAATAATATCAGGTAGAAATCGTCAAACCATCGAACAACTAGCCAATGAGGTTGATGCTGCTGCCCATGTTATTAACCAACTACAACAAGACAGTTCTTCTATTGGCGGTATTTTAGATGTTATACGTAGTATTGCTGACCAAACCAACTTACTTGCGTTAAACGCTGCCATTGAAGCAGCACGTGCAGGTGAGCAAGGCCGAGGCTTTGCTGTAGTTGCTGATGAAGTAAGAACCCTAGCCAGTAGAACGCAAGAGTCAACTTCTGAAATTCAAACGATGATTGAATCACTGCAAACAGGTGCAGGTAAAGCGGTAACTGTAATGGACACAGGTAAAGCCAAAGCCAGTGAATGTGTAACACAGTCAGAAGAAGCTGATAAAGCCTTAGAAATAATAACGCATGCGGTACATGAAGCTTATGATCGCAGCTCGCAAATTGCGACTGCAGCCGAAGAGCAAAGTGTTGTTGCCCATGAAATTAGCGAAAACCTTGAGTCTATTGTCACTATTGCTGAACAAACCACGGCGGGGTCACAACAGACCGCAGCTTCAAGCAGCGAAGTGGCTCGCCTTTCTGAAGAATTACAACAATCTGTACAAGAGTTTAAGCTATAACATTTGGCTGTTCACTGTTAATTTTTATCATCATTATCAGTGCTATTTTAACAAGGCCATTGCTAAGTAATTAATACCAAAAAACTATTTTGCCTAAACAAAATAGTTTTTTGGTATCAGCAATTTTTAATGATTGAAATTAATTTATAGGTTATTTTTTATAGGTTATTTTCAATCATACTTTTGACTTTATTTGCTTTTTCAAAGTGGTCTAGCTGATGCTTTTCAATCCACCAGGTTGCTACTTCCATTAACAACTCAGGCGTATCATTTTTATTGGCAAAAAAAGCGTAGAAAGATAAACCTACCTCGCTGCCCTTGCTGGCTATTTTTTTGTCACACACCGCCATTATTTTTGCTCTAAGTGCTGCTCTCATCGTTAACACCCTAATGCTTAGGTAGTGACCTACCGTTCACTTATCTTTTATCAGTCACACCCTTAACCATCTGTCTCTACTGAAGCTTTATTATAAATAGAGTAAGATAATGCCAATACTAAACAAATACTGGCAGGAATTAATAGCGCATAAAATTTAATAACGCTAAAAAGATACGTGCCTAATGCACCACCGATAATAAAACCAACAATAATCAGCGAATATAACAATGCCTTCCTCTGGTCAAAGCTCTCGCCACGCAATTTAGCGCCTAGCATAATACCTAGGTCAGTAAATATTCCCGTAAGGTGTGTGGTTCGAACAACAGCACCGCTATAAGTGGTGGCAAAAGCATTTTGCAAACCACAAGCGGCTGATGCTAGGTAGTGACCATATGATGAATTATTAGATAAGAAATAAATGGCACTGACGAGAAAGGTCGCCTCAACTATTAATAAAGCGCTGTAGTTTCGGCCCAGTGTTAATGAGCCATCGCGTAATGAATAGCCAGAAATAGCAGATCCAAGAAAAAAACTGAGCAAGATTAAGGCTAAGTGGAGAATATCTGTAACATTCGCATCAACAAGGCCAGTACCTAAAAGGGTTACCGTTCCTGATAAATGAGAAGTCGACTGATGAGCAAAGCCTAACAAGCCGATGGAATTGACAAGGCCGGCCACTAGAGCCAGCACAAAGGCACCATACTCTACCCAACGAGGTAATTTTGAAATCACGTTATGCTCTGTCGTTGTTAACTATTTTGCACATTGGCAGCGATCTTTTTTTTACATCTGATCACTATCGCAATTTTTTCATCTTCTGACTTATCTACCCAGGTGCTAATCTCCAGTGCCGTTCGATAACACCCAATACAGTTATCATTTTCATCTAAATTGCATTGTCCTATACAAGGGGTGATGATACTTTTATTATTTCCAATAAACATACTTACTCACTATAAAAAACCATAATAACTAACCACTCCCCTGCTTGTAAAACGGCCAATACTATTGTAGCTTGCTAAGGCATTGTTAAAACACCTTTACTGTTTAACCACACATACGCCTGTTCTCTATTGTCACAAAACTGAGTTTCCACATTGGTCAACACTACATGACTATTTTCCATTAACACTTCTTGTAATGACAAACTACAAATAACCGCTTCATACTTTTGGTTATTGATATTAGCCCATTGGTTTAGCGTGTTAATTTCGTCCCACATTTCAGGGGTTGATAATTCCCACTGGCTTAAATCAACCAAGCATGCCCAAGGCTTATCATAAATAGTTTCAACTAAGGCTTTATATTCTACACATAGCCTTAATACTGTTTCAATATTCCAAGCCCCAAAACATTGTACAATAAGTGTTTGGTCGATTATTTCTAACGTAAAAGAGCCATGCTCTTGCATAAAACCTCCAAAGAACTTTAGTTAAAAGCAAAGTGCTCACTGTGGTGCTACTTGTTTACTGGATTGTTGTCCGATAGCTGCTAACAAAGCGTCACAACACTAACAACAATAGCATAATTTTTAACACATAATATAGCGAGATAGTATGTAGCCAGTAAACATTGGTTTTAGCGGGTATTATGCTCAATGCGACAAATGAGCAGAGTAACCCTACCAATAAGTCTAGAATGATGGCAAGGCAATGCCTCACATTGTTAGGAAGTAATTATAATAAGGTAATAAACAAAACGCAGCCAATGTTTTTATTATCAACGTCATTAGCTCTAAACTAAGTTATTTTTCACCATGTTGCGATGCACTTTTTTAGCAACTCGGGCTAAATCACTAATTTCACCTAAGGTGGGTGCCACCCCGTTATCAAGTTGGCATTGATAATAGTCGAGTTCACTCCCCATATATTCCAACATTTTTTTAGCACAACCAATACATTTACCTGCACATATTTCATGCTCTGGTTTGTCAAAAGGTAGCGCGGTTTGAATTTGGTCAATAAGCGTTTGCATTGCCGTTGATACATCAGGCTTCATTTGTTTTCCTACTTGCCCAAACGATGAGTTTAGTTTAGCAGAGCGGTAGAAAAAAAAGTTTGATTTATATTAAGGGGAACAAGTGATGCTATTCAAACGAAAGTCATCACTTGTCATGCCTTATAATATCAAGCTTTACATATTATTGAAGGCTATAGATGGTTTACTGTCATAAACTACTGCGCTTTAGCATTAATTTCAGCCGCTGCGTTATCCAGTGCCAGCTTGTAGCCAAATGATACATGGTGGTATCGAGCGCTTGAATAGTCATCGTGTATCGCAAAACCAAAATTATACACTTTACCAGCTTCAATGCTAATATCGCCTGCTTGTGCTGATTTTAGCTTACGCTTAATAATAACAGACCAGGTACCATTTTTTAGTGCTGCTTCAACTTCCCCACCTTGGCCACCATGCATATCTCGCAAGGCTAATATTTTTCCATCTTCTACCACGTCAGTGCCTGACTTGTAGCGCACAAGATCCATAAACTGATTAGACGCTTGTGCCGCTTTTATCTCAGCTTCATCTTTCAGTTTATCCCAGCCACCTAGTGCCTTACCTCGGCGTCCTTTGAGCTCAATACCAGTTCGAGATTCAGCTAAGTACTTAGTCACACCTGCGCTATTTAGGTTTAAGCGTTCAGCTAGGTCTGAGCCTTTAAGCACTTCGGGTTCAGGTGCAAACGGCATAGTATTAGCGTCAGCATGACATGTGCCCCAGCAACCGGCTCTATCTGCATACTCAACGTCATCTGTTGCTAACATAATAGCAAGTTTCATTGGATTTTCTGGATCCATTTTCCCTCCCTCAACAAAAGGTACCGCGGCATGTTCGCCTTCTGGCCAGCTAAACCTTAAGAAAAGGTTTTCTGTATCGTGGGTGGCCTCAATAGTCACTTCAAAACTTCCTCGTTTACCTGGGATCACATTAGGCTCTAAGTCTTTATCGCTCTCGCCAGTGACAATATTATTACCCATATCAGCAATTTCTTTACCATGACAGTCAATACAGCGGTCACCTTTGGTGAATGCGCGTTTACCACCATGACGGCGACCTAAAACCCACTCCATTGAGGCTGTACCGGGATAAAAAACGCCAATATCTGTTGAGCTTGCTTTGGCCCAGTCAACTTGAATATCGCTTACAGCACTATTACTTTTAGCCCCCTTGCTCTCTTGTGCAGCTGTAGTTGAACTCGCTGTGCTCGCGATAGCGGCAGCGACAGCCGCAGAAACTCGTTGTTCTAACTTCTGTTTTTCAGCCAATGCTTCTGCTTTTAGCTTAGCTTCTTGCGCAGCTTCCTTTGCTTCAATACGTGCTAAGCCATCTTTATACTCTTGAGGTATTTCACGAATATAGTCAGGATTGGGTGCTTCTAATTTATCTAAGGCTTCATCTGATAATTTATCTCGCACATTATGGTGAGCAATCCCCTTATGGCAATCAATACAAGTTTGCCCAGTTTTAAAAGCGTTTAAGTGCTGCTTGCGTGCACGTGGTTTTTGAAATTCAGGATTCATAGATTCAAAATTATGACAATTACGACACTCTCTTGAGTCAGTTTCTTTCATTGCTTTCCATACGCTTTGCGCTAGCTCAAAACGATGTTCTTCAAATTTTTCTTTGCTGTCTATTTTGCCCGTTAACCAGAAAAACACTTCTCTTGATGCTTGAATTTTTCGCACCATTTTATGAATCCAAGGCCTTGGTACGTGACAATCAGGGCAACCTGCTCGAACACCTGTACGGTTAGTAAAATGAATAGTGGGTGTATATTCTTGGTAGACATTGGCCTCCATTTCATGACAACCAATACAAAACTCTGTGGTATTGGTTGCTTCCATAGCGGTATTAAACCCGCCCCAAAAAACAATACCAACGATAAAGAAAATAAGGGCACTAGAAACCGTGGTGCCTAATATGAGTCGGCGTGACCAGAAACTCGTTTTTTTTACTGTATTATTTGCCATGCTAATTCCTACGAACGAATGACTCGTGATGATTTAACTCAATACTTTGTTGAACAAAATGTTGATGGGTTAAGCCTAAAGTATGAAAAAGGGCATGACATAAATCATGCCCTTTCGTTAACGGAAGGCCCTACTTTTGAGCAAAAAAGTTACCTCAGAAAGTCCAGCCTACATTAAGCTAATACTTAAGTTTTGTGGTTTACACGGTTATAGACATTAAATTTACCCGTTGGTGTAGTTAAGCCTTTAATGCGGGCTATTTCTTTCAATGTTTTAGCATCATAAACGACAATTTCACCGGTTGGGTTCCTTGCATCTTTACGGTTCCAAACTGACACCCAAACTTCGGTGCCACCTTTGTTGAATTCCATATGAAGTGCCGCTTTCCCTTCCTCTTCTGTTACCCGGATAGTTTTTACAATTTCACGGGTGTTTTTATCAAACACTTGAACTGATTGCTGTACTTCTGGCTCTGGGTGTTTTAACTGATCTGCCCACACATAATCTGAGTTTTCATGTGTACGGATAAAGACACCAGCGCCGTCGGTTTCCACTTCGTAACATAGCTCCCAGGCTTTATCTGGGTGGCCAATGGGGTCGTTCCCCCAAACAGACACTAAACCAATCCCCAAATGCGTCGTGCCACCTACTGGGCCACAGTCTTTATCAACCCAGTTGGCACCTGGACCTGGGTGCGGCAAGCTATCTACTTCAATAATTTTCTCTAACTTACGTTTTTGGGTGTCTACCACAACCATTGCATTAGAAGCGTTAGCAGCAATTTGGAAATAACGACCTGACGGGTCAAAGAAGCCATCATGTAAAAACTCTGCTGAGGCAATGGAAGTAATGGTTAAGTTGTCTAAGTCTTTATAGTCAACCTGTAACATTTGCCCCGTTTCTTTAACGGCAACAATGAACGAGGTTTCCAGCGGGGACGTATAAATAGCCGCTACACGCGCTTCATTAATAAACTCACCTTTTGTGTTATAACCACGTGTTGAAACCACTTTAACAGGGTTTAACGTTTGAGCATCCATAATGACAAAATGCGCAGGCCAGTAACCACCAGCTATCACGTACTTACCGTCGCCAGAAACTGCGATGTCACGAGCGTCATACGCCATTTTAGTTTCAGCCACTAACATTTTTTCAGGCGTTTGCCATAAATCTATTTTGTTAACTTTACCGTCACGACCAATGGTGTACCAAAAACGACCAACATCTTTCGCTGTATCTACTGCATGGTTTTCAGTACCTTTAATTACATGTACTGCGTAACCTGTATCAATGTGCGTAACTATTTTTTTCGTGTCGCCGTCTATGATTGCCGCTTTCCCTGCATCACGCTCAATAACAACAAAGAAATTTTTCCAGTTTAAACCGTGCAGTGGTTTAGTAGGGTAGTCTTTTACGGCGACATACTCTTTGGTATGTGAGCGCATTTGCTCCAATGACATTTCTGGTGGCACAGGTGGTGCCATTTGAATAAAAGTAGCTAAATTAGCTATTTCTTTTTTGGTGAATAAATCATCAAAGTTATTCATACCACCTTCAGTACCTAAAGCAATGATCTTCTCTAAACGCTGCTGGCCTTTTTTCAACATGTTTTCTGGTTCAAGGTTTTTACCTGTTGCCCCTTTTCGTAATACACCATGACAACCTGCGCAGCGCTGAAAGTAATGTAATTGGGCCTCTTTAAAGTCGGCTTCAGATAACGTTGGTTCATTTGCTGAGACAGAAAAACTCATACCACCTGCAGCCATACTAATAGCTAAACCCAGTGCTGAAAGGCTATGTTTAATATATTTCATTGGTTACTCTCCAGATATTTTTATTACTTTTTGCTCTATCTGCTATACAGATAAACAAGGGACTAAATGTTTCTAAATGTAACTATCTGCCTATTTGTTCACCAACGATGTGATTTAGATCAACTTTTAAAAAGGATATTGAGTTATAGCTTCACAAGTTGATCAAGGTCAACAAATGTAAAAGTTGGTATGTCTGTTAGGTAAATATACTGGGGTGAACCAGAAGTGTTTCGCAAAGGAAGGCGTTTTCTTATCGCAATTATCTAAGCTATAAAAACAACAAAACACGTGTTTGGTGCGCTGACCAACCACGTGTTTTATCCTTAAGCCGAAATCAGGTTGCTTAATGTGCTATGTTGATAAAGCTAACTTTTATTACCAAGTATACTTCAATTGCATTGACGCATTAATGCCAGGCGATACCATGGTGGCTAATAACGGGTCGCTTTTTTCTAAACCATTCACATCAGACCAAAGCCAATACTGTTTATCCGTTAAATTGTTAATTGCCCCTGCCAGGGTAAGTTGTTTATTAATATGATAATTAGCAATAACATCAACTGTTGCATAACCTGCTGTGCTGGCCAGGGCTAGTGCTGGGTCAGTCGCGTTAGCATCATCTAAATCTGACTTGCCAGCAACCAAGTTAGCGTGCAATGCGAGCGAGAGTGATTCATTGCTAGAGCGCCATTCTACTCCTATTAAAGCATGGTTAGGCTCTACCTCATTAAGCGGTTGCCCTGTGTCTGTGTTTTCTCCTTTACTAACAAAGGCAGAGACATAAGCGTGGTAACTGTCATAGTCGCTAAATAATCCTTGACTATGATAATTATACTTAATCTCTGCTCCGTATATTTTAGCATTATCTATATTTTGCGACTGGAAAAGAATACGCCCAATAACCGGGTTAAAGCCTAAGTTGACTTTCGTTTGAATAAAATCATCATAGTCATTATAAAAACCCACTAGAGTAAACTGATGGTTTTTACTGTCAATACTGTAGCCTATTTCATAACCGTCTGTGGTTTCTGACTTTAGATCAGGGTTTGGTATGGCACGCATTTTAAAAAGTGGAATATCTAAGCCGATATTGGCATCTTCAAACGGTGGCGCTCTAAACCCTTTGACATATTGTAAATAAAATTGCGAGTTACTGTTGAGTTGATAGACAAGCCCTAATTTAGGTGAAAAGCTTTCTTCATTGATCGAGACAACGTCTTGGTCTGGGTTATCTTCTATATAAATACTGTCTTTGAAGGGAGATAATTTATATTTGTCATAACGAATGGCCGGAATAATAGTAACGTTAGTGCCTGCAATGGTAATTTCGTCATTAAAGTAAATCCCTATTTCTTCTACGTTAGAAATAGGAAAGTCCCTCAGAGGAAAGTTTTCTGACAAGACAATATTGCTAAATTCGCCAGTATCAGTATTGGTTTGTAAGCCATCTCTAAGCTCAGTGATTTCTGTTTTACTATACTCTACCCCATAACCAATATGGTGGGTCGCAGATGCAGTATCAATATTGGTATAAAGGTTTACCCGTAAACCTTTAATATCTTGCTGGTAATAAAAATCACGGTCGTAACGGTACCTTTGTTCACTGACAGTTCGATATTCCTCTGTCAATTGTGCTGTGTCAGTACTTTGATCATAAAAACGAATCACCCCACCTTCAATCCAATCGTTATCAAGAGTAAAGTCATAGTTAAGCGCAATGTTTTTTCGGCTTACTTCGTCATCACCAAACAAATTTTTTGTATCGCTAAAGCGCCCTAACCCAAGTAATGATTGTAGATCACTTTCTACTTCACGCTTAAAGTAATCATAAGTAAGGCTTAGCTCTTGTGTGTCTGAAAGAGTTAAGTAATACTTGGCCAGCAGCGACTTAGTACTATTCTCTTGAATATCACTGCGCAGACCGTCGGCTAAGTTTCTATCTACTTCGTTGCCAGTGCGATATGAGGCTGAAATTAAAGCACTAGAGCGATTACTAGCAAAAGCGGTATTAAGTGAAATAAGTTTACTGTTATCAATTGAGTAATAAGCTGTCTTCAAGCCAAGATAAATATCTTTCGTTGTTTCACTGAGTAAATCATTCGGTTTTTTGGTAACAAAACTAACAACACCACCAATGGCATCACTACCATAAGTACTAGAAGCAGGGCCACGTAGTATTTCAACTTGCTTGATTAATTCAGGGTCAATATGATTTCGCCCTGAATTTGAATAGGCACCAACATTAAATTGCTCGGCCACTGGCACGCCATCTATTTCTGTGACAATTCGGTTCCCTGAAATGCCCCGAATAGCAATGCCTGAATCACCAAAACGACTCCCCGAATTCACCATATTAATTCCTGCTTGGTACTTAAGCATGTCGGCTACATTGCGTACCAATTGTTTGTCGATAGTTTCACTGTTTATCACTGAAACTGAACCGACAACATCTTGAACTTTCCGTGGTGTTTTGCCAATAACCACCATAGTTTCAGTATGTTCATCAATACCTTGGTGAACAACATCATCTTCAGCGACGCTATAAGCGCTCGGCAATAGCACACCCGATAACGCAATAGCTAATAACGATTTATTAAACATCTTGGTGCTCCCTACATTTTAAAAATTTTATCAATAATTGACGTTATTTATAAAGCAAAGGGGAAACAACTTTGTGATCTATGTCAAAAGAGTGAATAACTTTGTGTAAAGGGCACTGATTTGTTAGCTGAAACAGATCTACATCATAGTTTGCTATTAGCTCATAATTAACTTGCCCTTGGTTGGCCGATAAATTAGACGCACTAATTGATAAAATATAGTTTATTGTTACAAGCGGTAAAAAGATCGTTCGCGACAGCAAAGCTATTAACTTGTGTCATCTCGCTTTATACTAGCGGTAATTAATCAGCCAAGTATTATCCAATTAAGGGCAACGGCTAATGTTATCTACTTTTTTTAAAACAAAACCACTTATTGATGAAGCAAGCCGTACTTGGATTTTTGATACCTTTGCTTGGTGTGTGGCTGAGCTTGATGGTGAGTTTTTTCAAGAGCACAGTCAGTTAATATTACCCAATAATACCTTTTACCCTGGCAGCGCAAGTAGCATAGAAGAAATGGCGAATACCGTTTTTGCTAACACAATAAAATACGCGGGCATGAGCGCATGGCCAATTAAGCTAATATCTGCTGAACGTTTTGTTCAAAAACCCATGCCGCAGCTACTTTTAAGTGCAAAGCTGCGTGGAGAGGCGTGTAATATTGGCTATAAAATTAACACTAGTGATGATGCTCCCCCCTTAATTAACATTCCTTTTTATGCAAACCAATTGAACCAACCGCAAGATTTAATTGCTTACTTAGTACAGCATATGGCTAGCATTTTAGTGAACCAGCATCACGCTAATGCTTTGGCTGGAGCCGATAAAACAAGCGCTCCTGGCGGTAAGGAAATGTTAACACAAACCATTGATTTAGTAGCCTGTTTTATGGGATTCGGTGTTATTTTTGCCAATACAGCCTACCAGTTTAAAGGTGGGTGCGGCTCATGCAACAACGCGAGCCTTAACCGTCAAGCCGCACTGCCTGAATTAGAGACAGTTTACGCCTTAGCGTTATTTAGTGCGATAAAAGGGGTTGAACTAAAACAAGTAAGAGGAGCACTCAAATCTCATTTATATAAAGATTTTAAACAAGCGCATAAAGAAATTTTAGGGTATTTACAACATACCGATCATCCAGCTTATAAAAAATTACTCGATAACTTATAAACCGAGTCAGTGTTGCGAATGCTTACTAGCGTTTCCATAACACATTGACGAGGGCGCCCATCATAATCAAGCCACCTCCTACGATAGTAGTTAGCATAGGAACTTCGCTAAAGTAAACCCAACCAATAAGTACTGAAAAAATGACTTGTACATAAGCATAAGCAGTCGCTTTATTGGCGTCTGCGCTGTGCAATGCTTTGGTTAGCCCCACTTGTCCTACTTGCGTAAATATGCCCACTAACACCAACAGCACGGTCGCGGTTAAACTCGGCACCACAAAGTCACTCCCTAGCATGATCATTGAAATAGGAAAGGCAATAAAAGGGAAATAAAATATTATCACTGAGCTGTCGTCAGTTTTAGTGAGCTTTTTCACCAGAATATAAGCAACTGCGCTACCAAAGGCTCCCAAAACACCTGCGCCAATACTAAACCATGAATATTGTGCTACGCTGTTCACCGCTAGACTAGGTTGCGTTAAATTAGGATAAATCATAACGAATAACCCCAGAAGACTCAGCGCAATACAAACAATAGTAGAGCGCTGTATAGTTTCTTTTAAAAACCACAAGGCCAAAATAGCGGTAAACACCGGGTGTAAATATTGTAACAAGGTCGCTTCTGCTAAAGGTAGTGTAGTCACAGCATAATAGACAACCATTAATGTAAATGAGCCAACAACACCCCGCGCAATTAACAAGCCTTTATTATGACCCCATAATGAAATTTTTTTCCGCTTAATATCTGCATAACTAATCATGCCTGAAATAATGGCTCTGGCCGCAACAATTTCCAGCACCGGAATACCTAAGCCGCTAACCTCTTTCACACAGGCAGCCATTAACGAAAAGCCTAATGCAGAAAGCAGCATATACCAAACACTCATTGGCATTGAATTTTTTATCGTTGTAAACATCAACTACTGTACTCAAATAACCGACGGAAAGTTAAAAACCAAGCTGCGATAATTTATCTCGAATTGCTTGATAACGCTGTTGTTCGCATGAAGCAAACCCTGTCAACTGCCTGACTTTATTGCGCCCAAAAAGTGGCATTGTCATACCGGCAAAAAAACGACAATAGCTTTCTAATGAAAGTGGCGTGTTTAAACCGCCTGTTAACTGTTGCTCTAAATGGCTGGCCAATGCTTTACCATGAGTAATCAATTCATCATCACTGGGCCATGGTACTTGCTGTGTATGCGCTAAGTAAGCAATGCCACCACGACAAACACTACAGTGGTCGCAATTTTTTGGTGCTGTTTGATCATCAAAATAACGGCTTAAATTATAACTTAAGCAGCGATCAAGTTGTAGAAAACGCACTAAAGCAGCAATACGCTTAATTTCCTTTGCTTCCTTATCAAGAAAATAATCATATAAGTTTTGCGCTAATATTGGGTAATGAAGTGCTTTCTCATTCACTTTAAATACTTCAGTCATACGAGAAGCTTCTAACACTATCATCTGCTGCTCTTGTAAGTACTCTAAGGCGGCAATAACACGGTTTCGTTCAATTGACTTATCTTGCAACAAGGTATCAAAATTTAAACTGCCCCACACCTTTTTAAACGCAGTTGCGTTAAAAATACGGCTTAAAAAATCACGCCTTTGCTCATTAAAACCGGCCAATATTTGCGCGATTGGTTGTAACGGTTTTATTTTAAAATCGGCGAAATAGGCGTACATAGGCTCAAGTACACCCGCAAGCTCTAACTGAACCAATAAAGTTTTTAAAGGGAGTTGTTTAATGTTACTGGCATTAGACAACTGCAGCAATTGTAACTCCCATTTGCTTTCGTAGTGGGTAGTTAACATTTCTGCTTTTATGCTTTCAATAACATAATCAATACCACTTAGCTCTGGTGTATCACTGTAAACAAAATTTTCTACGGTATTGATACCATCTAAATTAGCGAGTGTAATACAGTGCGAAAGGTTACCATCACGCCCTGCTCGACCTATTTCTTGAGAATAATTTTCAATTGATTTAGGTAAATCATAATGAAATACAAAACGAATATCGCTTTTATCAATGCCCATACCAAAAGCAATTGTAGCAACAATAACCTGGACTTTTCCCGCCATGAAATCCGTTTGAATTTGGCTTCGCGTATCGCTGTCAAAACCGGCATGGTATGCACAAGCGTTAATACCTGCTTGTTGCAAGTAAGCAGCAACCTGCTCTGCGCTGTGCTGCAAGGTGACATAAACGATACCGCTGCCATGGTCAGCAGTTGAACTAACATTCGCCTGTGCGTTAAGCTTAGGTAATTGCTTTATCTGTTCAACTAAAGTGATATTTTTGTCAGCACTGCTAACGGGTAATACTGTTAAGTCTAAATTGCTACGGTAAAAACCTGTTTGTACAATGTGGTTATCACTAATGGCAAACTTTTCAGCCATATCAAGTTTTACTTTTTTAGTAGCAGTTGCTGTTAGTAGTAACGTCAGTGGAATATTGAGATCGTGACGGTGACTAGGCAGTTTTAAGTAATCTGGCCTGAAATTATGCCCCCACTCTGAAATACAATGCGCCTCATCTACTACTAACATTGACACAGAAACAGAGTGTATAAATTGACGAAAACGTTCATTTTTAAAACGCTCGACTGAGACCATTAATATTTTAATTTCACCACTGCGCACCGCCGCCATTATTTCTTGTGTTTGATTACCTTTTAACGTGGAATCAATACTTGCAGCAGCAATGCCCTTGCTGGCTAAAAATGCTAATTGGTCTTTCATTAACGCCAACAACGGTGAAACAACCAAAGTTAAATGAGGTAAATGCAAAGAGGTTAATTGATAACACAATGACTTTCCCGAGCCCGTGGGGAATATTGCTAAGGTGGAATGCCCTGCAAGTAACTGCTCAATAGTTTGCTGTTGCCCTTGGCGAAAGTCATTAAAACCAAAGGTAGTTTTAAGTGTTTCAAGTGGCGAGATTTGCTTAACTCCATTCATGATTAGCTCCGTAGCTAGTTAACTCCATTGATAATTAACATAATAAGACAGAAAATGGCCAACTACATACTAACCTTATCGTTATTACTTGTATTAACCGAGCACCCTGCTAACTAAATAGTATGACACAAAGCACGCTTTGCCTGTATTATTTTAGCGAACCCAAGTATTTATTAGCCTATATTATTTACCCCTTACACCTCTCACCCTTCATAGCCAGTAATGTTATCAGTTTTTGATGTGTTTTTACCGTGTATGTAAGATTTGCTATTGATTAATGCATGCATCTATTGGCACACTGTATAAAATAACCTACCAATAAAAGAGCGCACAATGTTATTAAAAAAATCCCTACTCGTTATTGCTATATCAACAGCCTTATTAACGGCTTGCTCTACGTCACAGCAATCTTCAACTAATAAAGGTAACTCTGCCACACAAACCAGCACAATAGCTGTCATAGCAGAGTCAGAAAAAGCTAACCAGTTATTTGATCGCCTTTTTAAAGCAGGTATTGACCGTAATCCAGTAATGCAAACCTACCTTGGTATTAAAAAAGATTACGACAAGTGGAATGATTTATCAGAAGAAAACAATGCCCGAGAATTAGCTTTTGCTAAAGCCGATTTAGCCAAAATTAAAACATTAGATACCACTAAATTAGATGAACAAACGCTGATCAGTTATCACCTCTATGTGCAAGCACTTGAAAATGAAATCAACGACTATCAATGGCGTTTTCATAACTACCCTGTTAACCAAATGTTTGGTACTCACTCACAGGTTCCTGCTTTTTTAATAAACCAACACTCCATTAGAAATATCAAAGAAGCGCAAGACTATATCGCCCGTGTAAAAGGCGCTAAAAAGTTAATGACGCAACTTGTCACACAACTTAAACTAAGAGAAGAAAAAGGGATTATCGCCCCTAAGTTTGTGTTTGAGCATGTTATTCGTGATGCGAATAACATATTAGTTGGCGCACCGTTTTCTCCAGGAGACGACAGCACTATTTTAACTGATTTCACTCAAAAAATTAATCAATTAGACCTTACTCAACAAGAGAGAAATAGGCTTTTGTTTGACATTAAAGCGGCCTTAACTAATGAATTGAAGCTTGGTTATGAACACTTAATTAATTATTTAAGAACACTTGAAGCAAAAGCTGACACCCGTGATGGTGCTTGGAAACTCCCTCAAGGCAATGACTTTTATAATAATGCACTAGCACGTACTACCACCACAGACCTTACTGCTGAAGAAATTCATAACATTGGGTTAAGTGAAGTTGACAGAATTCATCAAGAAATGCGCTTGATCATGAAAAAAGTTGGCTTTACAGGACAATTAACAGAGTTTTTTAATTTTATGAGAAACAGCGAGCAGTTTTATTACCCAGGTACTGAAGCTGGCCGTCAACGATATTTAGATGAAGCGGTTGCGTTAATTGACGATATGAAAGGCAGGTTAGATAGTTTATTTTTAACTAAGCCAAAAGCCGAGTTAAACGTTAAAGCTGTTGAAGCGTTTCGTGAAGAGTCAGCCGGTAAAGCTTTTTATCAACAACCAGCTCCCGATGGATCTCGTCCAGGTATTTACTATGCAAACCTTTATGACATGAAAGCGATGCCAACCTATCAAATGGCTGCTTTAGCCTACCATGAAGGCATTCCAGGGCATCATATGCAACTGGCTATAAAGCAAGAGTTAACCGACATCCCCCTGTTCAGAAAATACGGGCGCTACACAGCACATACCGAAGGCTGGGGCTTATATTCAGAACTGCTGCCTAAGGAAATTGGTTTATACCAAGACCCATATTCTGATTTTGGTCGTTTAGCCATGGAACTATGGCGCGCATGTAGGCTGGTGGTTGATACTGGAATACACACAAAACAATGGACCAGAGAGCAAGGTATAAATTACTATGTTAACAATACACCTAATGCTAAGTCTGACGCGGTGAAAATGGTTGAACGCCATATTGTTATGCCATCACAAGCGACCGCCTATAAAATTGGCATGTTAAAAATAGTGTCGTTACGTGAAAACGCTAAGGCGGCCTTAGGGGATAAATTTGATATTAGAGAATTTCATGACGTAATTTTACGCAATGGTCCTGTACCATTAAACGTACTAACTCAACTTGTTAATGAATATATTACAGAGAAAAAAGCTTAACTCATCATTTCTCATAAAGTAGTAGCTAACGTCACGACTTTTACAAATTAAGCAGGTAAAAAAACCGCATTGTTAATGCGGTTTTTTATTTTGTCAATACGTATAAGTTTTTGAACAAATAGTTAATTATAAGCCATAGACGTTTGATACTTAACAGCAATATAGGACAAAATAGATTACCTTAAGTGAGTATGGCTTAGATTTCAGCGGCGACGACTGAAATCTCAACTAATAATGCCTCACGCGCCATTTTAGCGGCGACACATGCGCGCGCTGGTGCATAGCCTTCTGGCACCCAATCATCCCAAACAGCATTCATTTGTGCAAAATAACACATGTCTTTCACATAAATAGTGGCGGATAAAATATGTTTCCTATCACTGCCCGCTTTTAATAATAACTCATCCACCTTTGCTAGCATGGTTTGCGTTTGCTCTGTAATATCTTTACTTGCATCTGCTGCCACTTGCCCACATAAATAAACAGTACCATTATGCTTCACAATACGGCTCATGCGCTGTTTTGTTTCTAACCTTTCAATTGTCAATTTACTGCTCCAACATATCTATAAATTTTTGTGATTGTTCAATTGCGGTATTCATTTCTTTTATTAATACGCTGACATCTTTTTTAATTGACATCATCTCACCTTGTAATGCGCCAATCGCTTGAGCATTTAAGTTATGTTTTAAGAAAAGGCTATTATCTTTTAATGCTGATAAAACCGGCGCCATTTTACTTTCTGCTTTATGCATCGCTTTAATCAACGTATTATAGCGACTTTGTGTATTTCTTAACTTAGTTGCGCTTTGTCTTCTCAGGTTAGCGCTTGAAATTTCTTCTATTTCTTCTTGCCACTCTTCAAACAAAGCATGTGAAACATCTTCTATTTTCTCTATGCGTAAACTAACCAACTCAGCGGCTTGTTTCGAGTCTTCATATTGTGCTTGAATTTCATTGTATTGCGCTTCAAGATCGCCACCATCAAAATTAATTAATGCTGTCATTTCAGCCAATGCTGACTCAAATTGCGCTTGCGCTTCTTGTTGTGACTCTTTAGCTTCTGCAACACGATCAACCATGATATCACGTTTGTGAATACCCACTTTTTCCATGGCCGAGTAATAAGCTGTTGAGCATGATGCTAATGTTATCAGGCTTATCAGAATGCATATCTTTTGACTAAACTTAATCATAAAAATTTCCTTGGTTGCTACGTATCAATAAACCCTACATGATCGATAAGGCAAGTGAATATAGGTTAATGGTATATTGATTTAGCTCTTCGAGCAAAATAAATAAAACAGTAATAAGCCATAACGTTAATTCTTAGTGATACTACTGAATGATAACTTTTAGTAATAATACATAGCGTTAAGTAAACTTGAGACCCCAACATCTTAGTAATAAAACAACAAAACCACCATTCAAAAGGCACTAAAAAGATATAAACTTGCTTTTTAGTGCAAAGTAACGTAATAATATTACAACAAGTCAAATAAAGAGAGAATGATGATGAAAGATCAAAGTATTTTAAAAGAGACTCAGTCTGCAGAAATTACCACATTTGATTATGATAATACCGACTGGCCACGTGATTTTGACATACGCATTGAAGTAGCTGAACAACGTGAAGTATTAGAGAACTTATAACTAAAGAAAACATAGGTAATTCACTTTATTTCAAGGAGGTAGCGCAGAGCGTAGTTTACTACGTGAGCACTTGCGACAACGAAATAATGCGATTAATAAAAAACCTCAAGGTCTTACAACAATAAGGTTCAATTATATTATTTTTTGTTTAATTTATAACTAAAGCGCAGGTAAATCACTTTATTTCAAGGAGGTAGCGCGGAGCGTAGTTTACTACGTGAGCACTTGCGACAACGAAATAATGCGATTAATAAAAAACCTCAAGGTCTTACAACAATGAGGTTCAATTATATTATTTTTTGTTTAATTTATAACTAAAGCGCAGGTAAATCTCTTTATTTCAAGGAGGTAGCGCGGAGCGTAGTTTACTACGTGAGCACTTGCGACAACGAAATAATGCGATTAATAAAAAACCTCAAGGTCTTACAACAATGAGGTTTAATTATATTATTTTTTGTTTAATTTATAACTAAAGCGCAGGTAAATCACTTTATTTCAAGGAGGTAGCGCGGAGCGTAGTTTACTACGTGAGCACTTGCGACAACGAAATAATGCGGTTAATAAAAAACCTCAAGGTCTTACAACAACGAGGTTCAATTATATTATTTCTTGTTTAATTTATAACTAAAGAGCAGGTAAATCACTTTATTTCAAGGAGGTAGCGCGGAGCGTAGTTTACTACGTGAGCACTTGCGACAACGAAATAATGCGATTTAACCAACTTAAGTATAAATTATTCCCATTCGATAGTAGCTGGTGGTTTACCCGAAATATCGTAAACGACACGCGAAATACCATCAATTTCATTGATGATTCGGTTAGACACTAATCCTAAGAAATCATACGGTAAGTGTGACCAACGCGCAGTCATAAAGTCGATAGTTTCAACACAACGTAAGCTTACTACCCAATCATATTTACGGGCATCACCCATAACGCCTACTGAGCGCACTGGTAAAAATACAGTAAATGCTTGGCTTACTTTGGTGTATAAATCATGCTTGTGTAATTCTTCAATGAAAATAGCGTCTGCACGGCGTAATAGGTCAGCATATTCCTTTTTCACTTCACCTAAAATACGCACGCCTAGGCCAGGCCCAGGGAACGGGTGGCGGTAAAGCATGTCATAGGGCAAGCCAAGTTCAAGACCAATTTTACGTACTTCATCTTTAAACAGTTCACGTAATGGCTCAACTAAACCAAGTTTCATGTAATCAGGTAAGCCGCCAACATTATGGTGAGATTTAATAACATGAGCTTTACCGGTAGCCGAAGCCGCTGATTCAATCACATCAGGGTAAATAGTGCCTTGTGCTAGCCATTTCGCATTTTCTAACTTGTTTGATTCTTCTTCAAAAACGTCAATAAAAACATTGCCAATGATTTTACGCTTTGCTTCTGGTTCACTTGTTCCGGCTAAGCGATCAAGAAAACGCTGCTCAGCATCAACTTTAATAATGTTTAAACCAAAGTGGTCACCAAACATTTCCATAACCTGCTGGGCTTCATTTAAACGCAGCAAACCGTTATCAACAAATACGCAAGTTAATTTCTTGCCAATGGCGCGGTGTAATAACATAGCGACAACGGATGAGTCTACACCACCTGAAAGCCCTAAAATCACTTCATCATCACCGATTTGTGCTTTCATTTTAGCGATAGCATCATCAATGATTGTTGCCGGTGTCCATAGTTTTTCACACTGACAAATGTTAACAACAAAGTTTTCTAGAATACGTAAGCCTTGTTTGGTGTGTGTAACTTCTGGGTGAAATTGCACACCATAAAATTGTTTTTCTTCGTTTGCCATGGCAGCATAAGCACAGTTTGGTGTTTGTGCTACGGCAACAAAACCTGCTGGAATAGTTGCAACTTTATCGCCATGGCTCATCCACACGTCAAGTAGGGCATTACCGTTATCATTAATGCTGTCTTCAACTTTATCAAATAACGCAGACTCTACAATAAGCTCAACTGACGCATAACCAAATTCTTTATGGCTACTACCCGTTACGCTACCACCGAGTTGTTCAGCCATTGTTTGCATACCGTAACAAATACCTAATACGGGTACATTAGCAGCAAACACATACTCTGGCGCGCGCGGTGAGTTAGCTTCAGTCACTGATTCTGGACCACCAGCAAGAATGATACCTGTTGGGTTAAATTCTTTAATTTGTGCGTCTGTCACGTCCCATGACCAAAGTTCACAATAAACGCCAATTTCACGCACACGGCGAGCAATAAGCTGGGTGTATTGTGAACCAAAATCTAAAATCAGTATGCGGTGATCATGAATGTCTTTACTCATAGTTTCTCTCTTTACAGCTCTAATGAATACCTAGTTAGAGCGATACATTTAAGTAAAACAGGCTGAGTTATATAATGAATAACTCAGCCTGTTGGAATTGTTTTCGATGTTAAATATTCTATTAACGCCACATTGAAAATAGTTTAGTGCAAGTTCAAGGCGCTAGCGCGGAGCCTAGTTTACTAGGTAAGCACTTGCAACGCCGACATTGCGCTAAAATAATTCAATAGAGCTTAACCCATTCTATAGTTAGGGGCTTCTTTGGTGATGGTTACATCATGTACATGTGACTCCCCCATACCTGCTGAGGTTATTTTCATAAACTCTGGCTTGGTTCGCATCATCTCAATAGTTGCACTACCCGTTAAGCCCATTGATGAACGCAAACCGCCCATTTGTTGATGAATAATAGCCGCTACAGGGCCTTTATAAGCAACACGGCCTTCTATGCCTTCTGGTACTAATTTGTCTGCTTCGCCATCAGATTTTTGGAAGTATCGATCACTCGATCCTTCTTTTTGATCCATAGCACCTAATGACCCCATACCACGGTATGATTTATAATAACGGCCTTGATAAAGCTCTACTTCACCTGGCGCTTCTTCAGTGCCAGCTAATAAACTACCGACCATGACACAGTGAGCGCCAGCAACAAGTGCTTTAGCAATATCGCCTGAAAAACGAATACCGCCATCAGCAATCACGGGGATATCTGTACCTTTTAGTGCTTCAACGGCATTGGATATAGCCGTTAACTGTGGCACGCCAACTCCTGTTACAATGCGGGTTGTACAAATTGAACCTGGGCCAATACCAACTTTTACAGCATCAACACCCACATCAGCTAAGGCTTTTGCGCCAGCACCTGTGGCAACATTACCGGCAATTATTTGTAAATCAGGGTATCTATCACGGGTTTCTTTTACTCTGTCGATAACACCTTGTGAGTGGCCATGTGATGTGTCAATTAGTAATACATCCACACCAGCGGCAACTAATGCGTCAATGCGCTCGTCTGTACCTGCACCAACCCCTACTGCCGCGCCAACGCGCAAACGTCCAAATTCATCTTTACAAGCATTCGGTTTACTCTCTGCTTTTTGATAATCTTTTGCTGTGATCAAACCAACCAACTTGAAGGCGTCGTCAACAACCAAGATTTTTTCAATGCGATTTTCATGCATTAGCCCTAATATTTCTTCGCGAGCTGCGCCCTCTTTAACGGTAATTAACTTTTCTTTAGCCGTCATCAATACAGAGGCTGGTTTAGTTAAGTCTGTTTCAAAGCGTAAATCTCGACCAGTAATAATGCCAACTAAATTGTTGTTATCATCAACAACTGGAAAACCGGAGAACCCCAAGCTGTCTGCTTTACGCATAATTTTTTCAATGGTGTCTGACGGGCTAACGGTTTTAGGATCAGATACAATACCACTTTCAAACTTCTTAACTTGTGAAACATTTCGAGCTTGCTCTGCGATAGTCATATTTTTATGAATAAAGCCTAAACCACCTTCTTGGGCTAACGTAATAGCCAAGCGTGCTTCTGTTACTGTATCCATAGACGCAGATACCATGGGTACATTTAAATTAATTTTTCGTGTTAAACGGGTTTGTAAATTAGCCGTATGGGGCAGAACTGTAGAGTGGGCCGGTACTAATAAAACATCATCAAAAGTTAATGCTTCTTGGGCAATTCGTAACATCGCAATATCACCAGAGTTAAGGAGAAAGGAGATACCAAACCTGTAAAAGTTAGTATCTAATATTGCGTTAGAATTTTAACTCTTTTCTTTGTTTAGGTAAACACAAATTTAGCGTTGAAGCACTATTATTTTCGCTTGTTAATACCAAACTAATGGCAAACAAAGAGAAAATAATTCCCCTAAAAAAGTGCCATCAAGATATACTGGTGTTTACGTTCATTTCATTTTATTGTTATCGTTTTTTTATGGCTGCACAACATATCCTTCAAGTCAGTGAACTGACACGAAAAGTCCGCTTTATTTTAGAAAGCGAATTAAATACCGTGTGGTTAACAGGGGAAATATCTAATTTTGTTGCCGCAAGCTCTGGCCACTGGTACCTCTCTTTAAAAGATAATAAATCGCAAGTACGCTGCGCTATGTTCAAAGGGAATAACCAAAGAGTTAAGCTGGCGAATAATTCAACACCACGCAATGGCCAACAGGTGCTGGTACGCGCTAAAGTATCCCTTTATGAGCCTAGAGGAGATTTTCAGCTTATTATTGAACAGCTTGATGATGCAGGTGAAGGGTTATTGCGCCAGCAGTATGAACAGTTAAAAAACAAGCTTAATGCCCAAGGTTTATTTTCACAAGCACATAAAAAAAATATGCCTAGCGATATTCAACGTGTGGGTATAGTCACCTCCCCTACCGGCGCAGCGGTAAAAGATATACTTACCGTTTTAAAACGGCGTAACCCGAGTATTGTGGTAACGATTTACCCTGCGCTTGTACAAGGTCAGTATGCCAGCAATGATATTTGCCATGCCATTGCGCAAGCTAATCTGCGAAAAGAATGTGATGTACTGATTGTAGGGCGGGGTGGCGGCTCTTTAGAAGATCTTTGGCCATTCAATGAAGAAGCCGTTGTTAATGCTATTTATCATTCAGATATTCCAACCATTAGCGCGGTTGGTCATGAGGTAGATACAACTTTAAGTGATTATGCTGCAGACTTACGCGCTGCAACCCCATCAGCGGCGGCTGAATTAGTTTCAAGTGATAGTGATGAGTTATTGCAGAAAGTGGCTATGTTAACACTGCGCTTAAAGAACGCAATAGTAGCTAAAAACACCTTGCTAACTGAGCGCTTTAGTCATTTGCATCATAGATTGGTACAGGTTCATCCGGAACAACAACTGCGCCTTCACCAGCAAAAGTCTGATGAATTAAACTTACGGTTAACACAGGCAATTAAACGCTTGTTGTTACAAGCCAAGCAAAAGCCTGAGCAATTAACGCAACGTTTTACCCGATTGTCACCCAACAAAAACATTGCTGACTATCAACTGAAAATTGAACAACTACAACAACGCCTATGTAAAGCACAACAAAATAATTTACAACACAAAGGCGAGTCCTTTGTGCATTTAATTGAACAACTACAATTAGTGAGCCCGCTAGCAACAATTGCGAGAGGGTATGGCGTTGTTCGCAATAGTAACAATCAGGTGATCAGCTCAGTTACACAAGCATCGTTACATGATAAAATTAGTGTGCAAGTGTCAGACGGAACAATTAACGCTAAAATCATTTAACCTGCCTAAGTTGTGTTTGAAAAGCGGATCATATTACCAAATTGAAGACATAGAGAATAATAGAGGGGGAGCTAGCGAGGGTTTATGATGTCATTGTGTTGAGTAATAGTTGACGAATTTGTTCATCACTTTGCTGCTCAAACTTTACACCAAACGACACACCTTCATTGTGCTGTTTTAAATTACACACAGTACCATATAACTTAAAGTTACCTTTTCCCTGCTCGTCTTCTATAATGATTTCAATGTCTTTTTTTTCTGACAGCACTAGCTTTTCACCGTTGGCAATATTTAGCTGGCAACCGGTAATAGAAAGGTTCTCTATTCTAGCTTGCCAGTAATCTTGGTCAACTTTTACTTTGGCTACTATGTCTGTTGCAATACGAATAGATGAGCGTAAATTTTGTAGACCAACCGTACGAGGAAAGTCTAGTACCATAATACGTGAAGGCATTTGCAGGGTTTGCCTAATGGTACTGACAAATGCCACCACCACACCTTCATGCCCTTCAATGAGGCCACGAACTGTGACAGCTGTGCCCTGGGTGATGTGCTGAGAAAACTTGCCTAATTTTACTGTGTCGGGAAATTGCACTAAAACATATTTTTTAGGCAAATAGCCGATAAAGGTTGTTCTAAACTTCGCTCGCTGCCCTGCGGGTGTTGATATATCAACGCTAACTAAAGAGCCCGCTTGCAGTAAAGCTAAATTGCGGTTTAAGCGACTTGCAGTATTAATATCTGATGGTTTATTAGACATAAATATAACACTCATTAATATATATCATCACACTAGTCAAAGATCGGCTTAAAAGCAATAATTTTGTCTTGTCGCTAGAAGCCAACTAAGTCATAGGCGCTTGATTGAGCAATAGCTAGCTATTGGGATTGAAAACAACGACACGATGGAATAGTAACCAGCACAAGTGGACAATAATTGAGTAAAATTGCTATTACACTGGCTTTAACCTGTGTCATGGGCTTAGTGTACTATTGAGCTTTTTATTTATTATCTTTATTATAACCCTGTGTTGCTCTCGCTATTTTCTTTTGTTCCGTATATGAGAGCTTTTTCTTACCGGCAAAGGGGTTAGTGGTCTCTCTAAACTCAATACGGATTGGTGTACCCATTATTTTTAGTGACTTACGATAATAGTTCATTAAATAACGCTTATATGAGCTGGGGAGTTTCTTTGCTAAATTACCATGTATCACAATAATTGGCGGATTGTAGCCCCCTGCATGCGCATATTTAAGTTTAATACGGCGCCCTTGATGCATTGGTGGTTGGTGATCAAACACCGCCATATCTAATATTTTAGTCACCATTGCCGTAGAAATTCGTTTAGTTGCACTCACAAAGGCTTCTTCTACTGACTCATACAAATGCCCTACACCGGTGCCATGTAATGCAGAAATAAAATGAATTTTAGCAAAATCAATAAAGCCTAAGCGGCGATCTAATTCCGTTTTTATTCGATCTTTAACGTGTTCTTCCAAGCCATCCCATTTATTAACCGCTACCACTAACGAGCGACCTGACTCAAGAATAAACCCTAATAAGCTTAAATCTTGGTCACTAATACCTTCTCGTGCATCAATAATGAGTAAACAAACATTGGCGTCTTCAATAGCACGCAAAGTTTTTATCACTGAAAACTTTTCAATAACATCGGTAACATTTTTACGACGGCGAATACCTGCAGTATCAATTAAAGTATAAGCGCGACCATTTCGCTCCATAGGTATGTAGACACTGTCACGTGTGGTACCTGGCATATCATATACGACAACGCGCTCTTCCCCTAATATACGGTTAGTTAGTGTTGACTTACCCACATTAGGCTTACCGATAATAGCGAGCTTAATAGTGTCATTTTCTTCAGGCGCTTCTGCCACTTGTTGTGCAATTTCGGCTTCGGTTAATTCGGTGTCTAATTCATCACTCGTAAAAATATCAAATTCGTCATTCGGCGCTTCAAGGCTTTCTTTGCTTTGCCCTAACGCCTCAATGTGCGGTGTTAACGCTAAAGTAAGCAATTGGGTAACACCACGGCCGTGAGCTGCAGCAATTTGGTGAACTTCTTCACCTAAACTTAAGTCATAAAATTCTGCTACGGCAGAGTCTGCGTCAATACCATCAATTTTATTAGCAACTAAAAATATTTTTTTATCTTGTTTACGCAAATGGTCTGCAATAGCGTAGTCAGCTGATGTTAAACCATCACGCGCATCAACTAAAAACAATACCGCATCAGCTTCTTCAACAGCTATTAATGACTGCTCTGCCATCAGGAGGTCTATGCCTTCTTCATCACCATGAATACCACCAGTATCAATAACAATAAAGGGGTGCTCTTCAACTTCCGCCTTTCCATATTGGCGATCACGAGTTAAGCCAGGGTAGTCTGCAACCAAGGCATTTCTAGAGCGCGTTAAGCGATTAAATAATGTTGATTTACCAACATTGGGGCGGCCGACAAGGGCAACGACTGGAAGCATGAAAACCTCAAAACTCAATAATAACTCTTAGTTGTTAGCTATAATAACAGCATAATACAAGAATCTGGGAAAAATTAACGGCCCCATATGCTATTGCATTGGAGCCGCCTATACCGGTATAAAATAACAGTGCCTTAAAGCAAGTTTAGGTCAAAGTACATTACAATTACACTGGTTAAAGACAGAAGAATAGTGAAACATCAGTACTTTTTAACACCTTGTTTACGCAACTTCGATTATTGTGCAAACTTTAAATTTCTGGTGTTTCAATCGCTTGTAAATCACCATCTTGTGATTGACTGTACAAAATATTATCAAACACAGTTGGTGTCGAGTGTACACCACTGCTATCTAAACGATGACGCGCGACAATTTCACCTGTTTCTTGATTTAACCAATGTAGATAACCTTCAAAGTCTCCGACAACAACATAATCAGCAACGATTGCGGGCCCTGTGACATTACGGTTAGCCAGCGCTAAATTACTCCAACGCTCAACCCCAGTAACACGGTCAATGGCATAAACATAACCACGCGTATTAGTGATAAAAATAGTATTTCGATAAATTGACAGCTGACGGTAAGACGAATATTGACGCTTCCAAAGCACCCTACCACTTTGTAAATCAATTGCTGCTAAATTTCCACGCGATGAAATAGCATAAATTTTATCACCAAAAACAACTGGTGCAGAGTCAACATCAATAACACGTTCAAGCTCTGTTGACCCTGTTGCTTCGCCTATTTGTGAAGTCCAACCTTGTTGGCCACTGTCTAGCAAATAGACATTAACACTCCCCTTACTGGTGCCAAGCAAAACACCACCCGACGCAATAACAGGGGCACTAATACCACGTAATGTTAATGCGGGAACATCTTGCTCTACTTTCCATATCTCTGCACCGTCGTCAGCACTTAATGCTTTGACAACACCTGACGCTGAATTCACCACCACAGTGTTAGACTCAACAGCAGGCGCGTTGATCACTTCTCCTTTGATATTCGCCTGCCAAGACAATGCTCCTGTCTGTGCATCTAAGGCATATACTTTACCGTTTTCACTGCCAATGAATACTTTATTCAAGCCTGCAGTAGGTCCACCAGCAAGCAACGCTGATACACGGCTGTCCCAAAAGCCACGGGTATTATTAATATCGCTTAAATCTGCCTGCCATAATTTTTTACCCGTTGTAGAGTCAAATGCGATGACATCACCTTGCCGGCTGGCACTGTACACACGGTTGTAGGCAACAGTCGGCTTAAGCCGTGAAAAGTAATCACCGCTACCGTTGCCAACACTTTTTTCCCATAAGACTTTTGGCTTAAACGCTTGCTCAAATTCAACTAATTCTGCAGGCTCATCACTTTTGTCTTCATCGGTTGAAGAACATGAAAATAATGCCCCGGTGAGTAAAAAAACGCTAAGTACTTTAGTGTACTTCCCTAACAAGCGATTAAATGGGTATTTTTTAGAAAAAAGCATTCGGTAACCTTTTTACTTAACTGCAGCTGGCGCTGAATTCGTTAGATTAACAGTTGTGGCTAAATCATCTAACTTCATTTGTAAACTTGGGCTACTTGCTAAACCATCGGCAGCAATAGCAGCTTGGTAGGCATTACGTGCTAACGCTGGTTTATCTTGTAACAAATAAGTATCACCTTTTATTTCTTCAATGGCCGCGGTGAAGGAGTCAGGTAAAGGCTGAGCCAGTGTTGCTAACGCCTGTTCGTACTGTGCTTGTTCAATTTGCACTCGTGCTAAACGCAAGGCAGCGATCCCTTTAACGCCATCACTTGGGGCATTGTCAACGGCAATTTGCAACTGAGCTTGAGCGCTGGCCCAGTCTTTGATTGCCGCAGCTTCTTTTGCTAACGCTAATGCCGTTAATGAGGCATAACTTGTGGCTGGGTTTTCATTAATAAATTGCTTGGCATTTTCAGTAAAAGCAGCTTTGTCTTTAGTACTGCTTTCAATAAGCGCTTGATAGCTATCAGAAACGGCGAGTTCATTATCTAGCTTATTATCTTTATATACATTAAACCCGATAAAACCAGCAAAACCTAACACTATGCCGGCAATGATCATATTGCCATTTTGTGCCCAATAACTTTTTATCGCTTCTACTTGTTGCTCTTCTGTTTGATAAATTTCCACTACATCACCTTAACTAAAAACTGTTAAATTAAATCACTTAATAAACGAGGGATTTTTTCAAATGCCACATTTTGCTGTTCTTGTTGTCCACGTAAATATTTAACCATGACACTTTGTTTAGCAATTTCATCATCACCTAAAATTAACGCGATTTGCGCACCTGATTTATCAGCACGCTTTAATTGTTTTTTCATATTGCCGCCACCACAATGACATTGCAAACGAATATCAGGCACTTGATCACGCCATTGCTCGGCAAGTTCGTTTGCTTTGGGTTGTGCATCTTCACCTAAAATGACTAGGTATGCATCAACCTGAGGGCGAACCTTCATAGTTGCTTCACTGTTATTTAACATTAGCACTAACCGCTCAATACCTAGTGCAAAACCAAACCCTGGTGTTGCTTTACCGCCAAGCTGCTCAACTAGGCCGTCGTAGCGCCCCCCGGCACAAATTGTGCCTTGAGCGCCAAGGCTCGTGGTAACCCATTCAAATACAGTACGGTTATAATAATCTAAACCTCGCACCAAACGTTCATTGATTACGTAGTTAACACCTGCTGCGTCTAAGCGTTGACAAAGGCTAGCAAAATGCGCACGTGTTTCTTCACCAAAATAATCGGCCAACTTGGGTGCCTGCGCTAGAGCTGCTTGCACTTGTGGGTTTTTACTGTCTAAGACACGTAATGGATTAGTGTGCATGCGGCGTTTTGAATCGTCGTCTAATAATGCTTCGTGCTCAGTTAAATAACCGACTAATGCCTCTCTATAGTTTGCGCGTTCTTCGTTACTGCCTAATGAGTTCAGCTCTAGTGTGACAAATTCATTGATGCCAAGTTCCCGCCATAAACGAGAAGTTAATAAAATAATTTCAGCGTCTATATCAGGTGTGGCAATACCAAAGGCTTCTAGACCAAATTGATGAAATTGGCGATAACGCCCTTTTTGTGGTCTTTCATGGCGAAACATGGGCCCCATGTACCAAAGACGCTGCTCTTGGTTGTATAAAAGCCCGTGTTGATTAGCCGCACGTATGCAGCTTGCTGTGCCTTCTGGGCGCAATGTTAGGCTGTCGCCGTTGCGGTCTTCAAAGGTATACATTTCTTTTTCTACTATATCGGTCACTTCACCAATAGAGCGTTTAAATAATGCTGTTGATTCCACTATGGGCATGCGAATTTCAGCAAAGCCGTAATTACTGGCCACTCGGCGTAAAACTGCTTCAACCATCTGCCAAGTATTCGTTTCACTTGGTAAACAGTCATTCATTCCTCGAATTGCTTGTAGCGCTTTATTTGTAGCCACTTATTGTATCTCTCTTCTTCTTAAAAAAATTCATTAATTTTACGCAGCGCGCATTATAGCGAATGTCGTCTTATTCTTAAACGGTAAATAGGCGATTTACTGTGTTCAGTCGAGCGCTTTAAAGTTTATTTTGTTACTTTGTGCTGAACGTGCATTTATTGCCTTAGCTTTTGCGCGAATACGCTGCTCAAGCTGGTCAACTAGGTCAGTGTTATCAAAACGTTCCTTTTGGCGAATGCCATCGAGGTAGTAGCCACTTTTTTTACTGCCGCCGGTTAAGCCTAAATCAGAGATCATCGCTTCACCTGGACCATTAACAATACAACCAATAATAGAGACATCCATAGGGGTCATAATATCTTCAATACGTTGCTCTAACGCATTGACCGTCGCCACCACGTCAAACTCTTGTCGAGAACAGCTAGGACAAGCAATTAAGTTAATACCACGGCTACGAAGCTTTAACGATTTTAAAATATCAAAACCCACTTTTATCTCTTCAATAGGGTCTGCAGCTAATGAAATACGCAACGTATCGCCAATGCCCTGTGCTAATAATAACCCTAGCCCAACCGACGATTTAACCGAGCCAGAGCGCAAGCCGCCGGCTTCAGTGATCCCCAAATGTAACGGGTTATCAATTTGTTTTGCTAATAATTTATATGACTCTACTGCTAGAAAAACATCAGACGCTTTTACACTGACTTTAAATTGGTTAAAGTTTAGCCTATCTAAAATGTCAACATGGCGCATCGCCGATTCAAGCAAGGCTTCTGGGGTTGGCTCAGTATATTTTTCTTGAATATCTTTTTCTAAAGAGCCTCCGTTAACCCCAATACGAATGGGGATATTGTTATCACGTGCACACTCAACTACGCTCCGTACCCGATCTTCTCGGCCAATATTACCAGGGTTAATGCGCAGGCAGTCAGCGCCATACTCGGCAACTTTTAAAGCAATTCTGTAGTCAAAGTGTATGTCGGTAACCAATGGCACATTGACTTGTTTTTTTATTTCTCGAAAGGCTTCAGCGGCATCCATCGTTGGTACACTAACACGAACAATATCAGCGCCAACGGCTTCTAATGCTTTTATTTGCGTAACTGTTGCCGCTACATTAGTGGTTTCAGTATTAGTCATCGACTGCACCGTAATAGGTGCTCCGCCGCCAACCGGTACATTACCTACCATAATTTGGCGAGATTTGCGGCGAATAATTGGAGATTCTTTAAACATATTTTTTACAAACTTGGTTAATACACAATTGTTTAATTAAGTGGTAAGGTAAATTTAGCAATGTTACCTGCATTAAATTCAGAAGTATCAACAAGTTGACCATTAAACTCAATTGTTGCTAACTCTGGTTTTCCTAAAGTAACTTTAAGTGGTGCTTTACCGGTAATGCTCATGACATAACCAGACTTTTTCACACCCCAGGCGATACGCTCACCCGTGGCATCGTATATATTCACCCAGCAATCACCTGAAAATGTAAAGATGGCTTTGCTTAACTCTGCAACAGGTTTTGGGCTTGCTATAGCTCCTGTTTCTGTCGCATCTGGCTCAGCGGTGTGCGATGCCGCTGAAGGGATTACCGGCGTTAAACCTGTTGTTTTTTCTTCAGCTTCTCTACTGAGGTCTGTCTCTAAATTAAGGGGTTGCTCTACATCGAGATCTTTATCAACACTTACTTTGCCTGCCATGTTATTTGTTTGAGGACTTTCGAGTTGGTGCTCAGCGATGCCTGCTTCAGTTTCATTCTCTTTATCGATACCAACAGCTTTCACTGCCGCGTTAGGTTTGTCTTCTGTCATTTCAGCGCTTTGTTTTGGCTCTTGCAGCCACCATAAAATCATCAAGCCAAAGAGTATTGCAGCGATAAAGTAACTAAACCACATTAATCGGCTATGCTCTGCTTGCTTTTCTGTTAAGTTAGAAAAGCTCAGCATTTCGCTACGCTGTGTTTCTGCTACACCTAGCATGTCAAAAGCAGTTAATACTTCGTCAACATTAACATGGACGAGTTTCGCGTAGCTGCGCAAATAGCCCCGGTTATACGTGGCAGGTAACTTTTGGTTAAATATGTCTTGCTCTATGTTTTCTACTAAACTTTCTTTAAACTTTAACTTTGTAGCAACGTCTTCAACACTCAGTCCGTGCTTTTTTCTTGCGTCACTTAATATTTGACCTGGGCCAACGACCTCTATGTCTTCACTTAGTTCGTCAGACACTATAGTCTTTTTAGAGGCTTTTGATTTTGTATTCATCTACTGCTGTACCATCTTTGGGTTTTCTAAAAAGATTATATCTTTAATATAAAGCTTTGTATTTCTGTCAAGGTTATTCCATTGGCGTAATGCTTCGATCTTTATATTATATTTAACCGATAAACTGTATAAGGTATCACCTGGGGCTACTACATGGAAGTCAAAGGATTTTTTCGAATGTTGTTTAGTCGGTTGTGCTTTTTCTGCGCTTGTTTCAAGCTTTTCTGTTCCCTGCGCTGTTTGGCTTTGTGTTGTCTCATTTAATGTTGCACTAGCAAGCTCTGCTTCTGCAAGCACACCCGTTGTCCGCTGAGCTTGTTCCTGACCTTGTGTTGTTACTGCTTCAGTCTCTACCTGTTTCTCTACTGTAACAACCTCAAGGCTTGGCTCAGCTGTCACTTGCTTGCTGTTACTTTCTTGTGTTTTAACTTGCACTGTACTTGATGCTTGCGCTGCTTTGTTAGGTTTTGTGCTTAGCGCTTTAGGCTTTTTAGGTGATAGTTTAACCACTCGCTTTGCAGGCGCCTGAGGCTTATTTGCTCGTTGTGATAACTTATACCTGTTGGCAAGGTTATCTGCTTCTATCGACGCTAGTTCATTCAGTAAATATTGTTGAGCTTCCCACGACTGAGGGAACATTTTTACCAGCGTGGTACCATAATTTTTTGCAAGATCATCTTGCCCAAGTTTGTAATACACTTTTGCAGATAAAGCTAAAGCTTGAGGAGTAAAACGGCGAGTAACTTTCTCAAAGCGCTGTACAAAGTTTTTTGCTTGCTGATAGTCTGCCATGGCATAGTGCAATTGTATCATTTGCACTAACAGTGATGAGCTTGTTGGGCTGTGTAAAATTGCCTTATTTAAATACATTTCTGCTTGAGCGAAGTTGTCTTCTTGTAAAAAACAAGCAGCTAAGTTTTCATAACTATTGGCAACTAAAAGGTAGCTAGGGACGGCAATTGCTTTTAAAAATTGCTGCTCTGCTGCTTCAACTTGTCCTTGACGGCATAAATACACACCGTAGTTGTTTAAGGTATCAGCATCATCATGTTTTATTGCTAATGCCCGCTCGTACGACTCAATTGTTAATTTATGCTCGCCAACCGTTTCATAGTAGTGTGCAAAGGCGGTATGTACTTGCACCATATTGGGAGAGAAACTTTTCGCTTTTTCTAAATTTTGCTTCGCTTGGGGCATATTGCCCATATTTAGGTAACCTAACCCTAAGGAAATACGTGTTACCGCCATATCGTCTCTGTTGGCTTGTTTTTGAACCACTGGCGTATCATCATTTTCATACTGTTGTGTAACACAAGCGGATAAAAATGCAGATGAGAGTACCACCACCGTGATAAGTGTATTATTTACCGCCCTGTATTTACCCATAGATGTTGATCAATTTTCGTTAGTTTTATGTTAATAATGTTTGATAATAGCGCGTTCAGACTATCTTTACCGATATTTCTTCCGCTTGCACCTGTTTTTTTGTATTTTGCATATTTTGTTGCATTTTTGTACGTTTGGTGCGATCTAAAACATCACCCGCGAGTTGCCCACAGGCGGCGTCAATATCATCACCACGTGTTCTTCGTGTTATAACGGTTAAACCGTAACTTTGCAGAACTTTGTCAAAACGGTCAATACGAGAGTTGCTTGAACGCTTATAAGGCGACCCTGGGTATGGATTAAAAGGAATTAAATTAATTTTACTTGGTAAGTCTTTTAAAGCATGCGCTAATGCATGTGCCTGCTCGGTTGAGTCGTTAACATGATCAAGCATAACATATTCAATAGTGGCTTGTTTATTGGCTTTTGAACCATCAATGTAACGCGCAGCTGCCGTGATAAACTCTTCTAGTGGATATTTTTTATTAATTGGCACTAACTCATCACGCAAAGTATTGTCAGGCGCATGAATTGAAATAGCGAGCGCGCAATCAATTTTTTCTTTTAACATAGCCAGTGCTGGTACAACGCCTGAGGTACTGACCGTCACTCGCCGTTTAGATAGACCATAGCCTAAGTCATGTAACATGGTATCTAGGGCAGGAATAAGGTTTTTCATGTTCAGTAAAGGCTCGCCCATGCCCATCATCACTATGTTAGTTATAGGGCGTTTACCCGTTATACGTGTTGCGCCAATATCATTAGCAACACGCCATACTTGGCCAATAATCTCGCTCATAGACAAGTTGCGGTTAAAGCCTTGTTGTGCGGTAGCACAAAATGTACATTCAAGTGCGCAACCTACTTGTGATGAAACACATAAAGTAGCGCGATCATTTTCAGGTATCCATACTGTTTCAACTTCTTGTCCACCTTCTAACACCAGAGCATATTTTATAGTGCCATCATTAGAGACTTGCTTTTGTGCTATTTCAGGGGCTTTTATTTCACAGTTTCGTTGTAACTTTTCTCTTAATTTTTTATTCAAATTTGTCATTTGTTCGAAATCAGAATAACCAAAATGATAAATCCATTTCATTATTTGATCTGCTCGAAAAGGTTTTTCACCAATAGAAGAAAAATACTCGCGTAGCCCTTGGTGATCCAAATTTAATAGATTTACTTTGGTATTTTCTTTAGTGCTTACTTTCACGATAGGGTCGCTCATACAAAAAACTCTCAAAACTCACAGGAATAAATAAAAACAGGTCGCGAATTGTACACTTTTTATGCGTATCTCGCAATTTTACTGTCAAGACTAAAACAGAAAAGGATTTTACTGAGAGCTCAGCAAAATCCTTTTCGTATTGTAGTTCAAAATTTCTCTGTTACTGAGGGTAGCTAAGCTTAGGTTAAACTGCGATTGTTACAGAGTAAATTACGCGCTACAAATTATCTTGTACGTGGACAAATCTCGTCATCACTGAAGAAATAAGCAATTTCACGTGCGGCAGATTCTAATGCATCACTACCATGAGCAGCATTCTCATCAATGCTGTCTGCCAGATCAGCGCGAATAGTACCCGCTAATGCTTCAGCAGGGTTAGTAGCCCCCATGATTTCACGGTTTTTCATAACAGCATTCTCGCCTTCTAAAACTTGCACCATAACTGGGCCAGAAGTCATAAATTCAACTAAAGCACCAAAGAAAGGGCGTTCACTGTGCTCAGCATAAAAACCTTCTGCTTTTTCTTTGCTTAGGTGTAACATTTTTGATGCTACTATTTTTAAACCCGCAGTTTCAAAACGGTTATAAATTTGACCGATATAGTTTTTAGCAACTGCATCAGGTTTTACGATAGAAAAAGTACGTTCGATAGCCATGAATAGCCCTCTTATTAAAGGTTAATAAATTTTATTTATAGATGAAAAGTTTTATAGATGACAGTGTATTTAGTTAACTGAAAAATAACCGAGCATACATACCAGTAAATGGCTTAGTATGAAAATCACTAGCACTGTCAAATTTTGCGCGATTATAGACCAATATTAACTAAAATACTAATACTATCCTAAGATAAAAATGCTTGGTAACGCTTGAGTATAGTAACAAATTTAAATTTGTATTGACCATCAGCTGAGCTTAGCATTTATTAAATACTGATTCGCTTATATTGACGGTACTCTGGCTGCCAAAAGTTTTGCGCTATTTTATCCAATAGTTCAGCATCTGATATTTCAAGTGCTAAGTTTTGCTCATAAGCCACTTTGGCAATAGCAAAGGCTATGCTTTTACTTAATTGCGCTATTTGCGTGGGAGCCGGCAATAAACCGCCTTCACCGGTGTTAGCCAGGGGGGAAGCCGCTGCTAAAGTTTCACTGGCAACTTGGAGCATTTTATCGGTTATTCTACTAATGTTTGCTGAGATAACACCTAAGCCAATACCAGGGAAAATATAACTATTATTACATTGCGCAATTGGTATAGTCGCTCCTTGATATTCAACGGGATCAAACGGGCTACCGGTTGCTACAATTGCTTTGCCATTTGTCCAGTTAATCACCTGAATAGGTGTTGCTTCAACTTGCCGAGAAGGATTACTCAATGGAAAAATGATGGGTCTATCACAATAGTGTTGCATTGCTTTAATAACTTCTTCGCTAAATAAGCCCGCTTGACCTGACACGCCAATTAAAACATCTGGCTGAGCACCGTGCATCACTTCTAAAATAGTCGCGTATTCGCGTGCTATTTCCCAGTGTTGTATCGCCATTTTATTTTGCACTAATTGTTGTTGAAAATCTCTTAAGCCGGTCATCCCTTGCGTAAGTAAACCTAACCTATCGATCATAAACACTTGGCTTCGTGCCGCTAAAGGTGAAAGCCCTTCAGCTGTCATTTGCGATATTATTTGCTCTGCAATACCACAGCCAGCTGAACCAGCGCCAACAAAGGCGACTTTAAGTTGTGATAACTTAACGCCTTTGCTTCTACAAGCGGCGAGTAAAGTACCAACCGTCACTGATGCCGTGCCTTGTATGTCATCATTGAAACAACATATTTGGCTGCGATAGCGATTAAGCAGTGGCATAGCGTTAGGCTGAGCAAAGTCTTCAAACTGCAATAACACCTGAGGCCAGCGGCGTTTAATGGCACTGATGAACAAGGCTAAGAACTCATCGTATTCTGTTTGGCCAATGCGCTTATGGCGAGCCCCCATGTACATTGGGTCGTCTAATAGTTTTTGGTTATTGGTGCCAACATCTAACATCACAGGCAATGTATAAGCTGGGCTAATGCCTCCACACGCCGTATACAATGACAATTTTCCAATTGGAATCCCCATACCTCCAATACCCTGATCACCTAGGCCTAAAATGCGTTCTCCGTCGGTAACGACGATAACTTTTACCTTATTTTTAGTGGCATTACGTAAAATATCGTCTATGTGGTACCTGTCATCATAAGAAATAAATAACCCACGAGAACTTCGATAAATGTCTGAAAACTGTTCACATGCATCCCCTACGGTAGGCGTATAAATAATAGGCATCATTTCGGCTAAATGATTTTGTACTAACTTATAAAACAGTGTTTCGTTATTATCGTGAATTGCACGTAAGTAAATATGCTTGTTAATATTGTTGTGAAATGAACAATACTGCCTATATGCCCTAGCAGCCTGTTCCTCTATGGTTTCAAACCTTGGTGGTAATAAACCGGTTAAGTTGAAGCTAATACGCTCTTGAAGATCAAACGCACTCCCTTTATTTAATAAGGGAGTTTCTAGTAGGGTTGGCCCAGCATAGGGGATGTATAAAGCGCGTTTATTTTGCGTCATTGGTAGTAGCTACTTCTATTGAGGTTTATTGTTGCGTTCAAGTGAAACAGGTATAGATAAAGTATAAGTTGTCTTGTTATTCTTGTGTAAACCGAAGAATAACAAGAAGAAACTATCCCTTACACCAACTTAAGTTACTTAGTCGACTTCGTCAATCCAAGCTAATTGGATTGCTTCTAACACACGCTCACCACAGTGAGCTGGGTCATCATTAAAACGTTCAAGTTCAAGTACCCATTGTCTTAGTTCAGTAAAATGCAAAGTGAGTGGGTCTACCTCAGGATGGAGCTCGATTAAATCAAGCGCTATCTCAAGTGAGTCTACCCATTTCAGCCCAGAAGATGTGTGCATAAATTACCCCATGAATAAGTGAAACCATAAATAGTCTGCTAATAACATTAGTATAAGCCACAACAAAAGCAAACGTACTCTTTGGCAGTATTTACAATCGGTTTGCCACCATAGTCGCAGCTGCCTAATTATAGTCTTTTTTATCATGTATCAAAAGCGCCTTACCAACATGGAACGCGTTAGCTTTAAGCGAACTGTAAAGCTAAGTTAACTTTAGAAATTAATCACAACAGTGAGTTAAATTGTCAGTGTAAAGGTGACTGGTCCGTCATTTAATAATCGCACTTGCATGTCTGCTGCAAACTCACCCGTTGGCACATTGAAGCCCTGCGCCCGTAACTGCTGACAAAAGTATTGATACAGTTCCTTACTAAATTCAGGCTTAGCCGCTGAAGTAAAACTAGGCCGCATGCCGCTTTGGGTGTCTGCTGCTAAGGTAAACTGTGATACCACTAAAATTTCACCGGCTATTTGCTTTACGCTCAGGTTCATTTTCCCGTGTTCATCGTTAAAAACCCGATAACCGGCAACGCGCTCTGCAAGCCGTTTAGCTTTTGCGGGTGTGTCTTCTGGTTGTACCGCTAAAAAAACGAGTAACCCTTGCGCTATTTCACCAACAACCTCACCGCTTACGCTGACGCTGGCTGAGCTAACCCTTTGTATAAGTGCTATCATATATCAACTCCTTTAAATGCCTCTCCTTTGTCGTCTACATCCAGAGTATCTGTTTGATGGTCTTGTAAAGACACCGTAATTAAGGCCCCCCCTAATACAATTAGCCACGACAAATATACCCATAAGAATAAAATGGGTACGATGGCTAAAGCTCCGTATATTGCCTGATAAGAAGGAAAGGCGGTTAGGTAGGCTGCAAATATCTTTTTAGCGAACTCAAATAAAAGTGCTGCAACCAAAGCCCCTGACAAGGCATATTTAAAAGGCACAGGCTTGTTAGGCACTAACATGTATAACAATACAAACGCGGCCAAAGATGCGAGCAGCGGGACGAGTCTAAACAGCATATTGGCAATACCAAAACTATCGTCAATTCCCAATGAAACCAATGACACTAAATAAGAGGTAACAGCAATACTGCCACCAACTAAAATAGGGCCTAGTGTTAAGATCATCCAGTACATTGAAAAAGAGGTGATCACACGGCGCTTTTGGGTGACTTGCCAAATATTATTAAAAGTTTTATCAATAGAAGAAATCAGGATTAACGCGGCAAAAAATAAAAAAGACAGTGCAACCGCCGACATTTTTGAGGCATTATCAACAAAAGAGGATAAGTATTTTTGTACAACATGACTTGCTGTAGGCATAAAGTTGTCGTAGACAAACTGCTCAACGCTGTTATGAATATCGGCAAAAATAGGGAATGCCGTTGCGACAGACAGCGCCACCACCATTAAAGGCACAAGTGACATTAAACTAACATACGAAAGATAACCAGCAACTACTTGTAATTGCTCTTTTTTAATTCGTTTCAACAAGTATTGAAAAAACGATGAATAATGTCGCCAAGGTAAAGCTTGTTTTATTCTTTTATACAGTATATCCGCTGAACTCATATTCACTATAATTTGATCATTTTCTAATGGTAAGTAATATATTATGATATCAGTAACAAATTTACTAGGTTAGGTGTTTTATGTCAGGTCAAGGTTCAGGTGGTAATGTTATTGCAGCAATCTGCAGTTTGTTTTTTCCCGGTTTAGGCCAATTAGTACAAGGTCGGCTGCTTGCTGCGATTTTCTTTGCTATTATTTGTTATGGCGGTTATGCATTGTTTTATCTTGTTATTCCTGCAATTATTGCTGGTCTGTGCCACCTTTTTTGTATTATTGATGCGGCTAAATTCAAAAGCAGTTAAAAAAAAGCCGCCTAAGACAAATTAGGCGGCTTTGTATCATCTTTTTTTAGTAAACAATTATTTCGCCGCGCGACCTTCGCGTTTACGGTCACTCTCTTTTAAGAATTTTTTCCGTATACGTATATTTTCCGGTGTTACTTCAACTAATTCATCATTGTCAATAAACTCTAGTGCTTGCTCTAATGACATAATAATGGCTGGCGTTAGTGTTTGTGCCTCATCAGTACCTGATGAACGAACGTTTGTTAACTGCTTACCTTTTAACGCATTGACCGTTAAGTCGTTATCACGGCTATGAATACCAATAACTTGACCTTCATAAATATCAACCCCATGACCAATTAACATACGGCCACGAGATTGTAGGTTGAAAAGCGCATTTGTTAAGGCTTTACCCGTAGCATTGGCAATCATCACACCATTTTTACGTTGGCCAATATCGCCACCTTTATGCGGCCCGTATTCAAAGAATGTGTGATAAATTAAGCCTGAGCCTGACGTTAAGGTCATAAACTCTGTTTGAAAGCCAATTAAACCACGACTTGGCATAATAAAGTCCATACGGATACGTCCAGTACCGTCTGGCGCCATATCAGTTAATTCAGCTTTACGAAGACCCATTTTCTCCATGATAGAACCTTGATGCGCTTCTTCTACATCAATAGTTACGGTTTCATAGGGTTCGTATAGTACCCCGTCAACCATGCGCTCGATAACTTCAGGGCGCGAAACGGCTAGCTCATAACCCTCACGACGCATATTTTCAATTAAAATACCTAAGTGCAACTCACCACGGCCTGATACTTTAAATTTATCAGGGTCATCTAGCTGCTCAACACGTAAAGCAACATTATGTACTAGTTCTTTTTCTAAGCGGTCTTTAATATTACGTGACGTAACATACTTACCTTCTTTACCACAAAATGGTGAGGTATTTACTTGGAAGGTCATGTTGATGGTTGGTTCATCAATTGATAGTGCCGGTAAGCCTTCAACTTCTGTCGGACAACAAATCGTATCAGAAATTTTTAATTCGCCTAAGCCGGTAATGGCGATTATATCGCCAGCAAAACCTTCTTCAATTTCATGACGGTCAAGGCCTAGGTAACCGAATACTTTACCTACTTTGGCGTTATGTAAACCACCGTTTGCTAATTGAATAGTCACTTGTTGGTTTGGCTTAACACTACCACGCTTTATACGACCAACACCAATTACACCTAAATATGCACTGTAATCAAGTTGCGAGACTTGCATTTGAAAGGCGCCGTCTGGATCAGCACTTGGTGCTGGTACTTCATCAATAATAGTATCGAATAGTGCTGTCATGTCAGTACCCACTTCGCCTTCTTCAAGAGAAGACCAACCATTAATGGCTGAAGCATAGACGACTTTAAAATCAAGCTGCTCGTCGGTAGCACCAAGGTTATCAAACAATTCAAACACTTGATCCATAACCCAATCAGGGCGGGCAGCAGGTTTGTCAATTTTATTAATAACAACAATCGGCTTTAAACCTTGAGCAAAAGCTTTTTGCGTTACAAAACGCGTTTGTGGCATGGGGCCTTCTTGCGCATCGACAATTAATAGCACTGAGTCTACCATTGACATAACACGCTCTACTTCACCACCAAAATCGGCATGGCCTGGGGTGTCTACAATATTGACACGGTAACCATTCCAGTTAATAGCTGTGTTTTTAGCTAAGATGGTGATACCACGCTCTTTTTCTATATCGTCAGAATCCATAACACGCTCGTCATGGCCGGCGCGTTCATCAAAAGTACCTGATTGCTCAAGTAATTTATCAACTAGGGTGGTTTTTCCATGGTCAACGTGAGCAATAATTGCCACATTTCTTAATTTATCTAACACAGGCGTTACTCGCTGTTTTGTTATTATTTAATACCTCATTAAACTGAAGCATAAATAACTAGGGCTACAATAGGGCGCGTATTATACAGCCTTTTTGCATTAAAAGATATTTTTTATCCAACGACCAAGCGATCGCTTTTTAAGCACTTTAGTAACAACGTGACTTTTTGCTGCACAAAGTTGTTCCCTCCCAACATAGCCTTCATTTTGCTTTGTTCCAAGGTGGCTAAATTAGTACAGGAAAAATGATCAAAATAAGATATAGTTACCTCCAATTAACAGCATATATATCTAAAATGCACCAAAAAGATCTTTTAATGCACTAACATAGTGCATCGGTCTTTTCGATGATAACTTAATCCATTGATTATATTAAGTTTAATTATTGGCACAATATTAGCTTATATTCATCACAACATGGTTATATACCAAAAACTTTTAAACTAACCTCCTGGAGAGACAAAATGTCACAAGCAGTATTTGATTTAATAAAAGAGTACGATGTTAAATTTGTTGACCTTCGTTTTACTGATACTAAAGGTAAAGAGCAACATATTTCTATTCCCCATCATCAAGTCGACGAAGATTTTTTCGAAGATGGACAAATGTTTGATGGCTCTTCAATTGAAGGTTGGAAAGGTATAAATGAATCTGACATGGTGATGATGCCAGATGCTGATTCCGCTATATTAGACCCTTTTACTGAAGCAGTAACCCTAAATATTCGTTGTGATATCCTTGAGCCCAACACGATGCAAGGCTATAGCCGTGACCCTCGCTCTGTAGCCAAACGTGCAGAAGATTACTTACGTAGTACTGGCATTGCTGATACTGTGTTAATAGGCCCTGAACCTGAGTTTTTTGTCTTTGATGATGTTAGATTTCAGACCGATATGAGTGGCTCTTTCTATAAAATAGATGATAAAGAAGCTGCTTGGAATTCAGGTACTAAATATGAAGATGGTAATATGGGTCATCGCCCAAGTGTTAAAGGAGGTTACTTCCCTACATCTCCGGTAGACTCTTCACAAGACTTACGTTCAGCGATGTGTTTAGTAATGGAAGACATGGGATTAGTGGTTGAAGCACATCACCATGAAGTTGCTACTGCTGGTCAAAACGAAATTGCCTGTCGCTTTAACACCTTAGTATCAAAAGCTGATGAAGTACAAATATATAAGTATGTTGTTCATAATGTAGCGCATGCCTATGGGAAAACAGCAACCTTTATGCCAAAACCATTAGTAGGTGATAACGGTTCAGGTATGCATGTTCATTCGTCACTCGCCAAAGATGGTGTAAATTTATTTGCCGGCGATAAATACGGCGGTTTATCTGAGTTGGCACTTTATTATATTGGCGGTATCATCAAGCATGCTAAAGCTTTGAATGCCTTTACTAATCCATCAACTAACTCTTACAAGCGTTTAGTTCCACACTTTGAAGCACCGGTAATGCTTGCCTATTCAGCGCGTAATCGCTCTGCCTCTATTCGCATTCCAACTGTACCAACGCCTAAAGCAACACGTATTGAAGCACGGTTCCCAGATCCTGCAGCAAACCCATATTTAGCTTTTTCAGCATTATTAATGGCCGGTATTGACGGTATTAAAAATAAAATTCACCCTGGTGATGCCATGGATAAAGATTTATATGACTTACCAGCCGAAGAAGCTGCTGCTATTCCACAAGTGGCAACATCACTTGATGATGCACTGGATAGCTTAGCGGCTGATCATGAATTCTTAACCGCCGGTGGTGTAATGGATAAAGACATGATTGACGCATACATTGCATTAAAACGAGAAGAGTCTCAACGAGTAAATATGACAACTCACCCATTAGAGTTTGAATTATACTACAGTGTTTAAATTGTAGTACTACTGCAAACGAAAGACATTAAACAGCAAAGCTCACTTCGGTGAGCTTTTTTATGTACTGTATTATGCCTTGTATAAAAAGCAAGCACCAAGTAAGTCATTTATCTGTGGTAAAGTGCGTTACTTTTGTATAAATTGTAACTAGCGAGTGTATATTGGGATATATTTGAAGCAACAGGATATAGAAATTGACCATAATTAAGTTTTTATTACTGCTATTAACACTATCATTAATGCTACCTTTAAGTGCTAATACAACAAAGATATATGTGTGGCATAATGACAAAGGTGAGTTGGTTTACTCTGACACACCTAGGCCAGGTGCGGAAGAAGTAACAACGAAGCTTGGCAACATAGTACAGTCGCCAGGGTCACTAGAAATACAAGTATTAGACATCAAACCACAAAAAGTATCTGAAGCATATCAAATCACTATTCACCAACCTAAAGATCAAGCCACTATTCGTGATAACACAGGCTCTGTTTTTATTAGTGCGGTTATTCAACCCGTATTTAAGCCTGGCTTAACCATTCAATTAATGCTGGATGGCGAACCCTACCAAAAACCCCAAGGTGATAGCCGCTTTTCGCTTAAAAATGTTGACCGTGGTGAACATCAAATAAAAATGCACGTACTAAACGAAAAAGGCAAGATAATTGCAACATCTAAGTCAATAACGTTTTATATGCACCGTGCCTCGGTAAATTAGCGGAAATAAGCGCTAAATAGCAACATTCTACGCTGCAAATAAAACCTTTCTAACATATACTACATTAAATGCACCAAATCAGTGCATTGAGAGTATGGAGGCTTTGTTTTGCAAACAAAAGAAGTAATTAAACAAGTTAAGGTGAGTTACCAGCAAACACTGGCTAGCCAGTTAGTTACTGCTGTACTGATACTTGATCAACAATTAACAATTTGTTATTTGAACCCGGCAGCTGAAGCTTTATTAGTTAAAAGCTTAAACAAGCTCTATGGTAGACCCTTTCAATTAATTTTTAAAAACACCTCAATAACAAAATCTCGGTTAGGACAATTATTGACGTCAGGCCAAGAGTTTACTGACAGAGAGGTAGTATTAGCTTGCGGTGAAGCTTATCAATTTACCGCAGAAATAACGGCATCATCGGTAGAGTTTAATCTCGCTGCTCATATATTGATTGAATTTAAGCAGATTGACCAACAAAAACAAATTAGCCTTGAAGTATTTCAACAGCAACAATGGATTGCCGCACGTGATTTAATCAAAGGCCTAGCCCATGAAATTAAAAATCCACTGGGCGGTTTACGTGGTGCAGCACAATTATTAAATAAAGAACTTAATGACGAGCAGCAAGAATATACTGCGATGATCATAGAGCAAGCTGATAGATTAACCAACCTGGTCGACAAGTTGTTAGGGCCAAACCAAATACCTCAAATTAAAAGTCATAACATTCATTCTGTCCTAGAAAAAATATGTCAAGTGGTTAGTTTTTCCAGTGAACAAGAGAGAGTAATTGTACGCGACTATGACCCTTCAATTCCTGCAATAGAATGTGACCAAGAAAAAATACAACAAGCCGTATTAAATATAATAAACAATGCTATACAAGCAACAGATGCCCACAACAAAATAACCCTCAAAACACGTATTGCTAGCAATAGAACTATCAAAGGGAAACGGGTAAAACTGTCAGTAAAAATCAGTATTATTGATGATGGTCCTGGCATTCCGCCCGCAATACAAGACACCTTGTTTTATCCTATGGTGTCGGGTCGCACTAATGGTACAGGCTTAGGGTTATCGATTGCGCAAACACTGATAAACCAGCACCAAGGTCTGCTGACATGTCAAAGCCGCCCTGGGCACACAGAGTTTGTTTTATTGCTACCTATAACACAGTAGTAACGCACTTTACTAACATTGAAATTACACGAGCGCCAACCGATAAGAGATAAGATGATGACTGAACAAGTATGGATAGTCGATGACGATAGTTCAATTCGCTGGGTTTTAGAAAAAGCCTTTATAAAAGCTAATATTAGCAATGCCTCATTCGACAACGCTAGAAACTTATTAATTGCTTTAGATCATGGTAAACCCGAAGTTATCATATCTGATATTAGAATGCCTGATATTGATGGCATGAGCTTACTGAACACGCTAGGCAAAGAGCACCCTGAGATTCCAGTAATAATTATGACAGCTCATTCAGACTTAGACAGTGCTGTAAATGCATACCAAGGAGGAGCTTTTGAATATTTACCTAAGCCGTTTGACATGGATGAAGCGGTTACTTTAACTCAACGTGCCCTCATACATTCCCAAGAGCAGAAAGACACAAATAAAGCCAGTGATCTTAGCTCACTTGCGGTGGGTTTGATCGGTGAAGCGCCGGCAATGCAAGAGGTCTTTCGGACAATTGGCCGCTTATCTCGCTCAAGCATTAGCGTGCTAATTAATGGCGAGTCTGGTACAGGTAAAGAATTAGTCGCCCATGCTTTGCACTCTCATAGTCCACGTGCACAAGCACCTTTTATTCCGCTAAATATGGCTGCCATTCCTAAAGACTTAATTGAATCAGAATTGTTTGGTCATGAAAAAGGCGCATTTACTGGCGCCAATTCAGTGCGCCAAGGGCGGTTTGAACAAGCGCACGGCGGGACTTTGTTTCTTGACGAAATTGGCGATATGCCGCTAGAAGTCCAAACACGTTTGTTACGTGTGTTATCCGATGGTCAATTTTACCGTGTAGGCGGTCATTCACTGATAAAAGTTGATGTACGTATCATCGCTGCAACCCATCAAAACCTAGAAGATAAGGTAAATAATCAGGAGTTTAGAGAGGATTTATTTCATCGCTTGAATGTTATTCGAATTTTGTTGCCCAATTTACGCGAAAGAAAAGAAGATATAGCACAGCTAAGCCAACACTTTCTCAAGCAAGCAGCGAAAGAGCTCAGTGTTGAACCTAAAACGATCAGTAAAAAAGCCACGGCTTTTTTTGAACAGTTTGAATGGCCGGGCAATGTAAGACAACTTGAAAATATTTGCCGTTTTCTCACTGTCATGGCAAGTGGTAAAGAGATACTTTTGACCGACTTACCAAGCGAACTTACTGATAAAGTGGAGAAGGTTAATTCGTCAAATGCCTCTTGGCAAGTTGCTTTAAGTGAATGGGTAGATCATGAATTAATGCAAGGTAATCAGGCTATTTTAGAGACGCTTATGCCCGAATTAGAAACAATATTGCTTGAGCGTGCCTTACATTTTACACAAGGGCATAAGCAAGATGCGGCGAAGAAACTAGGCTGGGGTAGGAACACCTTAACACGAAAGTTAAAAGAACTAGGGATAGTAGAGACTAGGTTTTAAGATGCTAGGGACTAGATGCTAGAGACTAGATGCTAGAGACTAGCTACTAGGAACTAGAAACTAGGGTTTAGGTAGACTTTGTTGGCGCTCAGTGCTTAATATTAAGAAGAACAAACCTCTTCATCGCATTGTTTACAGCTGTTGCATAACTTAATATTAACAAAGTGTGCTGCTACAATTAGGCTAGCACCACTGATAATAAAATATACCTGCAACGCTTCTGGGAAGTCATGTTTTATCCAATAGAGCGTAACCCCTAAATAAAGCAGGTAAAAAGGATATAGGCGTTTGTGATAACGTTTAAAGCCAGAGAATAACGCAATAGTTCCTACCGCAGCAGTCATCAACAAAAACACATGCTCCCAAGTGTGATCTGCTAAAAAACTTAACCCCATTAAGGGTAAAATAGGCAACACAATAGGTAAAAGTATGCAGTGTAGTGCACACAAAGAGGTGGCTGTGATACCTATTCTATCTAACATAATGTTACTTTTCTCTAATATCGTTACGGCTAATGTAGTTTCTAACGGGGATTTTGTTTGTCTGCATTTTACATTAAGATTAATATAAAAACAGTACACCACTTCACTGCGTACTGGCAATAATGTAATACTATCACAATTGATATACTATAACATTAAAAAATTAAAAAGTCTTAAATTTTATTTAAGCACGCTCCACAGAAAAGCTAATGACCTCAGCTATGTGTTCAACCTCTAACGCTAACATAATCAAACGGTCAACCCCTAAGGCTACACCCGAGCACTGTGGTAAGCCCTGTGACAAGGCAGCAAGAAGGTTATCATCGATGGGTTTTTCTAATAAATTGTTGGCCAACCTTTTTTTATTATCTTCCTGAAAGCGCTGCAATTGAGTTTTAGCATCCGTGAGCTCGTTAAAGCCATTGGTGAGCTCTACGCCTTGATAGTAACATTCAAAACGCTGCGCAACCCTTTTATCAAAAGAGCAAAGTTTAGCGAGAGAGGCTTGTGACCGAGGAAAATTGTAAACAAAACACGGCTTGTCTTTACCTATATTAATTTCAATTATCTCACTGAAAACAAACTGCAAAAGAATATCAATATCATGCTCTTTTTCTAACCAGCGACTCAACTTATCATGTTGTTTAATAAGTTCAAGCAGGTCATGGTGCGATGCCGTTAACGGGTCAAGCGAAACATGTTCTATAAAAATATCTTGATATGTGTGCATTGTCGGTTTTTCGCAGTGTAAAATGGTTGTTAACAACTCACCGACTTCTGCCATTAAATCAAAATGATCAAAACCCATTCGATACCACTCAAGTAAAGTAAATTCAGGGTTATGGTAAGCGCCAAAGGGTTCATGGCGAAATGCTTTCGCTATTTGGAAAATACAGCCATAACCTGATGCTAATAAACGCTTCATATGAAATTCAGGTGACGTTTGCAAGTAAAGCGGTTTTGATTGCTCTATGTCACTATCACTTAAGAAGTTATAACGACAACTTAATGCTTCTAAATGCATGTCGGTTACCGTCCCCTGTGACAAAGCCGGTGTTTCTACTTCAAGTACGTCACGTTCAGCAAAAAACTGCCTTATTTGCTGTAATATCTTTGCCCTCTTTTGCGCATTTTGCCAAGAAAGCGTAGTTTGCCAAGACATAAATTATCCAAGTGCTAGGTTCTAGGTTCTAGGTTCTAGGTTCTAGGTTCTAGGTTCTAGGTTCTAGGTTCTAGGTTCTGTCAGTTTAAAAATTAAAAAGGCCGCAAAAGCGACCTTTATAATTTACTTATCTAAAAGATAGTATTGATAGTTTAATTTGATACCAGCTGCAGCGTTAGCAAAGCGGAAGCACGGAGTTGATCTTAGTCAATGAGTACCTCAATGCTGCTAACAAACATGCTAGCGCAAATTAATTATCAATTAAGATAAAATGGCTGAAACAACACCAGCACCAACTGTACGACCACCTTCACGGATTGCGAAGCGTAAACCTTCGTCCATCGCTACTGGGTTAATTAGCTCTACAACAAATTTCAAGTTGTCGCCTGGCATTACCATTTCTACACCTTCAGGTAGCTCTACTGAACCTGTGATGTCTGTTGTACGGAAGTAGAACTGTGGACGGTAGCCTTTAAAGAATGGCGTATGACGACCACCTTCATCTTTAGAAAGTACATAAACTTCTGATTCAAATTTCGTATGAGGTGAAATTGAACCTGGTGCACAAAGTACTTGACCACGTTCAACGTCTTCACGCTTAAGACCACGTAGAAGAACACCACAGTTCTCACCAGCACGACCTTCGTCAAGTAGCTTACGGAACATTTCTACACCAGTACACGTCGATGTTTGTGTCTCACGAATACCAACAATCTCTACTGTATCGCCTACTTTTACAATACCGCGCTCTACACGACCTGTTACAACCGTACCACGACCAGCAATTGAGAACACGTCTTCAATTGGCATGATGAAAGCACCATCAATAGCACGCTCTGGCTCTGGAATATAAGTGTCTAACTGGTCCGCAAGTTCAATGATTTTTGCTTCCCACTTCTCTTCGCCTTGTAACGCGCCTAAAGCAGACCCTTGAATTACAGGTAAGTCATCACCTGGGAAATCATATTCAGAAAGTAACTCACGGATTTCCATTTCTACTAATTCTAATAACTCTTCGTCGTCTACAACATCACATTTGTTCATAAAGACGATGATGTATGGAACACCAACTTGACGTGACAACAAGATATGCTCACGTGTTTGTGGCATTGGGCCGTCTGTTGCAGCAACAACTAAAATCGCGCCGTCCATTTGTGCAGCACCTGTGATCATGTTTTTAACGTAATCGGCATGGCCTGGACAGTCTACGTGTGCGTAGTGACGTGATTCTGTATCGTACTCAATGTGTGAAGTATTGATAGTAATACCACGCTCACGCTCTTCTGGTGCATTATCGATTTGTGTGAAATCTTTAACATCACCACCGTGAACTTTTGTTAATACCGCAGAGATAGCGGCTGTTAATGTTGTTTTACCGTGGTCAACGTGTCCGATAGTACCAACGTTAAGATGCGGTTTACTACGTTCAAATTTTTCTTTAGCCATTTTTCAATTACCTTAAAGTTTATTTTGCTATAAAAATAAAAGTAGCAGCCCAAAGACTGCCCTTGTTGTAAATCTTGCTACTTTCAAAATACTGGAGGCTCTAACGAGTTTCCATAATTTTTTGTGCTACCAGTTTTGGTGTTTCATTATACTGCTGAAACTCCATAGAGTAAGATGCACGACCTTGGGTAGCACTACGCAAGTCGGTAGCATAACCAAACATTTCGGCTAAGGGTACCAATGCATTTACAATTTTTAAACCTGCTGGACCATCGTCCATACCATCGATAATACCACGTCGACGGTTTAAGTCTCCTACAACATCGCCCATATGAGCTTCGGGTGTAGAAACTTCGACTTTCATCATTGGCTCTAATATAACAGGATTTGCATCAAGCGCACCCTCTTTAAAGCCAATTGAAGCAGCCACTTTAAATGCCATCTCATTTGAGTCAACATCATGGAAAGAGCCATCAAATAGCGTCACTTTTATGTCTAGCAATGGATAACCAGCTAACACACCGCTTTCCATTTGCTCTTTACAGCCCTTTTCAACTGCAGGAATATATTCTTTGGGTACTGAGCCGCCAACGGTTTCGTTAACAAATTCAAAACCTGAGCCTTCTTCGCCTGGCTCCATTTTCAAGCAAACATGGCCATACTGGCCTTTGCCGCCTGTCTGACGAATGAACTTACCTTCCACTTCAACACTTTTTCGTATCGTTTCACGGTAAGATACTTGCGGATTACCTACATTACACTCAACGCCAAATTCACGCTTCATTCGCTCAATTAAAATGTCTAAATGTAACTCACCCATACCAGAAATAATGGTTTGTCCTGTTTCATTGTCCGTATGCACTTTAAATGAAGGATCTTCTGCAGCTAACTTACCCAAAGCTATAGCCATTTTTTCTTGGGCGGCTAGCGTTCTAGGCTCAACAGCAACAGAAATAACCGGTTCAGGAAATTCCATGCGTTCTAAGGTAATTACGTTACCTGCATCACATAAAGTATCACCTGTGGTGACATCTTTCAAACCAATCGCGGCAGCTATATCACCCGCACGTACTTCTTTAATTTCTTGCCTATCATTCGCATGCATTTGCACTATCCGGCCTAAACGCTCTTTTTTCTTCTTGATAGGGTTATAGATACTGTCACCGGTTTTAACCACGCCTGAATAAACACGAAAGAAGGTCAGTGTGCCCACAAATGGGTCGGTCGCAATTTTAAAGGCAAGTGCGGCAAAAGGGGCATTGTCGTCTGAAGGACGTGTCCCTATGGTTTCATTTTTATCATCATTGATACCCGTAATCGCCGCCACTTCGGTCGGCGAAGGTAAAAAGTCAATAACTGCATCTAATACAGCTTGCACCCCTTTGTTTTTAAAGGCACTACCGGAACAACACAGGATTATTTCATTAGCAAGCGTTCTAATACGCAAACCGGCTTTTATTTCAGCTTCTGTTAATTCACCTTCTTCAAGGTATTTATCCATTAACGCTTCTGTTGCTTCTGCCGCTTCTGATACTAAATGCTCACGCCATTCTTGTGCTAGTTCGAGCATGTCAGCGGGTATTGCATCATAGCTGCATTTCATGCCTTGATCTGCTTCTGACCAATTAATCGCTTTCATTTTGATTAAATCAATAACACCGTCAAAATCTTCTTCTGCGCCAATTGGTAAGTAAATTGGTACGGCATTAGCACCTAACCTATCTTGCAACTGTTTTACAACGGCTAAAAAGTCAGCACCGGTTCGGTCCATCTTGTTAACGAAAACCAAGCGAGGAACAGCATATTTTTCCATTTGACGCCAAACCGTCTCAGTTTGCGGCTGTACGCCTGATGATGCACATAATACGAGTACGGCGCCATCAAGAACACGCAATGACCGCTCGACTTCTATGGTGAAGTCAACGTGTCCAGGGGTGTCTATTATATTAATACGGTGAGAGTCGAACTGGCCTTCCATTCCCTTCCAGAAACAAGTGGTTGCCGCTGAGGTAATTGTGATACCACGCTCTTGTTCTTGTTCCATCCAATCCATGGTTGCAGCACCGTCATGCACTTCACCAAGCTTGTGAGAAAGACCAGTGTAAAAAAGTACACGCTCTGTAGTGGTGGTTTTACCTGCATCTACATGCGCGCATATACCAATATTACGATAGCGCTCTATAGGGGTGATACGGGCCAATTTAAATTCCTCTGTCAGTGTTTAATGTTTACCTTGGGGTAAATTAAACAGCTAAATAATTCAATAAACTAAATATTCATTTTTATAAACACTTAGTTAATTTAACTAGGTTAAAAATCACCTATTATAAAAACAAGTATGGCTAGCAAGAGTACTCTTGCTAGCCATGTGCTTGCCTAAAGACTGTTCCCTAGCACAAGCATTGCATTCAAACATTACCGGGTGTTTACCAGCGGTAGTGAGCAAATGCTTTGTTAGCTTCAGCCATACGGTGAACGTCTTCACGTTTCTTAACCGCTGAGCCTTTGCTGTCAGACGCATCTAACATTTCGTTAGCTAGGCGCTGAGCCATTGATTTTTCACCACGTTTACGAGCTGCTTCAACTAACCAACGCATGGCTAGTGCATTACGACGCACTGGACGTACTTCAACTGGTACTTGATAAGTAGAACCACCAACACGACGAGACTTAACTTCGACTTGTGGGCGGATATTATCTAAAGCAGTTTCAAAAAGCTCTAAGTGAGTTTTTTCACTGTTTTTTTCAGTTAAAATATCTAGTGCACCGTATACAATTTTTTCTGCAGTAGATTTTTTACCATCAACCATAAGGATGTTGATGAATTTTGCTAAAAGTTCGTTGTTGAACTTAGGATCTGGCAATATTTTACGTTGCCCTATGACGCGTCTTCTTGGCATCTTAATTCTCCGTGTTATTCAGGTGTTACCCAAAATATATAAATTTTTAAAATTTGTTAATTTGGCCTTACTTAACGTTTCTCATTTTTATCTAACAGGTAGGTAAAAAACGGAAAACTTAAGATTTAGGTCGCTTAGCACCGTACTTAGAACGGCCTTGTCTTCTGTCGCTTACACCAGAACAATCGAGTGCGCCACGAACGGTGTGATAACGTACACCTGGTAAATCTTTAACACGACCACCACGGATTAAAATCACGCTATGCTCTTGTAAGTTATGACCTTCACCACCAATGTATGAAGCAACTTCGAAGCCGTTAGTTAAACGAACACGAGCTACTTTACGTAATGCTGAGTTAGGTTTTTTTGGTGTAGTTGTATATACACGAGTACAAACACCACGACGCTGTGGACAAGATTGTAACGCAGGTACGTTACTTTTTGAAACTTGTCTAATACGTGGTTTACGTACTAATTGGTTAATAGTTGCCATTATAGCTCCTGATTAGATAAAACATTGGATAATTTTTATTGACTAAGTTTGTCAAATTATCCGCTAATAAACGTGAAAAATCTTACCCTACTGCCTGATACCCATTAGGTACGGAATATAAGGTCGCGAAATTCTATAGGTCAATGACGTTTCTGTCAAGCTATTAGTGGCCTGTTCAATAAAAAGCCGCGCTCTTTCAAGCACGGCTTTTATTATACATTGGGTATGATAAGCACTCCCCTAGTAGACTACAAAGTTATTCTGAGTCTAGGTCTGCACTTAAGGCGTCAGCCAAGGCTTTTTCGGCATCGTCAGCAGATACCGTAGTATCTTCATGCGCATCAAAGGCCGCTTTTGCTTTAGCACGCTCTTGATGGTAAGCATAACCTGTCCCTGCAGGGATTAAGCGACCAACAATCACGTTTTCTTTCAAGCCACGTAAACCGTCTTTCTTACCAGCAACCGCTGCTTCAGTAAGCACACGTGTTGTTTCTTGGAAAGATGCTGCTGAAATAAATGATTCAGTAGCAAGTGATGCTTTAGTAATACCCATCATTTGCATTTCATATTCAGCAGGTTGCTTGCCTTGTGCTTCAAGATCACGGTTGGCAATATTTACTCGTGCCACTTCCACTTGTTCACCTTTGAGGAACTCACTGTCACCCGCATCAAGAATCTCACACTTACGGATCATTTGACGAACAATAACTTCAATGTGCTTATCGTTAATCTTAACACCTTGTAAACGGTATACTTCTTGTACTTCATTAACAATGTAGTTAGCCACTGGCGCTACACCACGTAAGCGAAGAATGTCATGTGGAGACTCAGGACCGTCAGCGATAACCTCACCTTTTGATACTTGCTCACCTTCGAACACGTTTAATTGACGTGTTTTAGGGATCATCTCTTCATACACTTCACCATTCGGTTGCGTGATCAACAAACGTACTTTACCTTTTGTTTCTTTACCGAAGGCAATAACACCTGTTTTTTCAGCAAGAATTGCCGGTAACTTAGGTTTACGTGCTTCAAATAAATCAGCAACTCGTGGTAGACCACCAGTTATATCACGTGTTTTAGAACTTGCTTGTGGGATACGTGCTAGTGCGTCACCAACACTTACATCTGCCCCATCTTCTAGGTTAACAATCGCGTTGCCTGGCAAGTAGTAAAGTGCTGGAATTTCAGTACCGGCAATCATTACGTCTTTACCTTTAGCATCTACTAGTTTTAACGCAGGACGCATTTCTTTACCACTGGCACTACGCTGAGCAGCTTCCGTGATTACAATACTTGATAAGCCGGTTAACTCATCGGTTTGACGAACCATAGTAACGCCATCGATTAAGTCAACAAACTGTGCTTTACCTTTTACTTCCGTGATAATTGGATGCGTATGCGGATCCCAACTAGCCACGGTTTCACCAGCAGTAACAGCCTGACCATCTTTCTTTGACAGTACAGCACCGTATGGCACTTTATAGTTTTCAGTTACGCGACCCATTTCATCAATAACCGTTAGCTCTGATGAGCGTGAAGTAATAACGATATTTTTGTCTGAGTTAGTAACAAACTTAGCATTTTGTAACTTCAATGTACCTGAGTTGTTAACTTGTACGTTATTCTCTGCGGAAGCACGTGATGCGGCACCACCAATATGGAAGGTACGCATAGTTAGCTGTGTACCTGGCTCACCGATAGACTGAGCAGCTACAACACCAATCGCTTCACCTTGGTTGATCATATGGCCACGAGCCAAATCACGACCGTAACAATGAGCACAAATACCAAAATCAGTTTCACAGGTAATAATTGAGCGCACTTTAATTTGGTCTACTGAATTTTCTTCAATAACATCACATAAAGCTTCGTCAATTAGGGTATTACGTGGTAGTAATACTTCCTCAGTACCAGGAATTAATACATCTTCACAAACAACACGCCCTAATACACGCTCACGTAATGGTTCTACAACATCACCACCTTCAATTAATGGTGTCATTAATAAACCATCTTCTGTACCACAGTCGTGCTCTGTTACCACTAAATCCTGGGCAACATCCACTAAACGACGGGTTAAGTAACCCGAGTTAGCGGTTTTAAGGGCTGTATCGGCCAAACCTTTACGCGCGCCATGGGTTGAAATAAAGTATTCAGATACATTCAAGCCTTCACGGAAGTTAGCTTTGATTGGGGTTTCGATGATTGAACCGTCTGGTTTAGCCATCAAGCCACGCATACCCGCTAACTGACGAATCTGAGCAGCACTACCACGAGCACCCGAGTCAGCCATCATAAAGATTGAGTTGAATGAGTCTTGCTCTTCCATGTCTCCAGCACGATTTAAGACTTGCTCTTTAGATAAGTTATCCATCATCGCTTTAGATACTTTTTCGTTCGCAGACGACCAAATATCAATGACTTTGTTGTATTTTTCACCTGCAGTTACAAGACCTTGATCAAACTGCGCTTGAATTTCAGCCACTTCAGCTTCTGAGTCTTCGATGATGCTGTATTTAGCCTCAGGAATAACCATATCATTAATACCAACTGATGCACCGGCGATCATCGCATAATGAAAACCTGTGTACATAATTTGGTCAGCAAAAATAACCGTATCTTTTAAGCCAAGCGTACGGTATGCATGGTTAATCAATTTAGAAATCGCTTTTTTAGCGAGTGGTTGATCAATAATATCGTACGGTAAACCTTGCGGGCAAACCTGCCATAAAATAGCACGACCAACAGTGGTGTCACGTAGACTCGTTTTTTCTTCAAGCTCGCCTGCAGCATTCTTAACATGCTCAGTAATACGAATTTTTACACGTGCATGAAGTTCTGCATGGCCTGAACGGTAGGCTTTTTCTGCTTCCTTGGTGTCAACAAACACCATGCCCTCACCTAAACCATTCACACGGTCACGTGTTAGGTAATAAAGACCTAATACAACGTCTTGTGATGGTACTATGATTGGCTCACCGTTAGCAGGTGCTAGCACGTTGTTAGTAGACATCATTAACGTACGTGCTTCCATTTGTGCTTCGATAGTAAGGGGTACATGTACCGCCATTTGGTCACCATCGAAATCGGCATTGTATGCCGCACAAACTAACGGATGAAGGTGAATTGCTTTACCTTCAATTAGTACTGGTTCAAACGCTTGAATACCTAATCTATGCAATGTAGGTGCACGGTTAAGCATTACTGGGTGTTCACGGATTACTTCATCAAGTACATCCCAAACTTCTGCGCCTTCACGTTCTACTAGCTTTTTAGCGGCTTTAATTGTTGTTGCTAAACCACGACGTTCTAACACACCGTAAATAAATGGCTTAAATAACTCTAATGCCATTTTCTTTGGTAGACCACATTGATGTAATTTTAATGTAGGACCTACGGTAATTACAGAACGGCCTGAGTAATCTACACGCTTACCAAGTAAGTTTTGACGGAAACGACCTTGCTTACCTTTGATCATATCGGCAAGTGATTTTAGCGGACGTTTGTTCGAGCCAGTAATGGCACGACCACGACGACCATTATCTAAAAGTGCGTCAACAGACTCTTGTAACATACGCTTTTCGTTACGTACGATAATATCTGGCGCTACTAAGTCTAGAAGACGCTTTAAACGGTTGTTACGGTTAATTACGCGGCGGTATAGATCATTTAGATCTGACGTTGCAAAACGACCACCGTCAAGCGGTACCAACGGACGTAAGTCTGGCGGCAAAATTGGAAGAACATCCATAATCATCCACTCAGGCTTGTTGCCTGAAGCAGCAAATGCTTCCATTAATTTTAAACGTTTAGTAATTTTTTTGCGCTTAGTTTCACTACCAATTTCAGGTAACTCTTCACGCATTTGCGCGACTTCGCCGTCTAAATCGATTTGTTGTAGTAAAGCTAATACTGCTTCGGCACCCATAAGGGCGTCAAATTCATCACCGTGCTCTTCTAACGCGTCTAGGTATTCTTCTTCCGTTAGTATTTGGCTTTTTTCTAACGTTGTCATACCTGGCTCGGTAACAACATAAGATTCAAAATAAAGCACACGTTCAATATCACGTAATGTCATATCCAGTAATAAACCAATACGTGAAGGTAATGATTTTAAGAACCAAATATGCGCAACAGGGCTAGCAAGTTCTATATGCCCCATACGTTCACGACGAACTTTAGTTAAGGTAACCTCAACGCCACATTTCTCACAGATAACACCACGGTGTTTTAAGCGTTTGTATTTGCCACAAAGACATTCATAGTCTTTCACTGGGCCAAAAATACGCGCACAAAATAAACCGTCACGTTCTGGTTTAAACGTACGGTAGTTAATGGTTTCAGGCTTTTTAACCTCACCAAATGACCAAGAACGCACTAAATCTGGCGACGCTAGACCGATGCGAATACCATCAAAATCTTCTGTTTGATTTTGTTGCTTAAGAAACTTAAGTAAATCTTTCACACTATTCTCCTGTCGGAGTTAAACATTTAAGAAAGCTAACAGTTAGCTTTCTCCATGTACTGAATTTCAGCTTTGCAAGGCTAACTAGACTTCAGTTCTAGTTAGCCTAGGTATTAGTCTAGGTCTAATTCAATATTTATACCTAAAGAACGAATTTCTTTAAGTAATACGTTGAATGACTCAGGAATACCCGGATCCATACGGTGATCACCGTCAACTAGGTTTTTATACATCTTCGTACGACCAGCAACGTCATCAGATTTAACAGTCAGCATTTCTTGTAGGGTATAAGCCGCACCATAAGCTTCTAATGCCCATACTTCCATCTCACCAAAACGTTGCCCACCAAATTGTGCTTTACCACCAAGTGGTTGTTGGGTAACTAAGCTGTATGACCCTGTAGAACGAGCATGCATTTTGTCGTCAACTAAATGGTTTAGTTTTAACATATACATATACCCTACAGTAACTGGGCGTTCAAATTTACGTCCAGTACGACCATCAGTTAAGATAAACTGACCACTTTCAGGCATATCTGCCAGTTTAAATAACTCTTTGATTTCCTTTTCCGCTGCACCGTCAAATGCTGGTGTTGCAATTGGTAAACCTGCACGTAAGTTACCCGCTAGGCGCAATACTTCTTCATCAGAGAAGCTCGCAACGTCAACATCTTGTCGAGATTCACCCACATTATAAACTTCTTGTAAAAAGTTACGCAGTTTATGAATTTCTTTTTGTGCTTCTAGCATGCGGTTAATTTTTTCACCAATACCACGTGCTGCCATGCCTAAATGCGTTTCTAAGATCTGACCTATGTTCATCCGTGATGGAACACCTAATGGGTTCAAGATAAGATCAACTGGCACACCATGTTCATCGTATGGCATATCTTCAACAGGGACTACGTTTGAAATAACACCCTTGTTACCATGACGTCCAGCCATTTTATCACCTGGCTGAATGTGGCGTTTAACAGCTAAGTAAACTTTAACTATTTTTAATACACCTGGTTGTAAGTCATCACCTTGCGTTATTTTACGACGCTTAATTTCATACTTCTTATCAAAGTCTTCTTTAATATTGTCGTATTGCTCGGCAATTTGTTCTAACTCTGCTTGCTGCCCTTCATCCGATAAGTTTTGTATTAACCACTTATCGCGAGACATCGCTGTTAAGTCAGACTCGCTCATGCCAGCAGATAATAATAGCTTCTTGGTGCGTGCGTATATGCCATCTTCTAAAATGCTTAATTCATCGCCAAGATCTTTCTTAACTTCTTTCAGTTGCATTTCTTCAATTTCAATTGCACGCGCATCTTTTTCAACGCCATCACGCGTAAAGATTTGTACATCAATGATAGTACCTTTTACAGCGTTTGGTACGCGTAAAGAGCTATCTTTAACATCGGCAGCTTTTTCACCAAAAATTGCACGTAAAAGTTTTTCTTCCGGTGTTAATTGTGTTTCACCTTTAGGGGTAACTTTACCCACTAAGATGTCACCACCGTTCACTTCAGCACCAATGTAAACAACACCGGCTTCATCTAATTTAGATAAGGCAGACTCGCCAACATTAGGAATGTCTGCAGTGATTTCTTCTGCGCCTAATTTGGTATCACGTGCGATACAGGTTAGCTCTTGAATATGAATCGTGGTAAAACGGTCTTCAATGGCAACTCGCTCAGATAGCAACATTGAATCTTCAAAGTTGTAACCATTCCAAGGCATGAAGGCAATACGCATGTTTTGCCCAAGTGCTAATTCACCCATATCGGTTGAAGGGCCGTCAGCTAGTACATCACCACGAACTACCGGCTCTCCCATGCGACACACAGGGCGTTGGTTGATACAGGTATTTTGGTTCGAGCGGGTGTATTTAGTTAAGTTATAAATATCAATACCGGCTTCGCCCGCATGCATTTCATTTTCATTAACTTTAACAACAATGCGCGATGCATCTACATAACTGATTACACCACCACGCTTAGCGACTTCTGTTACCCCTGAGTCAACTGCGACAACTTTCTCCATTCCAGTACCCACTAATGGCTTATCGACGATAAGTGTTGGTACTGCTTGACGTTGCATGTTCGACCCCATTAAGGCACGGTTAGCATCATCATGTTCAAGGAATGGAATAAGTGACGCCGCAACAGAAATAATTTGTTGTGGTGATACATCCATATATTGAACTTCAGCTGGACTTTTTAGTGTAAATTCATTTTTGTGACGACAGTTGACTAAGTCTTCAATAAGCTTATCAGAAGCATCACGGATTGCGTTCGCTTGAGCGATAACAAAGTTACCTTCTTCAATGGCCGATAAATAATCAATATCATCAGTCACTAAGCCGTCAACTACTTTACGATAAGGCGTTTCTAAAAAGCCAAAGTCATTAGTACGTGCGTAACAAGAAAGCGAGTTGATCAAACCGATGTTTGGACCTTCTGGCGTTTCGATTGGACACACACGGCCATAATGCGTTGGGTGAACATCTCGCACTTCGAAACCAGCACGTTCACGTGTTAAACCACCTGGGCCTAAGGCAGAAATACGACGCTTATGCGTAACTTCTGACAAGGGGTTATTTTGGTCCATAAACTGAGACAATTGTGATGAACCAAAGAACTCTTTCACTGCCGCAGAAATTGGTTTAGCGTTAATTAAATCTTGTGGCATGATCGCATCTAAGTCACCAAGACTTAAACGTTCCCGTACTGCACGTTCAACACGTACAAGCCCTACACGGAATTGGTTTTCAGCCATTTCACCCACAGAGCGAATACGACGGTTACCTAAATGGTCGATATCATCAACTTCACCTTTACCGTCACGAATGTCGATTAAGGTTTTCATTACTGCCACAATATCTTCGTTAGATAAAACACCTGAGCCTATATCATCGGCATTACCTACTCGACGATTAAACTTCATACGACCAACTGTTGATAACTCATAACGTTCAGACGAGAAGAACAAGTTATTAAAGAGTGTTTCTGCTGCGTCTTTAGTTGGTGGTTCGCCTGGGCGCATCATGCGGTAAATTTCAACTAAGGCTTCTAAGCGGTTAGTCGAGCTATCCACGCGCAAGGTGTCTGACATATATGAACCAACATCAAATTCATTCATATATAAAGTAGACAATGATTTATGGCCTGCTTGGCTGAGTTCTGCTAATAACTCTAACGTTATTTCAGCATTTGCTTCAGCAATCACTTCACCCGTAGATTTGTCGATGTAGGCTTTTGATAATACTTTACCTACAATGTACTCAGCGGGAACTTCGAGTTTATCAACATTCGCTTTGCTTAAGGCACGAATATGACGCGCAGTAATACGGCGGCCCGATTCAACTAAGATTTCACCTTTTTTAATGGCAATATCAAACGTCGCTGTTTCACCACGAAGACGTTCAGGGATAAGATCCATAATCAACTTATCGCCTTTAATAGCAAAATTCGTTGTATCATAGAAAATAGCCAAAATTTCTTCTGTTGAATATTCTAAGGCGCGTAAGATAATTGACGCAGGTAATTTACGACGTCTATCAATACGGACAAACAAATTGTCTTTTGGATCGAATTCAAAGTCTAACCATGAACCACGGTAAGGAATAACGCGTGCGTTATATAATACTTTACCCGATGAATGCGTCTTACCTTTATCGTGATCAAAGAATACACCAGGAGAACGATGTAATTGTGAAACGATAACACGCTCAGTACCATTGATTACAAAGGTACCGTTATCTGTCATCAACGGGATTTCACCCATGTACACTTCTTGCTCTTTGATATCTTTTACAGTACCTGCCGGAGCTTCTTTATCGTATACCACTAAACGTAATTTAACGCGTAGTGGTGCAGAATAAGTTACACCACGTATTTGACATTCTTTAACGTCAAATAACGGTTCACCTAAGCGGTAGCTCACATATTGTAATTCTGAGCTACCTGAGTAAGCTTTAATTGGGAAAATAGAACGGAAAGCAGCCTCTAGACCGGTTTCACCTGTGGGATCAATATCAATAAACTTGCGGAAAGAATCGAGTTGAATGGACAACAAGAATGGATATTCCATTACTTGTGCATTTTTACCAAAGTCCTTTCTAATTCGCTTTTTCTCAAAGTATGAGTAAGCCATGGGGTTCCTCAGCTTGCTGGTTATGGCCAAATCTGCCTAGTAAGCTATTCTTACACAGACAGGTTATTTAGGTAATGCTTACGTCTAAACATTACTAGATGACAAATCATCTAACACTTAATATTACCTTATTAACAACTTATTTGTTTTCTAGTAGTAAAAAGCGCAAAAAGGCCGGTGACGTTTAAATCACCAGCCATGCCTTTTCAGGCAAATACTCTGTTTAAAAACAGACTATTTGATCTCAACAGAAGCACCAGCTTCTTCAAGAGTTTTCTTAAGCTCTTCAGCTTCAGCTTTGTCTGCGCCTTCTTTAAGCGTACCAAGAGCTTCAACTAAGTCTTTAGCTTCTTTAAGGCCTAAACCTGTAGCGCCACGAACGGCTTTGATTACTGCAACTTTCTTCTCACCGAAGCTAGTTAATACAACATCAAATTCAGTTTGCTCTTCAGCAGAACCACCAGCGTCACCACCAGCAACAGCAACAGCTGCAGCAGCAGATACGCCGAATTTTTCTTCCATTGCTTCAACTAATGCAACAACGTCCATTACTGACATTTCAGCAACTGCGTTTAAGATATCGTCTTTAGAGATAGACATACTATAATTTCCTAATTTTTAATAAACAGGCCATTTTTACTTTTTATAAGCAATAAAGCACTATTTGAAATAACTATAAATAAAAAGCTTGGTTATAAGCATTATGCTTAAATAACCTAGGCAGCTTCTTGTTCTTTCTGATCGCGAACTGCAGCAATCGTGCGGACTAATTTGCCTGCAGATGCTTCTTTCATAGCGCTCATTAAACGGGCAATTGCTTCGTCGTAAGTTGGTAGCTTAGCTAACATATTTACGTCTACTACATTACCTTCAAATGCTGCTGCTTTTAATACAAAGTTTTCGTTAGTTTTAGCGAAATCTGTGAATAAACGTGCAGCGGCACCTGGATGTTCGTTTGAAAATGCAATTAGTGTAGGGCCTGTAAATGTGTCATTAACACACTCAAATTCCGTACCTGCTACCGCACGACGTGCTAAGGTATTACGGATAACTTTCATCCATACACCGTTTTCACGTGCTTGCTTACGTAACACTGTAATTGCTTCAACTGTCACACCGCGAGTGTTCGCGACAACAGCCGATTGAGCGCCAGCGGCAGCTTCTTGAACTTCAGCAACAATTGCTTTTTTGTCATCAAGATTGATAGCCATTGGCTTTAACTCCTGGTTCACCGGGTATCTAAAGATAAGCACCGGTATTTACAATCCCTAGCGTACATAATTGTATACTAGGCCATTACGGCGAGGACCAGAATTTAAGGAAAATATCTGGGTAATCACCATCTACGTAGGAAATTAAGTTTTTATTTTCATCAGAGAGCCAGAAGGCAAACCTATCCAATAAAAACTCCTACGGTCTTGGACGGGGGTCATGTCATTGTTATACAATAGATTTATCGTCTACAAGGTAACGACATAACTCCTACCAAAATTTAAGAGGCGGAATTATAGGTTATAATTTCGCCTTTGTAAAGCATCAACAATAAGCTTTACTGATCAATATTCTAGACTAAAACTAAGCTTGAGATAAGCTAGCTTGGTTGATGGCAACGCCAGCACCCATAGTAGTAGAAAGTGATACTTTCTTGATGTATTGACCTTTAGCATTTGCTGGTTTTGCTTTTTTAAGCGCTTCTAACAAAAACTCTAAGTTGGCTTGCAACTGTTCAGGTTCAAAATCAGCCTTACCGATAGTCGTATGGATGATACCGTTCTTGTCGTTACGGTAGCGAACTTGACCAGACTTAGCGTTTTTAACAGCGCCAGCTACGTCAGGTGTTACAGTACCAACTTTAGGGTTAGGCATTAAGCCACGCGGGCCTAAAATTTGACCTAATTGACCAACAACACGCATTGCATCTGGCGAAGCAATAACAACGTCGAAGTTCATTTCACCAGCTTTTACTTGCTCAGCTAGGTCTTCCATGCCAACAACGTCAGCACCGGCTTCTTTAGCTTTCTCTGCGTTTGCACCTTGTGTAAATACAGCAACGCGTACTTCACGACCAGTACCATTAGGTAACACGGCAGCACCACGAACGTTTTGATCTGATTTACGAGCATCAATACCAAGATTTACAGCAACGTCTACACTTTCACGGAACTTTGCGGTAGCAAATTCTTTTAATAAAGAAACCGCTTCATTGATATCGTATTCTTTTGTTACGTCTACTTTTTCACGGATAAGACGAGCGCGTTTTGTTAATTTAGTCATTGATTAGTCCTCTACCACTAAACCCATTGAACGAGCAGAGCCCGCAATGGTACGCACTGCAGCTTCTAATGAACCAGCAGTTAAATCAGGTTCTTTTGCCTTAACAATTTCTTCAACTTGGGCTGTAGTTACAGTACCCACTTTTTCAGTGTTAGGACGACCAGAGCCGCTTTTCACGCCCGCTGCTTTTAATAACAAATAAGCGGCAGGTGGAGTTTTAGTTTCGAATGTGAACGAACGGTCATTATAAACAGTAATTACTACTGGAACCGGAGCGCCTTTATCTAGAGAGTCTGTTTTGGCGTTGAACGCTTTACAGAATTCCATAATATTCACACCGTGTTGACCTAATGCAGGACCAACTGGGGGTGACGGGTTAGCTGCGCCAGCAGCTACTTGAAGCTTGATTAAAGCTTGGACTTTCTTAGCCATTTTTAAATACCTTTATTGTGGGTAGTTAGCGCTAATTACTGTGTAACAGCTTTCGCTTCCCTGTTTACTAAACAATATTTTATTAAAAAAACATGCATTTAGGCCGCGATAAAAAAACGCGGTAGCGGATTATATATCAATCACTCGACAAGTTTCAAGTGTTTTTTACCACGCAATACAATACACATAAAAAACCAAAGATAGACTTTGGTTTTTTTCTCAGCCATTTGCTTAAAAAGCTTAGCTTCCTTTTTCCACTTGGCCAAATTCAAGGTCTACTGGGGTTGAACGCCCGAAAATAAGCACTGATACTTTAATTCTGTTTTTCTCATAGTCTAGTTCTTCAACTACCCCATTAAAGTCAGCAAACGGTCCTTCAATAACACGAATAACTTCACCTGGTTCAAACAAGGTTTTAGGCTTAGGCTTATCTGTATCAACTAAACGCTGTAGAATTCGATCGGCTTCTTTTTGCGTAATAGGCGCAGGTCTTTCGTTAGTACCACCAATAAAACCAAGTACTCTTGGAACACTTTTAACTAAGTGCCATGATTCATCGTCTAATTCCATGTGAACTAACACATAACCAGGGAAGAATTTACGAGAGCTTTTACGTTTTTGTCCCGCTCGCATCTCAACAACTTCTTCTGTCGGTACTAAAACTTCGCCAAATTTATCTTGCAAACCATTAATTTCAATGTGCTCTAGCAATGTTTTTTGAACACGACCCTCATAGCCAGAAAAAGCTTGTACCACGTACCATCTTAGCTTGGGGTTTTGATTTGCTGCTTTTTCTTCTGTGTCTTCGCCTTTAGCGCCATCAACAGAATCTTCAATAAAATCTTCTGACATTATAATACCTTCATACCTGTAATTAATCCGACCACCCAGAAAAGGACAGAGTCTAAGCCCCAAAGCAATAATGACATTAATAATGTTACTACCAAAACGATACCCGTTGTTTGAATAGCCTCTTGGCGTGTTGGCCAAACAACTTTACGCACTTCAGTTCGTGCTTCTTTAGCAAAGGCAAAAGCAGTGCGACCTTTTAATGTTTGCAGCGCAATTAAGCCTGCAACGCCTACAGCAATTACAACACCAATCGCGCGTAATAGTGCTGACTCTTGACCGTAGTAAAAATTACCACCAATGGCGCCAATTAATAACAAGACAATTATGCCCCATTTTAGGCCGTCCAAAGAACTGCTTGGTTGCTCTTCTGTACTTGCATTCATATTTCTATCCGTCATTATCAAATTGGAAATTGCTTAAAACGCGTTTACCGCGATTTCTTTATCAAAGTGGCAGGGGTGGAGAGATTCGAACTCCCAACCGTCGGTTTTGGAGACCGCTGTTCTACCAATTGGAACTACACCCCTACTTTTACCAAGTTTATTAGCCGTGTTATTAAGTTAACTGGTTAATGTAATTGGCATTACTTTAGTTGATTAAATTATTTGGCCAAAGTAATAGTTACACTCATCGGGTGAATCTTAGTGTTGTTTGGGAATTAAGAGAAACTCGAGAAGTGAGGCGCTATTATACGCAGCCAAGCACATTACTCAAGATTTATTTGCAACATAATCGCCAGACGCTAGTAGACACTAGGGAGGATAATGTATACTTGCGTCTATAATCATGCCAAGCGTATTTACTGCCTTTATATTTCTCACTATTCCAATTTTCATTAACTTTTTATATTATTTCAATCAAGGTGCTATTATGTTTTTTAAAAAATCTTTGCTTTCAATTATCGTGTCTTCTCTTATTCTTTCAGGTTGTGCTTCCACGGCAAGTAACACAGAAAAAGGCGTTGCAATTGGTGCTGTAGCCGGTGCTGTACTAGGCAAATCAACCAGTAACCATAAAAACAAACGTTTGGTTTGGGGCGCTGCCATTGGGGCACTCGCAGGTGCTGCCATTGGTAGTTATATGGACCAACAAGAAGAAGCTTTTAGAGAGGAGTTATCAGGCTCAGGTATTGATATTGTTCGTGAAGGTGACAATATACGATTAATTATGCCGTCTAACATTACGTTTGCCACTAACCAGTCTTATATTACTTCTGGCTTCCATACAACCTTAGACGATGTTGCAACTGTGTTACTAAAATTTGATAAAACCTTATTGAGCATTGAAGGACATACCGATAACACGGGAAGCGCTACTTATAACCAAACGCTGTCAACTCAACGTGCTCAAAGTGTCAAAGACTACCTAACTAATAAAAGTATTCTACCGAGCCGTTTAAAAGTTACCGGTTATGGAGAAAGCATGCCATTAGTAGACAATAATACTGTAAAGAATCGTTCACTTAATCGCCGAGTAGAGATACAAATAATCCCTAATCAAGTTTAAGCTAGCTTTAGGGGCAAACTAACACTCAGTTTGCCCCTAACACAAACCGCATGAACACATGCCAGTTAAGGTAACCTTGTAGGCTACCTCGCTATAAATTACTTTTCGTCAACAATAATACCTACTGTAGTTATTCGTTGCTCTACCATTTCACGTGCATACAAACTCACATTGCCTAAATGAGCTGAAGCCCCTATATAAGCGTCGGTATCCAAATTAGATTTGATCAAATACTCTAACGTATCGTCAGCTTCACCTCTAATATTTATACCGTAAGAGTTTGCGATATCAGCTATGCTAGTATAGGCCTTTACCTTAAGTTCTCTGTCGGGTAGCCCTTCACTGTCACTGGCCAACTTACCTGAGAAAACAAAATCGACAAACGCACGCGTAATTGGCTTTAAGACAATAAATATCTGATCTTCCGCCTGTAAAAGCGTTGAGCCACGTGGCGGAATTACTTCATTGTCACGAGTGATCATCGCCATCACAGCATGTTCTGGCAGTGCTAAGTGAGATAGACGCCGACCAACTGCAGGTGATGATTTACCTAAGGTATATTCTACTATGTCTGCATCTACGTCGCCCAAGGCAGTAATTTCCAGTGTCGCTGCAGGGGTAATCGGTGGTGGTAAGGTTAACTTGAGTTTTCGCGCAACCCAAGACAAGCTTGAGCCCTGTAATGTTGCAGAAATTAATACCACGAAAAATACCACATTAAAAATAAGATCGGCTTCAGGTAAATCAAACATATACGGGAAAATAGCTAAAATAATCGGCACAGATCCTCTTAAGCCCACCCAAGACACTAATGATATTTCACGCAGATTAAAGCCAAAAAGTGCAAGCACAGGGATTACGGCCAGTGGTCTGGCGATAAAAATTAATACTAACGCAATTAACAGACCTTCAAACCATACCGCTAATAAAGATGTTGGAGTGATAAGTAAGCCAAGTACAACGAACATAGTTATTTGACTTAGCCAGGCTAAACCATCATGGAATAAAAAGGTACTTCGCTGAAAGACAAATCGGCTATTACCGATAACTACACCTGTAATAAAGACTGCGAGAAAACCACTACCACCAATATTTGCCGTAATACCAAAAGACAACATACCACAAGCAGCAACAAACACAGGATACAAGCCTGCTGCTAACAATTGAATTCGGTTAATTAATTTAACAGAAAGCCAGCCTACCACTAATCCAACAATGGCACCTAGCCCCATTTGAGATATAAACATGACCAACATGCCTGAGCCAGGTTTCATGTCATTAACCAGCACTTCTAACAAACCTACGGTGAGAAATATTGCCATGGGGTCGTTCGAGGCACTTTCTATTTCGAGGGTCGCTTTTAATTTCTTATTTAAGTGAATACCCGCATTTCTGAGTAATGAAAATACCGCTGCAGCATCTGTAGAGCCAACAATTGCCCCAAGCAGTAAACCATGCAGCAATGGAATATCTAAAATATACATAGCTGCAGTGCCCGTTAGCGCACCGGTAACTAACACCCCTAAAGTAGCAAGTGCTGAAGCAGGCTTCCATACCCGTTTTATTGCCGTAAATGGCGTCTGTAAGCCGCCATCAAACAAAATAATGGCGAGTGCTAAAGTACCTAAAGAATGCGCTGCTTCTTTATTATCAAATAAGATTCCGCCAGGCCCATCTTCACCGGCCAACATACCGACCAATAAAAAAAGCACTAAAACAGGCAAGCCTAAGCGTGCTGATAATTTACTCGATATGATACCAAGCAAGATCAGTACAGCCGCCAACAATATAATATGGTCAATTAAAAACATCTACATCCTCATTAATAGTCAATAAACGCAAAGAGCAACTTACTAACTTGGTGAACATTTATAGCAATTTCACTCATTATGTGGTCATTTATACTGATTAAAACAAGCCAATTAATAAATAAAAACTGATATAAGCTTCCTTGTGGAGATCATTCTATATTACATTTAACGTCAAAGGTTTTTATTTTTAAATTAGATACAACAGAAATGAACTTTATTTATAAGTAAAATAAATATTGCGTAAGCACAAATTATAAAACATAGAAAAGTGCAAAAACTTTTAAATGCTTTAGTGAGTTTGTTAAAGATTATCGTTGCCTATTAGAATATTACGCTAGGGCCATTGATAGCAACAGTTTATCAACTTTTTTAACCGCGTAATATTTTATTTAGCATTTATGGCTGACAACACATTTTTTATAGATCTTACGCTTTAGTGTAGGTAAGGCAAGTGAGTGTAAGTTTTGGCTGCTAGGTTTTCTTTAATAGGTAAACAAAAAAGGCCGTTTTCTAATTGAGATAGAAAACGACCTTTTCATTGATAACGCATTGATGTTTTATTCAATGCCGCTAACAAACATGCTAGCGCAAATTAATTATCAATTAAGATAAAATGGCTGAAACAACACCAGCACCAACTGTACGACCACCTTCACGGATTGCGAAGCGTAAACCTTCGTCCATCGCTACTGGGTTAATTAGCTCTACAACAAATTTCAAGTTGTCGCCTGGCATTACCATTTCTACACCTTCAGGTAGCTCTACTGAACCTGTGATGTCTGTTGTACGGAAGTAGAACTGTGGACGGTAGCCTTTAAAGAATGGCGTATGACGACCACCTTCATCTTTAGAAAGTACATAAACTTCTGATTCAAATTTCGTATGAGGTGAAATTGAACCTGGTGCACAAAGTACTTGACCACGTTCAACGTCTTCACGCTTAAGACCACGTAGAAGAACACCACAGTTCTCACCAGCACGACCTTCGTCAAGTAGCTTACGGAACATTTCTACACCAGTACACGTCGATGTTTGTGTCTCACGAATACCAACAATCTCTACTGTATCGCCTACTTTTACAATACCGCGCTCTACACGACCTGTTACAACCGTACCACGACCAGCAATTGAGAACACGTCTTCAATTGGCATGATGAAAGCACCATCAATAGCACGCTCTGGCTCTGGAATATAAGTGTCTAACTGGTCCGCAAGTTCAATGATTTTTGCTTCCCACTTCTCTTCGCCTTGTAACGCGCCTAAAGCAGACCCTTGAATTACAGGTAAGTCATCACCTGGGAAATCATATTCAGAAAGTAACTCACGGATTTCCATTTCTACTAATTCTAATAACTCTTCGTCGTCTACAACATCACATTTGTTCATAAAGACGATGATGTATGGAACACCAACTTGACGTGACAACAAGATATGCTCACGTGTTTGTGGCATTGGGCCGTCTGTTGCAGCAACAACTAAAATCGCGCCGTCCATTTGTGCAGCACCTGTGATCATGTTTTTAACGTAATCGGCATGGCCTGGACAGTCTACGTGTGCGTAGTGACGTGATTCTGTATCGTACTCAATGTGTGAAGTATTGATAGTAATACCACGCTCACGCTCTTCTGGTGCATTATCGATTTGTGTGAAATCTTTAACATCACCACCGTGAACTTTTGTTAATACCGCAGAGATAGCGGCTGTTAATGTTGTTTTACCGTGGTCAACGTGTCCGATAGTACCAACGTTAAGATGCGGTTTACTACGTTCAAATTTTTCTTTAGCCATTTTAAAATACCTCTGGGTATAGAATTAAGTTTATTTTACGTTTACTTTTTTAGCATAAATAATGTTAGAAATAACGGAATAGATTCATCTAAGGAATGGTGCTGATAGGCAGATTCGAACTGCCGACCTCACCCTTACCAAGGGTGCGCTCTACCAACTGAGCCATATCAGCATTCATATACAAAGATTGGAGCGGGTGGCGGGAATCGAACCCGCTTCATCAGCTTGGAAGGCTGAGGTAATAGCCAGTATACGACACCCGCTAATTCTATCAGATTATCTCTGTTTAGACCTCTACTTGCAAGACAAGCAAAAGTCAAAAATATGGTGGAGGGAGGTGGATTCGAACCACCGAAGGCGGAGCCGTCAGATTTACAGTCTGATCCCTTTGGCCACTCGGGAACCCCTCCAGTATATTTACCTAGTTCACTTACAGTGAAATAGTATTAATGGTGCCGACTGCCGGAGTCGAACTGGCGACCTACTGATTACAAGTCAGTTGCTCTACCAACTGAGCTAAGTCGGCACTACATTAAGTGGTGCGAATTCTAGAGTAATGTTTTGCCCCTTGCAAGTCCAATTTTCAAAAAGATTGATGTTTTTTATACTTTGTCGAAAGTTTCGTGCTCGTTTGGTGTTTTTTTATCCAAAGCCGCTGCTTTTATCACCTTCAACTTATAGATAAGCTTGTAATCCATGAAAAACAAGTTCTTCAATTACCTTATGCTTATGGGTAAGTAATGGAGCAAGTAAATGACTGTTGCCACCTGTTAATATGATCTCATTCAAAGTTAAGCCTTGTTGCTGGATTGCTACTATCGCCAAATGAATTGCACCAACTGTCGCTGCCCATGCAGCATTATGGACATTTTCAGATGTATTCCTACCAAAAGCGATACTTTCTGTTTCGTCAGCATTTGCCTGTACTTGCGATGTATCCGCTAAAACACTGCTGATAAGGGTTTTTATACCAGCTAAAATCCAACCGCCTTGATGTTGGCCGGTCGCTGTTAAAAAATCTACTGTTGTGGCTGTTCCCGCATCAATAATAAGTACGTTCTTATTAGGATAGAGCTCTGCTACACCGACCAATGCTAACCATCGGTCGACCCCTAATTGGCTCGGGTTTTCATAACCAGAGATCACGGTTTTTTTTTCTGTCTCGCTCATCACTCGCTGATAAACGACATTGTTGAACTTGCACCAAGCAGTTATTGTTTCGGTTATAGTTTCATTACCTACGCTTGCCACAATAATTTTTGTGGCAAGTGCAAAGTTTTCATCGAAAAATGCCAGTGATAACGATTGGTTCAGTATGGCTTTAGGTGACGTTCTTTCCCCCTGCCGAGCAAAACAATATTTCGTGCGCGTGTTGCCGATATCAAGTAACACTATCACTGGTCACCTCTAAGACTCACTTCACCGCCATATATTGCATTAACCTTACCATCAACCTCTAACATTAATGCGCCTTGGGCATTAACACCACGACAAATCCCTTTAGTAGATTTTTCACCTGTTAGTAATTCGACCCGTTTATTTAAGTAATAATCTTGGGCATGCCATTCATCTAGCATTGTACTTAAGCCTTCAGTTTGGTGTTGGTTTAATCGTTGCAGTAAATGATAAATTAAATGCGCACTAAGTAAATTTCTGTCTAACTTGCTATCGCTATGGCTTTGTAAGTCCGTCCATTGCTGGTCAATTTTTGCACCAGCTTTTGCTGGCATATTCACATTTAAACCAATCCCAATAACACTATGGCTAGGCTCTAGTGCTTGCCCTTCTAAATCTATAAGGATTCCAGCGAGTTTTACGCCACCGATATAAATATCATTGGGCCATTTAAGTTGAACTCGAATAGCGGTTAACGCATAAACTGCATCACTCACCGCTAATGCCGCAACTAAACTAAGCCCCATTGCTGCAGAAAGGCCTTGCTCTAAATACCAATACACAGACAAGTAAATTTGCGAGCCAAATGGAGAAATCCATTGCCGCCCCCGACGGCCTCGACCTGCACTTTGAAATTCTGCTAAACATATTTGCCCCTGCGACAACTGGTGTGGTAAACGCCTTAATAAATAACTATTGGTTGAGTCAATTAAACTATGCACTTCTATCGCTGGCTTAATAACCGCTTTAGGCTGAAACAAGGAAAAAGCATCAACTATTTTCGATTGATTTAACAGCGTGAGTGGCTGCGATAGTTTATAACCCTTCCCTGTCACACTATAGATGTCTAGCTCCATCGCTATCAGTGCTTTAATGTGTTTTGAAATAGCGGTTCGGCTTATATTTAGCGCTTCACCTAATTTTTGACCCGAGACAAACTCGCCACTCGCAAGTGCTTTAAGCAGGTGCTCTCTCACAGCTTTCGCCATTTTAGTTACCCTTTTCTTTATTATCTAAGACCAACTCTGCAAGTGTGAGTTCTCCTTGCGCGGTTACCATACGAACTTCTGGTGATAATAATATGTTAAATTTTTCAAATACCTTCTGCTGTACAAACAAGGCTAAAGCGACAATATCTTTACCGTAATCACTGGTATAGTTAACTAAAACCAGTGCTTGGTGTTGGTGCACACCTACACCGTTAGCGCTGTAACCTTTTAATCCAGCTTGTTCGATTAACCAACCGGCCGCTAGCTTAACTTGGCCATTTTCTTGAGGATAAAAAGGCACAGTTGTCTCACTCGCTTTTAGTTGTGCTAGTTTTTCTGAGGACACTAGGGGGTTTTTAAAAAAACTCCCAGCATTCGCTAATATATTAGGATCGGGTAATTTCGCCTGTCGGAGGCTAATCACTTTTTCCATAATCATTTTTGCACTAGCGTTATGACCTAACTCATTCAGGCCTGCATAAGACACATTCGCTTTCCATGCTTTAGGTAGCTTAAAAACCACCTCAGTGATAATGCCTTTATTATAAAGCGCACCTTTAAAAATGCTGTGTCGGTAAGCAAAGTGACAGGCGCTATTATCAAGCACTTTAACTGACTGACTCGCAAACTCATACCATTTTACTTGTTCACACACATCGGAGAATTCAACTCCGTAGGCACCAATATTTTGCACCGGCGCTGCTCCAACACTACCGGGGATTAAAGCAAGGTTTTCTAAACCATTAATGCCACGTTCAATACATAAACAGACCAAGTCATGCCAATTTTCAGCTGCCCCCGCTGTCACTGTGTAGCTATCTTCAGTTTCTATTATGTTGATGCCTTTAAACGCGGGCTTAATGATAATCGGCGCTTGGGTGTCAACAAATAAGGTATTACTGCCATCACCAAGAATATAAAAAGCGTTCAAAGAAAGCTGAGGCAATTGCTTTAAATCTGCCAGTGTCTTAGGTAAGTAAACAACGGGTGACATGCACTTAACGTGAAAACTATTATTATTCTGTAAAGAAAACTGCTTATTCAATTTCATAGCGATACTATTGTTTACCCTAAATACGGTTATTGTACTTAATATTAAAACCAACACCAGAGAAAGCCTGCTTTGAATTAGAATTTGATCTTTTCACTGGCCATAAAAACAAAAAACCCTTATCAAGTAAATGATAAGGGTTTTATATAGTATCTCGCCAATAGTACTGAATATTTTGCGTAAAACACTCAGTGCTATTAAAAACTAATCTGTTCGATTAAGCTTTTACAACAACATCAACTAATTTCCAGCTTTTAGACTTAGAAATTGGTGCACATTCAGCGATAGTGACTACATCACCTTCGTTACATACGTTAGCTTCATCATGTGCTTTCAACTTAGTTGAGCGCGTGATGTACTTACCGTATATAGGGTGCTTAACGCGACGTTCAATCATTACAACGATAGACTTATCCATCTTGTTACTGACAACAACGCCTTGTACTGTGCGGATTTTAACTTCGCTCATTACTTACCTGCCTTTTCAGTGATGATAGTCTTAACACGTGCAATATTGCGACGTACAGTTCTTAGCAAATGAGTTTGTGCTAATTGACCAGTGCTTGCTTGCATGCGGTAGTTAAACTGCTCACGTAGAAGCTCTAGTAATTCAGCATTAAGCTCTTCGATGCTTTTTGCTTTTAGTTCACTAGCTTTCATTACATTACCGTCCTAGTTACGAAGGTAGTTTTAAACGGAAGTTTAGCTGCAGCTAAAGCAAAAGCTTCACGAGCTAACTCTTCAGAAACACCTTCCATTTCATAAAGAACACGACCAGGAAGAATTTGGCATACCCAATATTCTACTGAACCCTTACCCTTACCCATACGAACCTCAAGTGGCTTTTTGGTAATTGGTTTATCAGGGAACACGCGTATCCAGATTTTACCTTGACGTTTAACATGACGAGTCATGGCACGACGACCGGCTTCAATTTGGCGCGCAGTCAAACGACCACGGTCAACCGATTTCAAACCGAAAGTACCGAAGCTAACTGAACTACCAACCTGTGAAAGACCACGGTTACGTAGTTTAAATTGCTTACGGAATTTAGTACGTTTTGGTTGTAACATTACTGATTCCTCTTACTTCGCTTTGCGGTTGTTCTTTCTTTTAGGTTTAGCCGCTGGTTGCTCTGCCACAAGTGGCATTTTACCAATGATTTCACCTTTAAAGATCCAAACTTTAATACCAATTACACCATAAGTCGTGTCGCCACGCGCAATGGCGTAGTCGATATCAGCACGTAATGTATGCAAAGGTACACGACCTTCACGATACCATTCAGCACGTGCAATATCAGCGCCGCCTAAACGACCGCTAACTTGAACTTTGATACCCTTAGCACCTAAACGCATAGCGTTTTGCACTGCACGCTTCATCGCGCGACGGAACATAACACGACGCTCTAATTGACTAGCAATACTGTCAGCAACTAGCTGCGCATCCATTTCTGGCTTACGTACTTCAGCGATGTTGATTTGAGCAGGAACACCAGCAATTTTAGATACAGCTAAACGTAATTTCTCAACATCTTCGCCTTTCTTACCAATAACAACACCTGGGCGAGCCGTGTGAATTGTTACGCGGATAGATTTAGCTGGACGTTCGATCACTACTTTAGATAATGATGCGCGTTTAAGCTTCTCTGTTAAAAATTCGCGAACCTTGTGGTCGCCGTCTAAGTTGCTAGCAAACTCTTTATTGTTAGCAAACCAAGTAGACGCAAAAGGTTTCGTGATACCTAAGCGAATACCGTTAGGATGAACTTTTTGACCCATACTAATATACTCCTAAGAATCAGACACGATCACAGTAATGTGACTTGTGCGCTTAATGATGCGATCGGCTCGGCCTTTCGCGCGTGGCATAATACGCTTCATTGTAGGACCATCGTCAATCAAAATTGTTTTAACGAATAATTCATCAATGTCTGCACCTTCGTTGTGCTCGGCATTAGCAATCGCTGAGTTAAGTACTTTTATAACTAAGTCAGCCGCAGATTTGTTGCTGTAAGTTAAAATTTCAAGTGCTTTCTCAACGTGTTCACCGCGGATTTGATCCGCAACTAAACGTGCTTTTTGCGCAGAGCCGCGGGCAAATTTATGTATAGCAATAGCTTCCATTTAACTTCCCCTTACTTCTTCGCTTTCTTATCAGCGACATGACCGCGATAAGTACGAGTTGGTGCAAATTCTCCTAATTTGTGACCGATCATTTCTTCGGTTACAAATACAGGAACGTGTTGACGGCCATTATGGACAGCTATGGTCAATCCGATCATCGTTGGGATGATCATTGAACGACGGGACCAAGTTTTAATTGGCTTTTTATTCCCGCTTTCCACCGCTTTCTCTACCTTCGTCAACAAGTGTAGGTCTATAAAAGGACCTTTCTTGAGGGAACGTGGCATGGTGATTCCTTAATTATCATTACCCTAATTATCGTTTTTAATTTATCAACCTATTGTTGATGCAAACTTTCGATAATTATGAGTATTTAGTTTAATACACTAATTACTTAGTGCGACGACGTACGATAAATTTATCAGTACGTTTGTTTGAACGAGTCTTGTAACCTTTAGTCGGTACACCCCAAGGCGATACCGGATGACGACCGCCTGATGATTTACCTTCACCACCACCGTGTGGGTGGTCAACTGGGTTCATAACAACACCACGAACTGTTGGACGAACACCGCGCCATCTAGAGGCACCAGCTTTACCCAAAGAGCGAAGCATGTGTTCACCATTGCCGATTTCACCTAAAGTAGCACGACAATCTGCTTCGATTTTACGAATCTCGCCAGAGCGAAGACGTAAAGTAACGTAAGCACCATCTTTCGCAACTAATTGTGCGTAAGTACCAGCAGCACGAGCAATTTGCGCGCCCTTACCTGGTTTAAGTTCGATTGCATGTACAACGCTACCTAATGGTGCGTTGCGTAATGGCATAGCATTACCTGCTTTAATAGGTGCATCAACACCAGACTGGATAGAATCACCAGCTGTTAAGCCTTTAGGGGCTAAGATGTAACGACGCTCACCGTCAGCATATAATACTAAAGCAATGTTAGCGCTGCGATTAGGATCGTATTCTAAACGTTCAATTTTCGCAGGAATACCATCTTTATTACGCTTAAAGTCAACAATACGGTAATGTTGCTTATGACCACCGCCAATATGACGAACGGTAATACGACCATGCTTATTACGACCACCAGATTTAGACTGAGAGTCTAATAATGGTGCATAAGGCTTACCTTTATGAAGCTCTTGGTTTACCACTTTAACTAGGTGACGACGACCCGGAGAAGTTGGTTTACATTTTACAATAGCCATTTTAACTACTCCTATGATTCAGCGCCAACGAAGTCGATGTCACTACCTTCTGCAAGAGTAACGTATGCTTTTTTCCAGTCGTTACGACGACCAGTACGAGCTCCAGTACGTTTTACTTTACCCTTAACATTTAGCGTATTTACACCAACAACAGAAACTTCAAAAAGTTTCTCTACTGCCGCTTTAATTTCAGCTTTAGTTGCATCCGTAGTTACTTTGAAAACAACAGTGTTGTTTGCTTCAGCAGCGACAGTTGCTTTTTCAGAAATATTTGGTGCTAAAAGCACTTTCAACAAACGTTCTTCGCTTATCATGCTAGTATCCCCTCAATTTCTTTAACTGCATCAGCAGTAATTAAAACTTTTTCGAAACCAACCAAGCTTACTGGGTCAATTGCTGCAACGTCACGTACATCAACTTTATATAAGTTGCGCGCTGATAAGAACAAGTTCTCGTCAACTTCTTTCGTTACAATCAATACATCTTTAAGCTCTAAGCCTTTCAACTTAGCAACTAAATCTTTAGTTTTAGGTGTTTCTACCGAAAAATCATTCACTACCACTAAACGATCTTGACGAACAAGTTCAGATAGGATGCTAGCAATAGCACCACGGTACATTTTACGGTTTACTTTTAAACTGTGATCTTGAGGTTTAGCAGCAAATGTTACGCCACCAGAACGCCAGATTGGACCACGAGTTGTACCAGCACGTGCACGGCCAGTACCTTTTTGACGCCATGGTTTTGCACCACCGCCACTAACTTCTGAGCGAGTTTTTTGAGCACGAGTACCTTGACGAGCACCAGCTGCATAAGCAACTACTACTTGATGTACTAAAGCTTCATTAAACTCACGTCCAAAAGTTGCTTCAGAAACTTCAAGAGCACCTGATGCGTCTTTTAATGATAATTCCATCACAAAATCTCCTGGACTAAGCTTTAATAGCTGGTTTGATGATTACGTTGCCATTGATTGCACCCGGAACTGCGCCTTTAACAAGCAACAAGTTACGTTCTGCGTCAACGCGAACCAATTCAAGGTTTTGTGTAGTAACGCGCACAGCACCCATGTGACCAGACATTTTTTTGCCTTTGAAAACACGACCTGGTGTTTGACATTGACCTAACGAACCGTTAGAGCGATGTGCTAAAGAAACACCATGTGTTGCATTTTGCATGCTGAAATTCCAGCGTTTGATACCACCTTGGAAACCTTTACCTTTAGAAGTACCGGTTACGTTTACTAATTTAGTATCATTGAAGATCTCAACAGTGATTTCACTGCCAGCTTCAAGGTCGCTACCTTCATTTTCATTTAAGCGGAATTCCCACAGGCCACGGCCTGCTTCAACACCTGCTTTAGCGAAATGACCAGCTGCTGGTTTGTTAACACGGCTTGCTTTACGCTTGCCAGTAGTAACTTGAAGCGCTGAATAACCATCGTTGTCTACAGTTTTAACCTGAGCAACACGGTTCGCTTCAACTTCTAGAACGGTAACAGGAGTAGATACACCATCTTCTGTGAAGATGCGAGTCATACCCACTTTACGTCCAACTAGACCTATAGTCATTGTTAAAACTCCTCTTAGCCCAAGCTAATTTGAACATCAACACCAGCTGCAAGATCTAAACGCATTAATGCGTCTACAGTCTTTTCAGTTGGCTCAACGATATCAATCATGCGTTTGTGAGTACGGATTTCGTACTGATCACGCGCATCTTTGTTAACGTGTGGTGAAGTCAAGATAGTATAACGTTCTCTGCGAGTAGGTAGTGGAATAGGACCACGAACCTGTGCGCCAGTGCGTTTAGCAGTATCAACGATTTCTGCTGTAGATTGATCAATCAAACGATGATCGAACGCTTTCAAACGAATGCGAATTCTTTGATTTGACATGTATCAAATCCCCTTTTAAAAGAACAAAAAAATACATCCCTCTACTTCCTTATGTACTGGAAGGGGGTGTATTACATAAAATAACATTCAACGCAAAATTAGCGCTGCTGTAGCAAGGTTAGCAATTATGGCTAAACCTTGTTCACTTTACTGTTTACATACCGCTATTATTAAGCAACATATAAGCATTGTTAAAGCAAAATCCACACTCAGCTTAGCTGAATGTGGGTGCGTATTATACAAGAAAACCAATGGCGCGCAAGTTTATTTTTTGCTTTTCCTTGGTTTATTTAACAACAGGAGCAACACGTTTGGAATGAAATATAATCAGTGTTGTAAACAATAATAGCGCTGAGGCTATGCCTATCGATTGACTATAGTCTGAAGGTAAATTAAAGCCAATTCCTGCGGTCATTATATAAGATATTGTAACACTGGTACCAATTACAGCAGGAATACTAACAATCCAGTGGAAAGTGCCGCGATCAAATAAGTACTTAGTTGCTAGCCAAAGCACACTGGTTGATAACAACATATTTGAAAAAGCAAAATAGCGCCAAATTAATGAGAAATCGATTTTTGTCATAAAATAAGCAACAATTAAAATTGGTACCGCTAATAAAATACGGTTGCGCATACTTTGTGGAATACTAAAAGCATCGACTATGGTTAAGCGCAGAGATCTAAAAGCCGTGTCACCAGAAGTAATTGGGAATATTGCCACCGCAATAATTGCCATAATTCCCCCTAAAGCACCAAGGTAGCTGGTCGCAATATGATTAACCACTAAACCAGGGCCACCTAAATCTAACATTGCTTTAAGACCTGCATAGCCTTCGGGAAAGGCAGCAATCCCCGCAAGCGCCCAAACACAGCCAACAATACCTTCTGAAATCATCGCACCATAATACACAGGGCGTACGTATTTTTCATTGGTTAAACAACGCGCCATAATAGGGGCTTGCGTAGAATGAAAGCCACTGATTGCGCCACAAGTAATAGTAACAAAAAGTAGCGGCCATATAGGTGCACCATCAGGGTTAGGCTTTAAGAAATCATGATTAAAATGGTCATGATTAAAGTAACCAAGGAAGTCACCCACAACAGGTAAGTTAGGAGCGTTAAATAATAGAGCGCCTGCAATCAGGGTTGTCATCACTATCATCAATAAACCAAATAAGGGGTAAAGTTTAGTAATTATTTTATCTATCGGTAATAGCGTGGCTAAAAAGTAGTAAGCTAAAATAAGCAGTACCCAAAAGCTATTACCTTCAAGAAAGGTACCTTCAAAATAACTCAGGTTACCTAACAGACCAGCTGGGCTCATGATAAAAACTACGCCAACAAAAAACAGTAACATCGCAGTAAAAATAAGCATGATACTTTTGTAAAACAAGTTAAAGTAATGCCCGGCTATTTCAGGCAAACTTTTCCCGTCTTCTTTAATACTCATGACACCAGAAAAATAATCGTGTACTGCGCCACCAAGAATATTACCCAGTACAATCCACACGAGTGCAATAGGACCATAGATAGCGCCTAAAATAGGGCCGAAAATAGGGCCTACACCCGCAATATTTAAAAATTGTATTAAAAACGCTTTCACCGGATGCACAGCAACATAATCAACACCTTCGTCAAATCGAACTTGTGGTGTTTTTAGTGAGGGGTCAATTCCAGCTTGCTTTTCAATAAAGGGGCTATAAAATTTATACCCCAAAATTAACAGCGTAATACAAATAAAAAAGATGAGCATATTGAGTGAGTCCTATACAGGGTTAAAGGGCAGTTAATACTAAAATAAGCGAGTATTAAGACATGATATCTAATCAATAGTTTTTAAACCATAGAGTAGAGACTAAAGTCTAATATTAATCTCCCGTCGTCTCAAAACACTATTTTGGCGGTATGGTAAAATTAATACGCCGTTAAGCGGTGGAGTGAAACCAATAAAATTTTCCCCTTTGGTTTGCGCTACATTCTCACTGATTAATTTTTCCAATAAAATTCGCCTATCTCTATATATAAGCAGAGAAAGCAATATAGTCAATTTTTTATGACAAAGACTATGGCCTCTCATACTACTCTTTACTAATTTATTTTATATTTTTTTTCAATTTTCTATGGTTCTGCTTTTGTTAATGGTATACTCGCGCGCAAATTTTCAACAGTTCTGTATTTTTTGTTCACCTTTGCTTATCGAAAGCATTTGGGGTACAAAGCAGAACAGACCTCAAACTAAGTAGAGTAAAGTAATGGCAGATTTAGACAAATACAGAAACATTGGTATTTTCGCTCACGTTGATGCGGGTAAAACCACAACCACTGAACGTATCCTTAAACTAACGGGTAAAATTCATAAGGCTGGTGAAACACACGACGGTGAGTCAACTACTGACTTCATGGAACAAGAAGCTGAGCGCGGTATTACTATCCAGTCTGCTGCTGTTACATGTGAATGGAAAGGACACCGTTTTAACGTAATTGACACCCCAGGCCACGTTGACTTCACTGTAGAAGTTTACCGTTCACTTAAAGTACTTGATGGTGGTATTGGTGTATTCTGTGGCTCTGGTGGTGTTGAGCCACAATCAGAAACTAACTGGCGTTATGCGAATGACTCAAAAGTAGCACGTTTAATTTTCGTCAATAAATTAGACCGCTTAGGTGCTAATTTTTTCCGTGTTGCTGACCAAATTAAAAATGTATTAGGTGCTCGTCCTCTTATTATGACGTTACCAATTGGCGAAGAAGATACATTTGTTGGTGTGGTTGATGTATTAAGCCAAAAGGCTTACGTTTGGGATGACACTGGTATTCCAGAAAACTATAAAGAAACTGACATTCCAGAAAATATGCTGGAAGACGCTGCTTTATACCGTGAGCAAATGATCGAAACTGCTTTAGAAGCAGATGAAGATTTATTAATGGAATATTTAGAAGGCGAACTAACGCCAACTGAAGAGCAAATTAAAGCTTGTATTCGTAAAGGCACACGTGAATTACTATTCTTCCCAACGTTCTGTGGATCAGCATTTAAAAATAAAGGTATGCAGTTAGTTCTTGATGCTGTTGTTGATTACTTACCATCTCCGACTGAAGTTAACCCACAGCCGTTAACAGATGAAGAAGGTGAGCCTACAGGTAGATTTGCACTGGTTGATACTAAAGAAACGTTTAAAGCATTAGCCTTTAAAATAATGGATGACCGTTTTGGTGCACTTACCTTTATTCGTATTTACTCAGGTACGTTAAACAAAGGCGATACAGTATTAAACTCATTTACTGGTAAAACTGAACGTATTGGCCGTATGGTTGAAATGCAAGCTGAAGACCGTACAGAATTAACCTCTGCACAAGCCGGCGATATATTAGCTATCGTGGGTATGAAAAACGTACAAACAGGTCACACATTATGTGACCCTAAAGATCCATGTACGTTAGAAGCAATGGTTTTCCCTGCACCAGTAATCTCAATTTCTGTTACCCCTAAAGATAAAGGTGGTTCTGAGAAAATGGGTGTTGCTATTGGTAAAATGGTTGCAGAAGATCCAACATTCCAAGTTGAAACTGATGTAGATTCAGGGGAAACAATTTTACGTGGTATGGGTGAGCTTCACTTAGATATCAAAGTAGATATCCTTAAGCGTACCTACGGCGTTGATTTAGAAGTAGGTAAGCCTCAAGTTGCTTACCGTGAAACAATTACACAAGAAATCGAAGATTCTTACACGCATAAGAAACAATCGGGTGGTTCTGGTCAGTTTGGTAAAATTGATTACCGTATCAAGCCAGGTGAACCAGGTTCAGGTTTCGTATTCAAGTCTGTCGTTGTTGGTGGTAACGTACCAAAAGAATTCTTCCCTGCTATTGAAAAAGGCTTCAAAGGCATGATGGATTCAGGTGTACTTGCTGGCTTCCCTGTATTAGACGTTGAAGTTGAGCTATTTGATGGTGGTTTCCATGCGGTTGACTCATCTGCAGTTGCCTTTGAAATTGCCGCTAAAGGCGCTTTCCGTCAATCAATTCCAAAAGCAGGCGCACAGTTAATTGAACCAATTATGGCTGTTGATGTGTTTACTCCTGATGATCACGTTGGTGATGTTATTGGTGATTTAAACCGTCGTCGTGGCATGATTAAAAACCAAGAAGCAGGTGTTTCTGGTGCTCGTATTAAAGCTGACGTACCACTTTCAGAAATGTTTGGTTATATCGGTTCATTACGTACAATGACATCTGGTCGTGGTCAATTCTCTATGGAATTCTCTCACTACATGCCTTGTCCTGCTAATGTAGCTGAAGAAGTTATCGCTGAAGTGAAAGCTGCGAAAGAAGCGAAAGCCGCTGCTAAAAAATAATTAACTATTAATTGTTTTTAATAAAAGGATGCTACGGCATCCTTTTTTATTACCTCAATAAGACTCAATAGCGCTACATACTAACAAATAGTAAACTTAAGAAGGCATATTGACCAATGCCGTACCATAGGCCAGCACCTCTACCGAGCCAATGTTTCTACTCGCGCCTTTTGAAATTGAAGCCGTTTCCAGCTTAAAATTAACAATTTTATCTGCATTCACCGCCTGTGCTTCTGCTTTCATCCGTAAAATAGCCTCACGGCGTGCTCTTTCCAGTAACGTTTCATAAGCAACAACTCTGCCCCCCAATATACTACGTAGTAAGGCTAAAAAACGTTTAAAGTAATCTACCGAAATAACCACACTGCCAGTAACCAGTGCCCCCGGTTTAGCATGCTCTGTGGTACTTACTTGTTTACTGGCTATAATCAGCACATGAGCAAGCGCAGCTTCTCGGTGGATAATTGATTTAAAATGCTTTTTTTCCGCAACACGGCCAAAAACATAACCGAGTACAAGTAACATAAGTGGTATAAGCAGTTGAAATTGATCCATTCGCCTACTCCACCAATACCGCACTACCGTAAGCAAATAATTCTGCCGCTCCTTGCGTTACCGACGAGGTAGAAAAACGCACATTGACCACGGCATTAGCACCTAACGCTTGCGCTTGGTCCTTCATCCGGATAACTGCTTCTTCACGCGCCTCTTGCAACAACTCGGTATACCCTACTAATTCACCACCAAAAACATTTTTTATACCGGCCATTAAATCACGGCCAATGTGTTTACTGCGTACAGTACTTCCCTGCACTAAACCAAAGTGTTGACTGATATTTTTACCGGGAATAACTTCCAAATTACTGATTAACATTGACGACTGCCTTTCGTTTATAATTTTCATGCAAAACTAAATTAGCTTAGCTAACACCACATGGCAACGACTTTCATCTTTTTATACTTTACATAAAGAGCTGCCAATATAAATCCATGCAGACTGAGCCGTTAGCTAGATGCTTGATGATGGTTGTTTCTTACTTCAGAGGGCAATTCACCAAAAAACAGCCTAAATTGTTTACTAAAATAGCTATGATCTGTAAACCCTGTTGTATCACCCACTTCTGCTATTGACATGTTCGTTTCTACTAAAAGCTTGCGGGCGTTTTCTAACCGAATTTCATTAATTAATTGTTTTGGTGTTTTCGATAAATATTTTTTAAATCGACGCTCTAATGCACTCACTGATAAATGCGCAACATCAGCTACCTGAGCAATAGTGAAATGGTTTTGATAATTTTTTCTGATGTAATCGACAGGCACTTTAACAGCATCAACCCCAGAAAAGGCATTAGCTTGTTTTTGTAAATGACGCGTTATGCCATAGGAACCGATTATAACCTTGTTTTGATCGACTATTGGTCGCTTCGAGGTGGCGTACCAAGCAATATCACCGGCTTTGTCCATATTCATTTCTAGTCGCTGAGTCACTTGCTGGCCCGCTAAAATTTTATCATCATCTTGAAAAAACTGTTTAGCTAAATGGGTAGGTGAAAAGTCAAAATCTGTTTTACCAATAACTTGCTCTAGATTTTTTGCCTTAACATGATCAATAAATGCCTGATTAGCATGCATAAAAACATGCTTATCATTTTTAATCCAAAAAAGTTCACTCGTCAGTAAATCAAACATACTGACTATTTGTTGAACCCCCGTTTGGGCAAGAAAAGATTTCTGCTGTTGCTCAATACTCATGATTAAAACTCTCAATTGGTAGAATACAAAGGATAATATAATTCAAATGATAATAACACCCAACGCCGAATTAGTTGCATTTGAGACCGAATTTCTAATAACACTTTAACCTAATCACTCTTATAGTAAAGGACAAGGATAAAGTTTTAATGGGGTGTTAGCGATGAAAAAAATACGTATGGGCATGGTGGGCGGTGGTCAAGGTGCCTTTATTGGCGCAGTACACAGAATGGCTGCCTTTATAGATGGTGAAATAGAATTAGTCTGTGGTGCATTTAGCGCTGATGCTGCCCGCAGCAAAGCTTCAGGCATAGCGCTTTATTTACCCGAAAACAGATGTTACACCAGCTACGAAGAGATGTTTACTAAAGAAGCCTCATTACCCGCAGAGCAACGCATGGACTTTGTCGCCATAGTGACGCCTAATCATTTACATTTTCCTATCGCCAAAGCTGCCATTTTACACGGCTTTCACGTGATGTCTGACAAGCCTGCAACTTTAAATTTAGCGCAAGCATTAAGCTTACAATCACTACTTGAGCAGCATAATGTGCTGTACGGACTAACACATACTTACAATGGTTACCCTTTAATTAAGCAGGCTAAACACCTTATAACGCAAGGTGAGTTAGGTAATATTGTTAAGATTGTAGTTGAATATTCTCAAGGTTGGTTAGCCTCGCAAGATGATGAACAAAGTAAACAAGCAAGCTGGCGTTTAGACCCGAGCAAATCAGGTGTCAGTTGCTGTATGGGCGATATCGGTGTTCATGCCGCTAACTTAGCTGAATATGTATCAGGCTTAGCCATTACACACTTATGTGCTGACCTTACCTCAACCGTTGCCGGCAGAAGATTAGATGACGATGGCAGCGTGTTATTGAAATTTTCAAATGGCGCTAAAGGCGTACTGTTAGCTAGTCAAATCGCAATTGGCGACGAAAACAACTTAACACTGCGCATTTATGGCGATCAAAAAAGCCTTGAATGGTGTCAACTTGAGACAAATAGCTTATTACTTAAGTCAAACACCGAGTCAACCCAATTAATTCGTACCGGTGTTGGTCAAATGTGTGAGGCTGCGCAACAAGCTATTCGCACACCGGCAGGCCACCCTGAAGGCTACTTAGAAGCTTTTGGCAATATATACCAAAACTTTGCTCGGCAAATTCGAGCCCATCAAAATAATCAAATCTGTGATAACCAAACTTTTGATGTACCGGGCATTGAAGAAGCTGTTCGGGGCATGGCCTTTATCGAAAATACTGTTTTGGCAAGTCAATCAAATGAAAAATGGCATGCCTTATCTTTAACCCCCAACGACAACAAAAGAGAAATAACATGAGCAACTCGGCTAATACACAAATCAAAGGACCGGGTATTTTTCTTGCCCAATTTTGTCAAGATAATGCCCCGTTTAATAGTCTTCAGAGTATTTGTCAGTGGGCTGCAAGTCTTGGGTATAAAGCTGTACAAATACCCACATGGGACAAACGCATTTTTGACCTCACCTTAGCTTACCAAAGTAAGGAGTACTGTGATGAAGTACTTGGTATTGTTAACGACGCTGGCTTGTCAATTAGTGAATTATCAACCCACTTACAAGGTCAATTAGTGGCTGTTCATCCGGCTTATGATAAACAATTTGATAGTTTTGCTTTTGATGAAGTAAAAGATAACCCACAAGCCAGAACTCAATGGGCTATAGAGCAAGTAGGAATGGCTGCTACGGTAAGCGCTCGCTTAGGCCTCACTGGTCATGCATCATTTTCTGGCGCACTGTTATGGCAAACTTTTTACCCTTGGCCTCAACGTCCCGCCGGTTTAGTAGAAGATGGCTTTAAAGAGTTAGCTCGTCGATGGTTACCTATCCTCAATAAATTTGAAGATGCCGGCGTTGATATTTGCTATGAATTGCATCCAGGTGAAGATTTACACGATGGTGTTACCTTTGAGCGCTTTCTTGCCGCAACGGGGAATCATCCTCGCGTGAACATTTTATATGACCCTAGCCACTTTGTACTTCAACAACTTGATTACTTGGCTTTTATTGATATTTATCACGAGCGAATAAAAGCCTTTCACGTAAAAGATGCGGAGTTTAGACCAAATGGTAAAAGCGGCGTTTATGGCGGTTATCAAAATTGGCAAGATCGCCCTGGACGTTTTCGTTCACTTGGCGACGGTCAAATCGACTTTAAACAAATTTTCAGTAAATTAACACAGTATGGTTATGATGGTTGGGCTGTCCTTGAATGGGAATGTTGTTTAAAGCACCCAGAAGATGGGGCAAAAGAAGGGGCTCCATTTATCAATAAACATTTAATTAGAGCACCTGAGCATGCATTTGATGATTTTGCCACTAGTGGTGAAGATACCGGCTTAAACCGAAATATTTTAGGGTTATAACAAGCAACAACTAAGCGAGTAAAGTATGTCTACTGATATTAATAGAAATAAATTGTTTATAGCCTGCTGCCTGGCACTCACAGTAACCGCAATGACTTTTGCAATCAGAGCCGGTATTTTGGGGCAACTCAGTCAAGATTTTGCTCTATCTGACACACAGTTAGGTTGGATCAACGCCATGGCTTTTCTAGGCTTTCCTGTTGCGACTATGCTAGGTGGCTTATTATATAATATGCTTGGTGCTAAGAAGCTAGTATTGCTGGCCTTTATTGGCCATATTCTTGGTTTACTGTTAACAATGAACGCGCAGGGTTTTTGGACCTTATTAATTTCTAGTTTTTGTATTGGCTTTGCCAATGGCTCAGTTGAGGCGGGTTGTAATCCGCTTATCGCAGACATGTACCACAAAAATAAAACCACTATGTTAAACCGTTTCCATGTTTGGTTCCCTGGTGGCATTGTCATTGGTGCATTGGTGTCAAAAACAATGACGGATATGAGTTTTGATTGGCAAGCACAAATAGCTATTATGTTAGTACCTGCTGCAATTTATGGTTACTTGATTTTCACACAAAGTTTTCCTAAAACCAGTCATATTGACACATCAACGAGTAAAAACATTAAAGCGTTATTTTCACCGCTATTTTTATTTATTGCGTTTTGTATGACATTAACCGCTGTCAGCGAGTTAGGTACACAACAGTGGATTGAACGTATCTTAGGCTCTTCTGGCGCATCCCCCATGCTTATTATGGCGATGGTGACAGGTGTTATGGCTGTAGGGCGTTATTTTGCAGGCCCAATGATTCATAAATTCAACCCAACCGGTGTGCTGCTTTATTCTGCTATTGTTACCACTATAGGTATTTATACGATGAGTATTGCAACAGGTTATATGGTTTATGTCTCGGCGCTATTATTTGCCCTTGGGGCAACTTACTTTTGGCCAACCATGATAGGTTTTGTCGCTGAAAACATCCCCAAATCTGGCGCTTTAGGTATGTCGATACTTGGAGGTATAGGTATGTTTAGCGTAAGCATGTGGAACCCTGTTATTGGTAATTGGATTGACACTGCTCGCCAACAGGCTTTAGCCGAAAATAGCTCTGCTGAATTAGCTGAATTGGCTGCAGGGCAAGCAACTTTGGCTAATTTAAGTATTTTTCCATTTGTTTTGATTTTTACCTTTACCCTATTACTTTTTTATATGCGTAAACGAAACACAACTACAGGAGTGTCTTGTGAAAAATAAAAAACAAAGTATTCACGCAGAAAGTAAAAGGCAATTTTTACGTGGTTTAACGGCCTTAATGGGCGGTGTTGCCGTTGCACAGCTTACCAGTAACAATGCCCTAGCTACTGCTTTTAATTATCAAGCTAAACCCGACAGTGCCTTAAAGGCAGGTAAAATATTCTCAAGGTCACAAATGCAACTATTACATGATATTTGTGCTACTGTTTTACCTAAAACTGACACCCCAAGCGCAGCTGAATTAGATGTTCATGGCTTTTTAGACCATCAATTGTCAGCTTGTTATTCAAGCCAGCACCAAGCACAAGCAATAAACCTAGTTGAGGCCATTAACCAGCAAAGCAAAACACACTACGCCAATGCTTTCACCCACCTTTCATCTGAGCAACAAACGGCATTGTTAGTGGCTTTAGAGTCAAAAGCGTTAGGTTTTAGCCCTGAACACACAAAGCAATTTCGGGCGTTAAAGTCTCTCTTAATTTTTGGCTACTTTACTACCGAGATTGGCGCTACTCAAGCGTTAAACTACCAAGCTATTCCGGGTGGTTTTAAAGGCTCAGTACCTTATTCAACATTGAAAAAATCATGGGGGTCTTTAGCTTTTTATTAGTCAATATAATCAAAAGGCAAAGAAGTATTTTATGAATAAAGATTTATATATTAATGAAAGTAATGAAGAGTATGATGCTTTGGTCATTGGCTCAGGTGTGTCAGGTGGCTGGGCAGCTAAAGAGCTTTGTGAGCGAGGTTTAAAAACTTTAATGATAGAGCGAGGCCGCATTGTTGAGCATAGAAAAGATTATACTACTGAAAATAAAGGCCCTTGGGAATTTGCCAATCGTATGAAAGTAGATAACCTTTTGGTTGAACAGCAATACAAGGTGCAAAAAGCGTGCTATGCCTTTAACGATGCAACCAAACATTTTTTTGGTAATGACAAGGAGCTCCCTTATTCAACAGAGGCTGGTACTGATTTTAGTTGGATCAGAGCTAACCAGCTTGGTGGTAAGTCGCTATTATGGCATCGCCAATCTTATCGCTTTAGTGACCATGACTTTAACGCGAATAAAGCCGACGGTTATGGCAATGACTGGCCACTACGCTATAAAGATTTAGCTCCTTGGTATAGCCATGTAGAGCAGCATGCTGGCATCAGCGGCAATGACGACAACCTTCCTCAATTACCTAGCAGTGAGTTTTTACCCCCGTTTGAATGGATGAAGCCAGAGTTCGATTTAAAAAACAAACTCGCTAAACTCTACCCTAACAGGCCTATGATAATGGGCAGAGCTGCACACTTAACCAAGCCATCAAAATTACATATTGCCCAAGGCCGTGTGCAGTGCCAAGCAAGAAATGAATGCCAAAAAGGCTGTTCATTTGGTGCCTACTTTTCTACACAAAGCTCAACACTACCGGCAGCAGCCAAAACCAATAATTTACACATTGCTGCCAATAGTGTTGTTCACAGCTTGATATACGATGAAAAAACTAATCGCGTAAAGGGCGTTAGGGTTATTGATAACGATAATTTAACTACGCGTGAGTATTTTGCCAAAATAGTCTTTTTGTGTGCGTCAACACTGGGGTCAACGCAAATTATGCTGAACTCAATATCGAAAAGATTTCCACGAGGCATTGCTAACAGCTCAGGTGTATTAGGTCATTACTTAATGGACCATGTTTATAATGCTGGCGCAACAGGGCAAATAGAGGGCTACGAAGATGAGTATTATTCTGGCCGCCGACCAACAGCGCCGTATGTGCCCAATTTTCAATTCAAACCGTCACTCTACAAAAAAGAATATAAACGTGGTTATGCTTTGTCGGGCGGTGCCAGCCGAAGTGATTGGCGTGGTGCTCGCTATACAAAAGGCATTGGCGCTGAGTTCAAACAACAATTAACACAAACAGGCAGCTGGCAGTTTGGTTTGCATGCCCAAGGCGAAATGCTACCTCGTTATGAAAATCAAGTATCATTGCACCCTAGCAAAAAAGACAAATGGGGTATGCCACAACTGCACATTAATTGTCAGTGGTCAGACAATGAAAAATTAATGATGGACGATGCTGCGCAAACGGCGCAAGAAATGTTAATACAAGGTGGCGTTAAAAATGTTACTCGTTACACCTCTTATGATAAAAATGCACCTGGTTTAGCAATTCATGAAGTAGGCACAGCCAGAATGGGGCTTGACCCGACAGAGTCGGTTTTAAACGCTTATAACCAAACACATGATATTCCAAATTTATTTGTTACCGATGGTGCCAGCTTTTGTTCGTCTGGTGTTGCTAATCCATCCTTAACATTTATGGCACTCACCGTTCGCGCTGTCGATTATGCAGTGAAAGAAATGAACAACAAACGCATTTAAGCACACTGATTTATCACCAATAATTAACCCAAAACTACTGAGAGAGTAAAATCCATATGAAATTTATAAGCGCTATTATCATGAGTTTGCTGATATTATCAGCCAGTGGCTGCGCTCAACAGCCTCAAGCAGAAGAAACCATATCACCTACTTTGCCTAAAATAAGCGTACAGTTGTGGTCAGTAAAAAATGAACTTAAACGTGATTTTAAGGGGACTATTGAGCATTTAGCCACTTTAGGCTTTCAAGGACTAGAATTTGCTGGTGATTTTGGGCCTTATAAAAACGATCCTACAGGATTAAAGGCTTATTTAGCTTCAATGGGCTTAGAAGGTAGTGGCGCACATGTTAGCTTTGAGCAACTTGATGAAGAGAGCTTCGTAAACACCACTGAATTTTATAAAGCCGCTGGCATCACATTTTTAATCATACCTTGGGATGAACGAGCATGGCACCCTGACGGTATTAATCTGGTAGTAGATAAATTAAATCAACTAGCAAAAAAACTAGCTCCACTGGGGATGAAAATAGGTTTTCATAATCATGAGAAAGAGTTTAATGAATATAATGGTTCAACCTACTGGGATTATTTAGCGACTAATACCTCATCAAACGTTATTTTACAGCAAGATGTTGGTTGGACAACTTATGCAGGTAAAGACCCAATTGAATATGTAAATCGCTACCCTGGACGCACATTAACCACACATTACAAAGTGCGTTTACCTGAAGGTACTGAAGGCAAGCTCCCTATTATTGGGCAAGATACCATTGACTGGGTTAACCTAACTAAAGCCAATATGTCTGTTGGCGGAACTTTATGGCTTGTGGTTGAGCAAGAAGAATATCCCAATAATCTCACCCCTTTACAAGCAGTAGAGCAATCTAAAAAAGGTTTAGATAAAATTTTACAGCAACTCTAACTTTTATATTTTCAATTAAGTTTTTAGCTTAACGATTACATACGGCCAATAAAAAAGGCTGGTTACTACAGGTAAATACTATAGTGACCAGCCTTTTTGCCATCAAGCTTTACATTACTGACAGCACATTATGCATTTTGCTCTCGCGCAATAGCGCGGTAAGCGATATCCGTTCTAAACTCAACACCTTTCCATGTAATTTGATGTAGTAGCTCATAAGCAGTTTGTTGTGCTTCGGTTACCGTATTACCGAGTGCTGTAGCACATAAAACACGACCACCATTGGTTAGCACTTCGTTTTGATCGTTAAGCTTAGTACCTGCATGGAATGTTTTAGCTGATTCGTTTTGGTTTGTTGCTAAACCTGAAATCACATCACCTTTAGGGTAACTTGCTGGATAACCTTGCGCAGCTAAAACGACACCAACAGCTGCGCGTTGATCAAACTCAGCAGTTACTTTGTTTAACTCACCACGTGTTGCCGCTAAACATAGTTCAACCAGATCTGACTGCAAACGCATCATGATAGGTTGTGTTTCAGGATCACCAAAACGACAGTTATATTCAATTACGTTTGGTGTGCCATCTTCAGCAATCATTAAACCTGCGTATAAGAAACCACTATATGGCGCACCTTCGTTAGCCATCCCTTCAACAGTTGGCATAATCACTTCGTTCATAATACGGTTATGGATTTCTGGTGTGACTACCGGTGCCGGAGAGTATGCTCCCATACCACCAGTGTTTGGCCCTAAGTCACCATTTAATGCACGTTTGTGATCTTGGCTTGTTGCCATTGGTAATACGTTTTTACCGTCTACCATTACGATGAAACTGGCTTCTTCACCTTCTAAAAACTCTTCGATAACTACACGGTGACCTGCATCACCAAAAGCGTTACCTGCTAACATATCCTCGATAGCATCTTCTGCATCTTTAAGTGTTAAGGCAACAATGACCCCTTTACCTGCCGCTAAGCCATCGGCTTTAACAACAATAGGTGCGCCTTGTTGACGAACATAAGCAAGTGCTTCATTTACGTCAGTGAAGTTGGCATAACTACCACTTGGAATATTGTTACGTGCTAAGAAGTCTTTAGTGAATGACTTTGAGCCTTCTAATTGTGCGGCTTTTGCACTTGGGCCGAAGATAGTAAGATCTGCCGCTTGGAACGCATCAACAACACCATCAACGAGCGGTTGCTCTGGGCCAACAATAGTTAACGTAATATCTTCACTTTGTGCAAAGGCAACTAGTGCCGCGTTATCACTTACGTCGATAGCAACATTTTCTAATTTTGGTTCAATTGCTGTACCTGCATTACCTGGTGCAACAAATACTTTAGATACTTGGCTAGATTGTGCCGCTTTCCATGCCAAGGCATGCTCACGACCACCTGAGCCTATAACTAAAATTTTCATGTATATTTCCTATTGTTTGTTATGTAAAGTCAGTAAACCTTTATTGTTCTGGTTTAACAAACTTCAACGTCATGCGATCACTTTCACCAATCGCTAAATATTTATCTTTATCGGTTTCGCCTAAACGTAACGAAGGCGGTAAAGTCCACACACCTTTAGGATGCTGAGCCATATCTTTCGGGTTGGCATTGATTTCACTGGCACCCGCAAAACGAAAACCTGCGGCTTTTGCTTGCTTAATCGTTTTTACTTCAGAAACATACCCTGCTGCTTTTTCAGGTGCTACTCCTATGGGTAGCCTATGTTCAACAATACCTAACACGCCGCCAGGTTTCAGCGCCTTAAAAGCATCTTTAAAGACTTGCTCTACACCACTGTCTTTCCAGTTATGTAAGTTACGAAAGGTTAAGACTAAATCAGCACTGCCTTGCGGTGCTAATTCACTTGGTTGACGAGGAGTAAAATCCGTTAATATTACTTCACTGTAAATCTCATTTGAAGCAAGCTTTTGCTCTAACCTTTTACGTGAATTGGCATAATAGTTATCTTCACCCGTATCTGGGTAATGCGCACCATAAAGCTTACCCGTCCCTTTTAAAGCAGGTGCTAATATTTCAGTATACCAGCCGCCACCGGGAGTCAGTTCTACTACAGTCATATGCGGAGCAAAGCCAAAGAACTTAAGGGTTTCAACCGGGTGTCTATATTGGTTACGAGCCTTGTTTTTTTCTGAGCGGTGCTCACCAACAGCCGCTTGTTCAAGCGTTACGCTGTTATGCGAATGGGCATAAACATTGGTATTGGTAAATAAACTAAAACCAAGTGTGGCAGTTATCACTGTTGCACAAAGTAAGGATTTTACACTAGTTAACTGAGTCATAATATTTCCATTCACTGTATTAAGTTACTAAAAGAAAGTTAGTTATAACAGATTTTAAATAAACAAGCAGTGCTGATTTTATTTCTATACGCATTTTCATGTAAGTAAATAAATCAACACTGCTTTGTTTGTCGTCACGAGTATCTTCTTCAATGCTAATGGGTATTAACCACAACCACGCCCCAAAATGAATAACGATACTTGACGTTGTTAACTGCAAATTTATAGGAGACTGCACGGAGTTGACGTTAGTTACTACTCCGTACTTCCTGTGCTCCGCCTTTGGGCTGTTCAAATGCTTTTCTGAAGCATTTGTCAGTACAGTCGACACCTAAATTAGTGTTAACTACGACATGAATCAAAATTAATGGCGAAAGTGACGCATACCGGTAAATACCATTGCAATGCCGTGTTCGTCTGCTGCAGCAATAACTTCATCATCGCGCATTGAACCACCCGGTTGAATTACTGCGGTAATGCCAGCTTCGGCAGCAGCATCTAAACCATCGCGGAATGGGAAGAATGCATCTGATGCCATTACTGAACCTTTCACTTCGAGGTTTTCGTCAGCCGCTTTTATGCCTGCAACTTTTGCTGAGTAAACGCGGCTCATTTGACCTGCACCAACACCAATGGTTGTGCTGCCTTTTGCATAAACGATAGCATTTGATTTAACAAATTTTGCTACTTTCCATACAAATTTTAAGTCGCGCATTTCGTCTTCAGTAGGTTGACGTTTAGTCACTACTTTTAAGTCGCTGTCGTTAACACGGCCTTGGTCTCTGTCTTGCACTAATAAACCACCGTTAACACGTTTAAAGTCTAAACCGGTTGTTTGAGTTTCCCAGTTACCACATGCTAATAAACGAACGTTTGGTTTGGTTGCAACAATTTTAGCTGCTTCTGCTGAGATAGATGGAGCAATAATTACTTCAACAAATTGACGAGAAACAATCGCTTGTGCTGTTTGTGCATCTAATTCACGGTTAAATGCAATAATGCCACCAAATGCTGATGTTGGGTCAGTTATGTAAGCGCCTTCGTAGGCAGCTAAGATGTTGTCACCAATAGCAACACCACATGGGTTAGCGTGTTTAACGATGACACAAGCTGGCTCTTCAAATTCTTTAACACATTCTAATGCCGCGTCGGTATCGGCAATGTTGTTATAAGATAATGCTTTACCTTGTACTTGAGTCGCAGTAGAAACAGACGCTTCTTCTGGGTTTGCTTCAACATAAAAAGCTGCGTCTTGGTGAGAGTTTTCACCGTAACGTAAATCTTGTGTTTTGATAAACTGGCTATTGAAAGTACGTGGGAACTTAACTTTGTTATCAAACGATGCTGTCGATTCAGTTTCGCCGTAAGCGGGTAACATTTTACCAAAGTAGTTAGCGATCATTCCGTCGTAGCTTGCTGTATGTTCGTAAGCAGCAATCGCTAAGTCAAAACGGGTTTTGTAAGTTAATGAATCATCATTGCTGTCCATTTCTGCTAAAACACGATCGTAATCGCTAGCATTAACAACAATTGTTACGTCTTTGTGGTTTTTAGCCGCAGCACGAACCATTGTTGGACCACCAATATCAATGTTTTCAACTGCATTTTCTAACGTACAGTTTTCATCACTAACGGCATTAGCAAATGGGTATAAGTTAACAACAACCATGTCGATTGCACTAATGTTGTTCTCAGCCATTACTGCTTCATCAGTACCACGACGCGCTAAAATACCACCGTGAATTTTAGGGTGTAACGTTTTAACACGACCATCCATAATTTCTGGGTGGCCAGTGTAATCTGATGCTTCAGTTACTTTAATGCCATTATCTGCTAAAAGTTTAGCTGTACCGCCTGTAGACAAAATATCTACACCTTTATCACTTAGACGCTGTGCAAATTCAACAATACCCGTTTTATCTGAAACACTTAACAGTGCGCGTTTAATTGGACGTGGAGTATCCATTAATATTACCTTTTAAGTTATAACCTGCCCTTACCTTGCCAAGTTACCTGTTTATTTGAAGAAAAATAGCTTAATTTAATTTCGTTTAGAAACAATAAAAGCACCCGTAGGTGCTTTTTATCAAAATATTGGCTTAGTTCATGCCATATTTTTTTAACTTTTTACGTAAAGTGCCACGATTAATACCTAACAGATTCGCCGCTCTAGTTTGGTTGCCACGGGTATACATCATTACTTCTTCTAACATTGGTGCTTCAATTTCGCTAAGTACAAGGTCGTACATATCGTCAACATCATTACCATTTAATTGTTTTAAGTAATTGTTAATCGCTATTTTAGCTTGTGTGCGTAACGGAGACGTTTTCGTTTGTGTTTGAATATCACCAGTGATAAACGGAGAAGAAATATTTTGTTCGAACATAATGTACAACTCTTTTTTATTGAATAAAAATTAACAATCAACTGACTTTCTAAGCAGTAAGTTGATCAAAACAAAGATTTAACGTTGCAAGTTGTTCACTTGCTGACGATAAACCATTAAAAGTAGATCTAAAAATTTTGCCTTGTTCTGCTGAAAAGCGTGCAGAAAAATTATCACCCATTGCATCACCTAACAATGCAAAGGACTGAACATACCAAGACACATGTTTACGCGCGATTCTCACGCCCATAAAATCACCATAAAAACGGTGTAACTCTTTAACATGTTCAATCAATATTGAACGCACCTCATTCACAGAAGGCGCTGCCATATGAGTTCCTGTTTTCAAAAAATGGTTTATTTCTCTAAAAATCCAAGGTCGCCCTTGGGCACCTCGGCCAAGCATAATTGCATCGGCTCCGGTATAGCTTAATACCTGCTCAGCTTTTTCTACTGAGGTTATATCGCCATTAGCAACAACGGGAATTGAAACAGCTTGTTTAATTGCTTTGATAGTGTCGTATTCCGCATTGCCTTTATAAAAGTCATTGCGTGTACGCCCGTGTACTGCCAGCGAAGCAATACCGTTATCTTGGGCAATTTTAGCTATTTCAATGCCATTACGGCTGTTTTCACACCAACCTGTGCGAATCTTTAACGTCACCGGAATATTTACCGAATTCACCACAGACTTAACAATTTGCTCAACCTGTGCTGGCTCTTTTAATAAAGCAGAGCCCGCTAATTTTTTATTGACCTTTTTTGCGGGACAACCCATATTAATGTCAATAATTTGCGCACCATTGTCGGCATTAATTTGTGCTGCAAAAGCCAATTCGTCAGGACAGCTACCTGCAATTTGCACGCTACGAATACCGGCATCTTTGCTATGAATCATTCTTAACTTAGATTTGTCGGTATGCCACACTTTAGGGTTTGATGACACCATTTCTGACACTGCCAAACCTGCCCCTAATCGACAACATAATTCACGAAAAGGTTGGTCAGTAATACCAGCCATAGGTGCAAGAAAAACATTACTGTCCAATTGATACGAGCCGATTTTCAAACCATTACCACGCTGACTACTTTTTAAGCACCATTACAAAAGGGCGCTAAGTTTACGTGTTTTTTACTGAATTGAAAAGCATATAATTTGAACAAAATAAGATTTTATTTGCCTTTTTAATATTGACTTTTGCCAAACTATTGATGTGAGCAGTTTTTAACCAATTGATTAAGCTATTTCGCAATAAAAATCATCTGCTTTTTAGTCAGTTTGCCTTTTTAGCTTACGCTGCGCCATTGGTGTGCATAACGCTTGTTAGCCGCAAGGCCAAAAAACTGCGGCTTAAATTGATAATACAAACGTGGTGAATTCTTTAAACAAAGCAGAAATGTTACACTAACAAATAAGGGCGCTATTTCATTGGCCAATAAATTACTTGCGCTGACCATTTAACCGCACCCATTCTTCTTGTACAGTTACTGGCGCCATATTACACCATTGCCCATATATATCTTGCAATGATTGGGCTTGCTCTTCTAATACACCTGATAACGCCAATAAGCCTTTATCGCCAACATAGGCCAGTATAACGGGGGCTAATTCACGTAAAGGGCCTGCAAGAATATTAGCCACGACGACATCCGCTTTAAAGTCAGGTTGATCTTTAGGTAAGTATAACTCGAGCCTGTCGTCAACATTATTACGTTTGGCATTGGCCAGGCTGGCTTGTAACGCTTGTGGGTCAATATCAATACCAATAACTTTTTTGGCACCTAGCTTTAATGCAGCCAATGATAAAATGCCTGAGCCACAACCAAAGTCGACCACGGTTTTCCCTTGTAAATCCAAACCGTCAAGCCAAGTTAAACAAAGTGCTGTGGTTGGGTGCGTACCAGTACCAAAGGCAAGGCCGGGATCCAGCATAACATTAACTGCGTCTGGCTCTGGTACATCGCGCCAACTTGGACAAATCCAGAGCCGCTCGCCAAATTTCATTGGATGAAAGTTATCCATCCATTCACGTTCCCAGTCTTTGTCCTCTAACTGCTCTAACTTATATTGCATTTGTTTTTTGTCAGGGTGGATGCTTTGTAAGTAACGGATCACCTTGTCCATATCATGGCTTGCATCAAATAAGCCCATGACTACCGTATTAGACCAATAGATCACCTCATCACCAGGTAGTGGCTCGTAGATAGGAGTATCTTGTGCGTCAATAAAGGTTACAGCTTGCGAGCCACAAGCGACTAACCAGTCACTATATTTCTCTGCTGTTTCTTCATTAGCGCTTAATCTAAGTTGTATCCAAGGCATTTTGTGTTTCCGGTGGTGTTAGTTAAATTTATCGAAGTTATTTATGATCATTACTTATGCTGATAATACATGAGCACAATAGTAGTTTATCACTTATTGGTGCTAAAGTAGGAACAAATTCATATGTGGTGATTAAAAATACAATGTTAGATTTACTACCCGATTTATTTGATCTTTACCCTGAGCAATTGCAATTAGCTGAGCCCTTATTTAAAAATTACGGGGCAAAAGTTATCTTTTCAGGTGAAATTGTCACTGTGTCTTGCGTTAATGATAATTCTAAAGTAAAAGAGTTAGTCGCAACTAATGGCATAGGTAAGGTAATGGTTGTTGATGGCAAGGCCATTAACAGCAATGCTTTATTAGGGGACATGTTAGCAGAAATAGCCGTTCAAAACGGCTGGCAGGCCATTGTTATTAATGGTTACATTCGTGATGCCGGCACTATTGCTACACTGCCTCTTGGTGTGAAGGCACTGGGATGTAATCCAATAAAAACTGAAAAGCTCGGTGTTGGTGATATCAATACTGACGTTACTTTTGCGGGTATTACATTTAAAGCAGGCCATTTTATTTACGGTGATTTAAATGGTTTAGCGGTTAGTAAGGGGTTATTAACCCTAGACTAAGCAAGATTTTCATAAGGCGGTTATGATAAAGTTAAGCAATTAAAGTTAATGTTTATCTACTGGGTTATATCATGCAATATTTTCCTGTTTTTCTCGATGCCAACATCATATCTGCCTTAGTTGTTGGTGGTGGTGAAGTAGCCACACGCAAAATTGAGTTATTATTAAAGTCGACCACGAATATTACCGTGATGAGTGCGCAGGTTTGTGGCAGTATTGAGCGCCTGATTAACCTACACCAATTGACTTGGTTACCACATAATTATGAGCCCGGCCATTTATCGGGTATTAACCTTGTGATCGCTGCTACTGACAGCCCTACAGTGAACCAAGCTATTTCTCAAGAAGCAACGCCATTAAATATACTGGTTAATGTGGTTGACCAACCTGCGCTTTGCACTTATATAACGCCTGCTATTATTGATAGAAGCCCAATGATTATCGCGTTGTCCAGTTCTGGCAGCTCGCCTATTCTTATTCGTATGTTACGTGAGCAAATTGAAAAAACGCTGCCACAGGCCTATGGCAAGCTTGCCGATTTTTCCTATAAATTCAGAGATCATGTAAAGGCGAGAGTCAAGGGGCTACGTAATAGGCGCAGTTTTTGGGAAAGCACGCTCAAAGGCCCAATTGGGCAAGCGGTACTTGATGGCAACCAACAAGTCGCTGAAAAACAACTGATTGCCAGTATAAAACAAGAAATAGCGCCTCCTAGCGGTGAGATTATTTTTGTTCACACCAAAGAAGGTAACCCAGATAATTTAACCTTAAATGCGCATCGTGCCATGCAGTTTGCTGACGCGGTTTTTTATGATGCAGAGGTGAACATTGACTTGATTGAATATGTGCGCCGAGATGCTGAAAAGCTTTTACAAACGGTTAGCTCTACTATTTTAATTAATTATCAACATGCAATTGAGCTAGCAAAACAAGGTCAAAAAGTTATTTACTTGTTAGCAGGCAATGAAACATTACCACACAATGAAGCATTACAAATTAGCCAAATAAACACCCAAGAAATAATCAGTGGCGATTAACGCCGCCAATAGTGTCAATGAAATTAAGCTAGGTATAGCGATAAGCGAGATTTCTCTTCGCTTATCGCTTGTTATAACGACATCACAAAGTCAATTAACGCCTGGCGTTGTGTTTGTGCCAGCGCCATATAATCCTTTTTACTTTGCTCTGCTTCACCACCATGCCATAAAATAGCTTCTTCAATGGTTGCTGCTCGGCCATCATGTAAAAAACCTGCATTGGGATTCACTGTTTTTGTTAAGCCTATGCCCCACAAGGGCCGCGTTTTCCACTCTTGTCCCGTTGCAGTAAAGTCACGGCGGTTATCCGCTAGCCCTTCTCCCATGTCATGTAGTAACATATCGGTAAATGGGTAAATATGTTGTCCTTTTAAAGCGTCAGGCGCTGGCACACCACCAACTGAAACATTGCCTGACATTGTGATAAAGTCAGGTTGATGACAACCGGTGCAGTTTACTTGGCTAAATAGCTGTGCGCCTGCAACTACCGATGTTTTAGTCGTATTTCGCCTAGCGGGTACAGCGAGAGTTTCAGCATAAAAAACAACATCATCCGAAAATACTTCTGTTGCTTCGGTATGCCCCTGTTCATCTGTGCCTGTATCGATAAAACCAGTACGTGCTAGATAGCTTTCATGCAATAAGGTATTAGCAATACTTTCATCAGGGAACAAAGGGTTAGTAATGCCTATATCACCTCGTAAAGCGCCCAGAGATTGCACACGAACACTTGGTGTATTGGCTTTCCAGCCAAAGCGGCCTAATGATACAGGAACAGCATCATTGTTCTTTGCTTTTACGGCATCAAACACCCAGTTAGGCCGACCTGAAATACCATCATTATTATCATCGTCTTCATCGGCTAACGCTAGTATATCAGCCTCGTTGATCAGCTCAAGCAACCCTAAACCAAACACTGGCATGCCATTTCTTGCGCTGTAACGAACATCCGCTTGCAAAAGCGCGCTGTCTGCACGGTTTGCCGCACTTACGTCGTAAGGCTGCTCAATAGTAAAGACAGGCTTTTTTAGCTCAACAGTACTGCCATCTGAATAAGTAGCGGTAGAATACTCATAAGAAAGATAAACCTTAGCTTGTCCAACAAAAGGCTCGTTTTGCCAGTCGTGTCGCGCTTTTAATACGCCGCGATGGAAAAGTTGTGTACCAAACTCCGCAACGCCTACATTTTTACAGTAATTATTGTTGATTGTGGGTTGTTCACATTCGCCATCATCAATACTCATCCGGAGAAATATACCCGCATTAGGACCAAGCAACACCCGCTCTTGCCCTTTTGCTAACGTGATTGTTGAGGGCCGACCGTCACGCTGATGACAAGAGTTACAATCTTGATTATTAAATACTGGCCCTAAGCCGTCTAGATCTGGGTGTTCTTTATTCGGCGCTGTGGTAAAGGCAGTTTCAAAGTGGGTATCACCGGCTATATGTCGCGCTAACTCCGTGGTGTTTAAGTTAGGCATCGGCATAGAAAAACCATGGCCAGAATCACTTGCATCTATCGCGGTTGCATCCCCCCCTAACCTCTTCACATCAGTATAAGCAACTTGTGCAGGCTCTTTTTCAGCTCCATTAGAGGCATTGTCTGCGTTACTTGTATCACAGCCAGAAATAATGGTTGCGCAAGCAAAAGCGATGGCTAGATTCAACCACCTGCTTTGACTTACTTTACTTCGCTTGCTTTTCTTTACATTAATCATTCACAGGGTTTCCAGCATGGGCTTTACAATAGTTGGCCTCCTTGCACAACCGAGTTATTTTCAATACTAATGAGGGCAGTGAGTCGCTTAACAATAAGCGACTTAACACCAACGGCTAACTTACTGCTGCCATTGTTGTAACTTAGTTAATACATCATTTTCAAGTGACGTTTGTAAGGTTGTTAATGCCTCAATGGCCGTTTCAATTCTTAACCTTGCATCCGCATTATTTATTGCTTGTCGAAAAGGTAACTCTGTCTCACCGGCAATGGCAACGATAGCCGCAATTGCTGTGGCTATTTCTGTATCCACTCTACTGGCCACGCTTGCATCGGCTGCGTTAACAAAGTCAATAATGCCAGCTTTATCTGCTTGCCCGTCAAATTCGCCACGGTAAACATTTTGAACACCGCGGATATTGTCGGTAAAATCAGCTAATGAGTTCCAACTGTATTGTGATTCCACTTTACTGGTATCAGTGTTGTCTATGCTACTGCCAAAAGGCTCAGCAATTTTTCCGTTACCTACTTCATCAACAATGCCTATCATGCCATTGATCAACTCTTCTACTACCCCAAGTTGCGATGCATAAATTTCATTGTCAGCACTTAATAAATAATCCTTATAGGCAATAGAGCTAGCATCATCCGGGTTATTTACCACCACCCAAGCATCATATAATGTTTGTGTATGGTTTTTAAACACTTCAGCGGCTGCAGATAAATACTCTCGTTCCAGTGATGTCATTTGTGTAATGCTTTTTTCATTGTCAGTAACGCCGTCACCAAACAATAAAAACTCCATGGTATGAAAACCTTGAACATCATCATTAAATGTTTTTAGCTCTTGTGCACTAAAACCGCTTTGCGACGCTAACAGTGCTTCTAAATCAGCAGTATTTAATGGCCAAGTATCTAAATGGGGGTCAATAGAAAGTGCGTCAACTGGGCCAAATATATGTGCTTCGCCTTGCTCCCACGGCACGCGCACATCTTTCCATGCTTGTTGGGCTGCGGCTAGGTTTTCTGCAGTTGGTGTATTAACTAAGTTCTGCGTTGCTAATAAAAAGTTAGCGGCTTCATTATTTAGGTTTTCATACCCTGCCACAATCACGTCATTGGTTAAGTTGGTGATCATTTCCGTTGCTGCAAAAGTAAATGTTGTAGGCTCAACAGCGGGTGCGTCGTCATTTGACGAACTACTACCACAACCGGTAAGTACCAGAGCTGAAATGGCAACGGCCGATAAGGTTTTTTTAAATGTCATATTGTGTCCTTTAATTAAAGTCGGTTTACAATGAATTGAATGGTTATATCGAGAAGAAATAGCCCATCGACAGGCTAAATGTCGTGCCGTTGTCTAACGTGCTTTGTGCATGCTTTTGTTGACCAACTTCAGCTTTTAATACTATGTTTTGAATAGGAAAATAATTTATTCCTAGCGCCAGTGATTCCATATTGAAGCGCTCTGTAGCATTGCCTTGTTCAACTTTTTTAATCGGATTGGCATACTCATAGAGGGTGTATATATGAAGCGGGGTCTCTAGATTAAATAGCCCTTGGCTATTGTAAGACAGCTCAACAAATGCTGATTCAGCCTCACTACCTAGTTGTGAAAAGTTACCCGGCTTTAAACCCGGTGTTGTTTTGTTAGCATTGGTAATTGCTAGGCTATCGTCTAATTTACCGAATAAGTATTGCGCGCGTATTAACCAGCCCTTATAACTGTAAGCGCCGTGTAGGCCAATTAGTGATAAGTTACCGTCACCTTCAACCTTAGTATCATTATGGCGATTCCCCGTGGTATTACCGTTATAGTAACTAACGCCGATACCCTTACCTGCTTTTATGTCGCCATAATCTAGTCGTAATGTCAGTGCCAAATTATCTGCATTGACCGTTTCAAAGCGCTTTTGGTGTCCGGTAGCAACCCAATTGTAAGTTCTAAAGTACTCTGAATTTAGCCCCGTAGTAATTAGCGTTTGTAAGCTAAAATTTTGCCATTGGCTAATTAAATTCACGCCTGTTTCGTGCCAAACTTGTGGAATAAGGCTAGCCTCACTCCAATAACGTTGTGTTGAAAAATACTGTGTCGGTTTGTGCAAATCAGTACCCAAACCAACAGGCACAAAAATATGGCCCATTTTTAACGTGAAATATTGATTAGCGTTATATTTAACCTGCATTTTTTCAACAACAACTTCACCACCTGCTTCAACCTCGGTTTCAAACTCACCAAACTCTTCAAAACCGTCATATTCAAGGGTTGAGCCTGTGCCACCATGCTCATATTCAAGTTCAACTTCAACTTGCCATTTAGGGTCAAAATCGTAGACAAACTCTAGCACTACACGCTCTAAGTCTGTGCTAGCGCGACGTTCTGGGTTGGTATCTTGAATATTACGATATACGTCTTCACTTTTATAAAGCACACTGCCGTAGGATTTTATTGCCCAATTTTTTTCATTTAAACTACTTTGGCTTACTGCCGCATTTGTATCTTCTGTTGCTTTAATTGCGGTATTTTTTAAATCAGCGAGCTGTTTTTCTATTAACTGTAACTGTTTTTGTTGCGTTTTAAGCGCTTGTTCTAGCTCAGGTTGAGTTGCAGCAACACTATAATTATTAAGAAAAAGGAAACTGTACGCTAGGGTAGATATTAAAACTTTTTTCATCAAACCAACCAGTAATCAAATGATAATCAATGCTATTTGCATTTATAGTAATGGCACTTTCAGTTGATTGCAAGTGATAATCATTATCAATACAGGGTGATATTAAAAAAAATAGTTTTTTGTTTGGAAGAATGGCTAAAGTAAATTTTTTCATTGTCTATCGAACCTTGTCCATAGACAACAACGTGAGCTCAGAACCTTGCTGCATCAACAAATAAGCACCACCTGAATGAAGTAACTAGTGAGTATGAATTTTACGCCCAGTGTTTTATCAATATATAGTGTTCGTACGGCTTTCATTTAGCCATTCGGCGCTACAAACTTTTACAAGATGCTCTTTTTATTAATGAACAAGGAACAGTCACGCGGTAAGCTAATTTTTCTTTACTATTAGCTTTGTTATTTTCACTGCGATTATCATCTATATTTTCAAGCAACAATTTCGCTGACTCTACCCCAATTTGGTAGGGCTCTTGACTCACCACTGTAATAGGCACTTTAAAAAATTTAGCCATAGGAATATCGTCAAAACCTACTAAGGACACATCATCAGGGATAACAATTTTATGTTGATCTAGTATTGTTAATAAATCAGTCGTTATGGCTAAATGCTGGGTAAAAAAAGCCGTAGGTGCGTTGGTGGACTCAAGCATTTTTATTGGTGACTGGGCAAAGCCCGTGTCGCGTTGCCAATACTGAATCAGCGTTTCATCAAGTGATATGTTATGTTTTTTTAAGGCCGCAGTATAACCTTGATAACGCTCATCGCGAGATTTAACATTTTCAAAGTTTTGAGTTAAAAAACAAATTCTTTTATGCCCCAAGGAAATTAAATATTCCGTGGCTTCAAATGCAGATTTTCGATAATCAGATATTATAATATTTTTTTCATTACCATCATGCTCAAGTTGAAAATGTACAATGGGCAGACCGTTGTTAATGTATTTATCAATCAGTTTTGTATTTTGGCCTGATGAAGCAATAATAATGCCGTCTACACGTAATTGGTATAGTGTTTCTAAAGATTTAGCTTCAATGGCGGGGTCAACATCTGTGTTATAAATTAATACATTGTAGTCTTTTTCTTTGCAATAATCGTCAATCCCCCTAATAGTTCTACTGGTATAAAAACCGGTAATATCCCTCACTATTACCCCTATTGTTTTAGTCGTATTCATTTTTAAACTACGTGCAATTGGATTTGGTACATAATCAAGTTTGTCTATAGCCAACTTTATACGTTCTTTTGTTTTTTCTGACATGTAATCAAAACGACCGTTTAGGTATTGAGATACGGTACTTTTTGAAACACCAGCCAGCTCGGCAACATCGATTAATTTTATTTTTTTCTGCATGTATATTTTTCTTTAGCGCTATGAATAGTTGAATATTGACATTTTGCAACAATATGATAAATTAATCTACTAAATCGGTTTAGTAAAATGATTTAGTTATTTAACTCCAGTAATTTTGAGAGCTTATAATAAGGTAAAACAGAGTGGAAATTTCTAATATTGAATACCTAGTGATCCTTGGGTACCTCCTGCTAATCATCATTGTGGGCTTGGTTTTCAAAAAGTTTTCGGCCAATACCGATGACTACTTTAAAGGAGGCTGTAAAGGGAGTTGGTGGCTAGTTGGCAGTAGCGCTTTTATGAGTGCTTTTAGTGCTTGGACCTTTACTGGTGCCGCGGGTATCGCCTATGAATCTGGCTTTTCTGCTATGTTTATATTTTTTGGTAATGTCCTTGGCTTTTTCGTCAACTATTTGTTTATGGGACCTTGGTTACGCCAAATGCGAGTAACCACCTTCCCTGAAGCTATCGCCAGCAGATTTGGTGACAAAACACGTGATTTTTACGCTTATTATGAAGTCCCAATACGCATTTTATACTCTGCTATGGCGCTGTACGGTTTAGGCATTTTCTGCGCTGCCGTTTTTGGCTACAACATTAATTATGTCATTGTAGTTTGTGGTGTTGTTGTGCTGCTTTACTCAGCCACTGGTGGCCGCTGGGCTGTAATGGCAACAGACTTTTTACAAGGCCTAATTTTGGTACCACTCACCTTAATTGTCGCTTATCTTTGTTTAGATGCCCTTGGCGGTATAAACAATTTATTTGTAACTATTGAGCAAAAAGGCTTAAGTGAAGAATACAGCATGGTTAATTCTGCAACCCTTTTTGGTGGTGCTTATACCTGGGGTTGGGCCAGTGCCATGATGGCCAAACAATTTATTGTCTTCAACTCAATGAATGCCGCACCGCGTTATTTCTCGGTTAAAGATGGTAAAGAAGCCAAAAAAGCCGCGTTACTTTGCTCGGTATTAATGCTGCTGGGTAGCTTTATTTGGTTTTTACCCCCGATCACTGCACGCCTTTTATACCCCGACCTCGTTATGGCATTTGACATAGCCAAGCCCGCAGAGGCTAGTTATGCTGTTGCCAGTATTAGTTTATTACCTGTTGGCCTCGTTGGTTTAATTGTTGTTGCCATTCTTGCGGCAACCATGAGCTCAATGGATACAGGACTCAATACCAATGTTGCAATTTTGATTAAAGATATTTACCCCAAAATATCTCGACAATTACAATGGAAAGCGAAAAGAGAGTCAGAATTATTAAATTACGGGCGAACATTAACCTGGGTAATGGGCTTTTTAATTGTGTTATTAGCACTCTACTTTGCCCAGCAAGATGGCTCAGGAATATTCGAAATTATGTTGCAAGTAGGCACATTACTTTCTATGCCTATTACCATTCCCTTACTCTTGGGTATGTTTATTCGACAAACCCCTTGGTGGGCAGCACTGTTCTCTATAGCCTGTGCCTTGGTATTTTCTACTTTAGCATACTTTGAAGTCCCCTTAAGTTACCTTGGCTTTTCACAAGCCTATAGCGATAGTTTTGCATGGAATTTTCAACAACAATTCTTCGGTGTCTTAGGCTCAGGAACCTTTGGCTTTTTAGTGTCGACGCTTTTTGCACCGGGTCAACGTTCTGCGCACCGTCAAATGGTTGATAAATTCTTTACTAATATGAAAACTCCTATTGATTTTGAAAAAGAAATTGGCGAAGGAAATGATCTGAGTCAACTGACCGCCATTGGTCGTTTTGGTATAGCTGTGGCGGGCTTCATTACATTGATGCTGATTATCCCTAACCCATTAGAGGGCAGAATAACAATCCTAGTACTGGCGGTGATTATTGGCGCAATCAGTTTGTTAATGTTAAAAGCCGGCAAGCAACCCGACACTACAGCTACGGCAAAACCTTTAGCATCACAAACCAAATAATTGAGCTCTTTATTTGAAAAACTTAGTTGAAAACGTATTTTAAACCATTATTTATCTCGCTTGATAACAGGAATTAACCATGAATTATTTACTTATAAACGACCAGCTTGACGCTTTAAAAGCAGAATTACAAACATGCCGTAAAGCTCATTTAACAAGGCTGCTAGAACAATGCCGTTTATATGAAGACGAGGTTTTATCAAAAGAGCACCCACACACCAGTATTACCTATATAGGCATGGCAGCAGCCAACTTGAGTTTGGCCTATTTATTAACAGAGCAAGACCATTACCTACAAGAAGCAAAACGTTGGATTTTTACCGCTGTTGATTATGACGTATGGGGCTTTGGCTTTTTGGTAGATGTTGATCTTAGCGCATCATGGTTATTGTATGGGTTAGGGTTATCTTATGATTGGATTAAAGATCATTTAACCGATGAAGAGCGTAACAAGTTTCTTAATAAATTAATTTTACAAGGCAATAAAATTTTTGATTATGGCCAAGAAAACCTAGGCCATTGTTGGTCGACCAACTATTGGCAAAATCATAACTGGATTAACTATTCAGGTTTATTAACAACCGCATACGCAATTCGCGCTGAGCATAAAGGTGCGCAAGTATGGATTGATGAAATTAAAGACAATTTTGAAAAAGTATTTGAATACCTACCTGAAGACGGCTCTAACTACGAAGGCACAGGGTATTGGCGATATGCCATTAACTTTTTCCTTTCTGCTGCTGACTATATTCGTCAAGACGGTGGACCAAACTACTTTGAAGCGGGCTTCTTAAAGCATTCATTTGATTTCCGTCTTTATCAGTCGGCACCAAATTGGGAAGAAAACATTAATTTTGCCGACGTACATGACAGAAGAAGCTCTCACTCGATTGCCGCTTATTACAAAATAGCATCAGAGTACGACAATAACCAAGCACAATGGTTAGGTGAAATGGTGCGCACTAAATTCCTATTTAGAGAAGCGTATCAAAGTAAAATATTCCCCGGCATTTTACCTGAAGCGTTCTTAGAGTTAATTTGGTACAACCCTGAAATAGCTGAACAGTCACCTGAAGATTTACCGTTAACCAAGTATTTCCCCGACCTTGGCTTAGTGGTTATGCGCTCTAGCTGGGACACTGATGCTACGCACCTTTCTTTTAAATCAAGCCCTGCAGGTGGTCATAAACAATGGAATATGAGCTGGGAGCTGGATAAGAAAAACGATTGGAAAACGCGTAGCTTAACTCATTACCATGTTGATTTTAACCACTTTATATTAATACACAACGGCGCATCTTTAGCCATTGACGAAGGCTACAACCGCATGTCTAAAGCTGAAGTACATAACTTAATTACTGTTGATGGTACCGGTTGTGTTGGTGAAAAAATATGGGATGAAGGCGACTTAAGTGACCCAAGGTTATTTGACTTAAACTGTAAAGGTATTCATAACGTATGGCGAGACGTACCAGAAGAGGCAATCGCTAAGGTGGAAGCTTTCTCTAATGACAATGGCTATACCTATGTTGTGGGTGAGTCTAGCAAAATGTATTACCCCGAAATGGAACTAACACGTAATGCTCGACACATCATCAATAGCGAATGTGGTTATTTTATCTTCTTAGATGAGTTAGAAAGCCAACTAGAGCACACCTATACTTGGCGTATGCATTCAGAAAAATATGCTAATCAAGTAAGCCAAGATCACTTTGAAATTATCAATGGCACAGGTGCGCTTAACGTATTTACAGTGTTCCCTGAAAAACGTGAGACAAAAGTTGACGAAACGCTGGTTGAAGAAATAATGACGCCTCAACGTCCAGATGATATTCGCCGTATTAGTTTAAAAACCTTATTAATTGAGAACCCTGAAAAAAGTAAAAACAGTTATTTTCTTAACGTTCTTCAACCAAAAGATGCATTACAAGGCGCTGAAAATACCAATATCTCAGTTCAGTCTATTAAGGGTGAACAGTGTATAGGCGTTGAAATCACGTCAGAAAATCATATTGAAACCTTTGTTTTCTCTAATAAAAATACAATAAACTATAAAGATATTCAATCTCAAGCTAAGTGGATTGCTATTTTAAAAGACAAAGCTGGCAATATTATTAAAACAACCCGTTATGATGGTGTTAATGAGTAAGTAGTAATTAGCTATTAGCTACGTATTAGTTAGAGATTAGCTGCCTATTAAAAACAGTAAATCAAAGGTGAATCTTTGGGCTAGTCTTAGGTGCAATCGTACCTGTAACGGTTGCATTCTAGGGCTACTCATCAAGGATCACTGATACATAATATAAGGATAAAATTAGCATGTTAGAACAATTCAATTTAGCGGGTAAAGTAGCCTTAGTTACAGGCTGCAAACGCGGTATTGGTAAAGCGATTGCACTAGGCCTTGCCGAAGCTGGAGCAGATATTATTGGTGTTTCAGCCAGTTTAGCATTACAAGGCTCTGCTGTTGAAAAAGAAGTCACGGCCCTAGGGCGTAGTTTTAAAGGCTATCAATGCGACTTTTCTGACCGCAAGGCATTATATTCATTTATTGACGCCGTTAAAACTGACTTTCCTAAAATTGATATTTTAGTGAATAACGCTGGTACTATTTTACGTGCACCTGCGGTAGAACACAGCGATGATTTATGGGATAAAGTGATTGATGTTAATTTAAATGCGCAATTTATTTTAAGCCGTGAAATCGGTAAAGAAATGGTCAACCGCGGCGCAGGTAACATTATTTTTACCGCATCATTGTTAACCTTTCAAGGGGGGGTAACTGTTCCTGGCTATGCCGCTAGCAAAGGTGCTATCGGGCAACTAGTGATGGCACTGTCAAATGAATGGGCTGGTAAAGGTGTGAATGTAAACGCGATTGCACCTGGCTATATTGATACTGATAATACAGAAGCATTACGCAATGATCCTGAGCGCTCGGCGGCTATTTTAGCGCGTATTCCGCAAGGTCGTTGGGGCAACCCCGATGATTTTAAAGGCCCCGCAGTGTTCTTAGCGTCTGAGGCCGCAAGTTATGTAAACGGCACAACGTTACTCGTTGATGGCGGATGGATGGGTCGATAGTAGCCGATTAACCATTAATACTAAAAAGCTTACCCCATGATGACACAAGTAGTCGCTTTGTTTAATCAGGTAAGCTTATTATGCTTTCGCTAGTTTATCACTTACTTATTCTTCGGTTATCAGTAAAGTGCGCATAAAAATAAGGGTTATTTTTGATGAATCCCCAGTCGCATGTTAGGCGTAACTTTTCATTAGCTTGGCCGCTCGCCTTTAATGCTTTGCTCGTTCAATCCATGTTAATGATTGACACCCTGCTCGTTGCACCATTAGGAGAATTACCTGTGGCGGCTATGGGTATTGCCACCACCATTGTAACCTTTGTCATAGGCATTGAAATTGCCATTGGCAACGGTGTTCAATTATTAGTTGGCAGAGCCTTTGGTTCTGACAATAAGGCTGATCTTGCCATCGCTTATTGGTCTGGTTTATTCATCAATATTACGACTTCATTCGTTTTTTTCATTATTTTGAGCTTTTGGGGCACTGAACTGGTCGCTATCATTACTGATGATAAAAAATTAGCTGAGCTGGCTAATACCTATATATCCATTACTAAATATATCATTTTGATCACAGCATACACGCAAGTTTGTACTGCCTTTTGTAATGGCCAAGGCAATTCTAAAGTACCACTAAAAGGCTTTATGATTGAGCTACCTGTTAATGCATTGCTTAGCTATTTTTTAATCCATGGTTTTGCAGAACATGAAGGACTGGGTGTAGAAGGTGCTGCTTGGGGCAGTCTACTTGCTGTTTTTTTAAGGGCTACATTCTTTTATTTCACTTTAAAATCAGGTGATAAAGTAGCCTTAGCGTACCCGAAAAATAGTATTTTTGGGAAAAAAATTAAGTCTCAGTTCAGTGAGATATACCCCATCGCTGCAAACTTTTTTGTACTTTCGGTCGGTGCTACTGTTTATCAATTATTGTTTGCCCAGCTGTCGTTGTTTTCATTTGTGGCAATCACACTTATTTTTCCTTGGGTGCGCGCTGGAACACAATTTCCCAACGCTTGGGCTCAAGCTTCAGGCATTAGTATTAGTCAGGCGTTAGGCCAACAAAATACTGGGGAACTCAAGCTATTTGTCGCCAGTTGTATAAAAGTAGGCATGGCGTTGTCATTTTTAATTGCCGGGCTATTCTTTATACTTAGCCAGTGTATCGACCTTGTCTATCCCGACATTGAAGCCGAAACACAAATAGCTTTAATGATTATCGCGCCGCTGTATATTATTCTGCCCATTATTCGTGCTTATAACACAGTGTCAGGTAATATTTTACGCGCCTTGGGAAATAGTAACTTAGTATTAAAAGTTCACTTTGTAACACAGTGGGCTATATCACTACCGCTTTGCGCGGTATTAGTGCTTTATTTTGACGTATCCATTTTTTGGGCGTTCGCTATGCTTCCTTTAGAAGAATTGCTCAAAACTATCCCGTTCTACCGCTATAAAAAAGCCTATATAAACCGTTTATAAGAATTACAGGGGTGTTCTAATTAATTGCTTACTATAAGTGTACTAGTAGCTTTTGCGCACTATCAAACAACATTAATGTGCCTAAAATACATAATATAATGGCAGAAAGTCGACCAAATTTTAGTGCAAGTGCTGGGTTATTGCTTAAGATTTTTCGAGCGCTAACACCAATAACCCAATAGACAAAGCCACAACCAATTAAATGAATTATGCTTAATACTAACAGCTGCTCGGTAACCGTAAATGACAAGGTCGGCAATACAAATTGTGGTAATAAGGCTAAAAACAGCAGCATTACTTTAGGGTTTAAGCCGCTAATAATAAAACCCTTTTTCATCCACTTTAGTGGTGTTTCGCCTAATTCGCTAGCAGCGCCGTTATATACTACCGGTACTGGTGGGTTTTTATAAAGCGAAAGCGCGATCCAAACAATATACAGCGCGCCAAGTAAGGTTAAAAACTTCATTAACATCACATGCGAAGCTAAAATAGCCCCCAAACCTACCACGACAATCAGCGCGGCAATAAGATGGCCTAACAAAAGCCCTGAAACTGCTGGAATAATTTTATCGCCTGCAATGCCTGCGCTTATGGTATACGCCCAATCAGCACCTGGGGTAAGTACAAACAATATTGACACTAGCCAAAAAGAAAAAATAACATTAATATCCATCAGCAATAACCTAAAATAAATGAGAGTATATTTTATTACTTTCTTATGGGAAAAAAATACTATACTTTACCTTATTAACCCCCATTATTAGGAAATAATTGTATATGGATAGCATAGATCGGAAAATTCTTGCTGAGCTGCAAGTAGATGGCCGACTCACGCTTTCAGAGCTTGCAGATCGCGTCGGGCTTAGTGTTTCGCCATGTCACCGCCGCGTTAAAGAATTAGAAAAAACTAAAGCAATTGTGGGCTACAGGACAGAGATCTCTCCAGAAAAAGTAGGCCTTAATTTTTCTGCGTTGGTTTTTATTACTATTAAAGAAGGTGATAAAGCATCGTTGGCTAAACTTGAATTAGCCATTGAAGATATTCCACAAATAACGAATGCGCAGCGTTTGTTTGGCACACCTGATTATTTACTGCATGTGGTGACTAGGGATTTAGGCGCGTTTCAAAAATTATACGATGATAAACTATCGGCGCTGCCCGGCGTGCAACGTTTAACCTCAACCCTAGTGATGAAAGATATTGTTCGAGCTCGAAACCTGCATTTTTAATTATACATCCCCAAGTAATCCCCCATTGAAATAGTAACTAGAGCACTCGCTTATAAAGCTTCAGATGAAAAGTCTGTTTTATTCAAATTTGCGCGAGTGTTCTTGTTAATTATACTTATTAATTGGCATAACCACTGCCAATGGCACTCAATGGTAATTCTAGTTCAAGCTCTGGTACTTGAAGAGCCATCCAAGCGACAAAGGTATTACTGTTTGGACCCGGAATAACACGATATTCATTTGCCCAAGGGTAAACCGCTATGGCTGCTTTAATTTGGGGAATAAGCTTAGCGGCCTTCTCTCCTTTAATAGAAAGCAGTAATTCCGGTTTTGCTCCAAACCAGTATCTATCAGGTGTCACTGTTTCATATGCTCTTATAGCGGGTAAGCCTCGTTCTACCTGCCAACCAATAACTTCATAAACACTATACTTAGTTGCGTTCTCTTCTTTAATTGCAATCCAAGGGTGAATCGCAAACCAACCACGCCAGCTATACGCATTGGCGGCATAAAATTCAATAATCGCCCTGCTATCTTCACTAGGTGGAGTGGCAATACCCGCAGGCTCTCGGCTCGCTGTGCGCCAATCAGTGTTTGAACAAGCACTAATAAACAGTACAACGCAAACAATAGTCAAAGTTCTCATATACCCTACTTGTCTTATACATTGTGTTTCACTGTATTGATTTGCCTTGTTATAAGCCAATTACACTAAACAGATAACTCGATCAATATAGTATATGAGGTAACAAGCCCAAACAATGAAGTGTTGGGCGTTAATGATTTGATAACCCAATCTTCTTTCGTTAATTCAGATATTTTATTATTGAGGGAGTTGATATCAACTTGATTTGACCAGAAGCCTTTCTTTTTAAATTCAATAACTTTTTGCAATCTAGTATCCTTTCATGATTATTAGCGCCATATAACTATGCCTTATAAGCATCACTTCTGCCGCCTGGGTAATAGAAGTTTACTCTTTCCAAAGACACAATCGCGCGTTTATTCTCAGACATGCCGAGAACTCTTTGCATACAGCTATGGGTAACATCCGATAATTTTTCTTTGAGTGGATTAAGTTTTTCATTAATGCCATAAATTACGATCATGCTAGCGCCTTAAAACATGTAAAGCCGCCAGTACCTGTATTAAAAACATATGGGAAAGCTCTACTTTTGACTTCTATTGATTTTCGGTAAGTACCATTTAACTTGTATAAATATACGCGATTAGAACACAAAAACAATACCTTAAAGCCAGTAATCAAATAATAGGCATGTAGATAAATAGTAAAGATCCCTATTATCAACAAAAAAACGCTGTGATTAGTTGTATTGATACTAACCACAGCGTTTAACGTTTTACTTTACACAATTATATTAAAATCTGTAACTGGCGCCTACGGTAATACGACGTTCAGTTAAGCCTTGATAGCACAGTAATCCCCCTTCATTTACACAAGATTGTGTAATATCAGACTTAGTCAGGTTTACCCCTTCAATACCTACATTTAGTTGCTCATTAACGTCATAGCTAATGCTGGCATTAAGTTGTCCTCTGTCTTCTTGTACTACAGGAAAGCCCCACGGAAAACTACTTGTACTACCGAAGTCTTCTGAACGATATGCTTCACGCCATGTATAACGTGCTCTAGCTGAAAGGCCGTATTTTTCATAATAGAGCGTAAAGTTGTAAGCATTTTCAGATAAATCAGTTAGTCCTTGTACACGGGTAACATTTATATCTTCAATGCCTGTTGTTAAGGCAAATATCGCATTAGCACGACTTGTTGCTGTGTCAAACGCTTCACCACCAGAGAACTCTTGTTTAGTGTAGTTAGCAATGACGCCAAACCCAGATGCCCAACCTAAGCTGTCTTCAAACCCAGCTAGGTCGTACTGCACCGCAACTTCAACCCCTTTTTGGGTCGTTTCACCGGTATCATTAATTGTTGTCGAGAATGGCACGCAAACCCCCACCCCAATATCAGGGCCAAATACGTTAATATCGGCAATTGGGTTGAAAATACCACCAGCTTCACAAGGATCAGTGATATCGCGATACCCAGTGACTGGATCTTCATAAGGGTCTTCTTGTTGGCTAACATGAAGGTCGCTACGTTTTTTATGGAAAATACCCACACTAAACACGCTCGCTTCTGCAAAGTACCATTCGGCTGATAAATCAAATGACGTTACTTCTTCTGGTACTAAATTTGGATTACCAATAGCAACCGCAGGATTTGGACTGGTATCAAAAGTATATGACGTTGATAGATCGTCAAAGTCAGGACGTCGAATATCTTTACCCCAACCCGAGCGTATAACAACATCATCGGTTAAATCTACAGTCAAGTTTAGTCGAGGTAATAAAAAGTTATAACTACCTTTAGTTGTCACTTTTGATATGAGGTCATTTCCATCGGCATCTGTGGTCGTTGAATTACCAATAGATTGAACGTCTGTTTTTAAATAACGTAAACCCGCGTTACCTCGGAACATACCATATTCAAAATTTGCTTGCGCATAAAGCGCACTGGTTTCTTCTTCAATATCAAAAAAGCCATCTGAACTTGAGGTAGGTGCATTTAAGGGAATAGAACCACCAACTTCGTCAATTGCATTTTGTAATATAGCTAAGGCTCCCGCTTGATTTGACGCAACGTATTCAGGATTTACTTGCAGGTAGTCACGAACATATAACTCTCTACCATCGGCAGAATTAAAGTTTGTTGGCCCTGGAATCAGTAATTCTGAGAAAAGATCACCGGTGGGGCTATCAGCCATGTTTCTTAAGGCTACACTGCTGATAATAGTGTCTTGTACACTTGAAGCTTTGCTGTAGCGATAACCAAAATCAACTGAGGTTACTACCGTATCGAAGTAGTAACTGAAGTCCATACGAAACGCGTCTTCGCCATTGTCTGCTGTACTATTACCAATCTCTACATCACGAAATACTGTGTTGGCAGGGTCAAGCAATTGAGCACTCGTTGGTGCATTCGCTTCGCCTGATGCGATGCCAAATGCCAATGAACCTCCCGTAAGATCATACTCAAAGGGTGTACCATTTTCATTTGAGCTATTAACAGCAGCATTGGGGTTGATAAAGTTAAGTGTTGTGTTGAAACTAGGCGTTGTTGTGTCTGATTTTGATGATGAAGCCTCTACAGTAACTTTTAGGTTATCACCTTGCCACTCGCCACCAATTCTAAAGATTTCGCTCTTGGTTAAACGTGAGTTAGTGTCACCAGAAAAACGAAGGTTTGGATCTGCCCCCCCATCTTCAACCGGAATAACCCCTTTGACCGCTGCTTGAATACTACCAAGGTTTTGGCCATCTACTGTACCTAAATTAACATGTTCAAATTCAGTAGGAATTGACACACCAATAAGGTCACTTACGCCAGACGCTTGCACCCTTGAGCTTTCTTCTCTGCGCTCTTGATCATTAATAATGGCGTCAAAGTAAAATTTAGTATTATTATTTGGTGCCCATTCAAGTGAGGATGCAATATTTATTGTCTCAGATTCATAGTTATCATAATCTTGTACAAAAAATTGAATGGGTAAAAAAGCGAATGGTTGGGCACTAGCAGCACCGCTGTCGGGGGCAACTGAGTTATCTCGGTCTGCTCGAGGGCGGAATGCTGTTGCTTCTTGTTCAGCGTAGTTAGCACTCACCACGACACCAAATTTACCAGCGTTAGTTTCCCAATTATCGCCAAAAGTCGCAGAAAGCCTAGGTTTTAAACCGCTATCTTCTGATAGGCTACTATTCTCTCCCTGCACTCGCAAAGTCGCTAAGGTATCGCTTAATTGTAGCGGACGAATAGTTTTTAAATTAATCGTTCCCCCTACAGAGCCTTCAATTGTTTTTGCTTCTGACGCTTTAGTCACCTCAACTGCGGCGATAATACCCGCCGAAACATCTTCAAAGTTAATGCCACTGCGGCCAGTGCCAGAGCCAACCGTAGACACTCCATTGATCTCCGTTCGGTTGGCGTTAGTACCACGTATTTGTACTCCGGTACCTACGCCCGCTGTTCGTGTAATTTGTATTCCTGTCACATTTTCTAGCACTTCAGCGAGGTTTTGGTCTGGCAATTTACCAATATCAATTGCTTCAATTACCTCAACCAGGTTATTAGCATCGCGCTTTTCTAACAGCGCACTGGTTAAAGAACTGCGTATTCCAGTGACTTCTATTACTTCTACATCACTTTTTGGCGCCACCTGCTCTTCTTGTGCCACAACACTTGGAGCAACAAATAATGTAGCTAAAGCTGCACTACAAATAACCGAGTGTGATCTGCTATTTTTAAGTATCGAGCTTATTTTATTGAGTTTCATTTTAACGTTCATAAATTCCCCTATTTGAATATGCCGTTGTGGTAATTGTTTATTTATAAATTTTATTATTATCTATATTCATGGAAGTAAAATGATTAAGTTTTATTCTGCAAAAGCATTAAACTAAACCGATTTACCTATTAAAGCTAGCACACAATTTTAATAAGTCAATATTAAATATTTAACGGCTAGGCAATTAGTACGTGACATATCTCCTCCTAGCCATAACTTTTACATTGATATCCTTCAATAAAACAACACACACAACCTCTTAAAAATCAAAATATTACGAAAAAACTATTGGTAATGTAGAATTATTACACATATTACTAATTGGGATTAAAATGGTTATCAATATAATAATAGTTTATTAAAGTGCGTTAAATTGCCTATTTTAATTTAGTTGACCTCAGCAGATTACAGCAGTAGGATACAGACATAGATAAACCGATTTAGTTGTTTTGACTTTTCAACTTATATAAGGAAAACAAGTGAAGATTAAAGAAATAAAAGTATTTGTTTGTAGCCCAGGAAGAAACTTTGTCACCGTGAAAGTGCTCACAGATGAAGGTACTTACGGCTTAGGTGATGCAACAGTCAATGGCCGAGAAATGGCCGTAGTGACTTATTTAGAAGAGCATGTTGCCCCTTGCTTAATAGGTCGTGACCCGCAAGAAATAGAAGATATTTGGCAATATTTGTATAAAGGGGTTTACTGGCGTAAAGGCCCAATTACGATGGCAGCAATAGCAGCGATAGACATGGCACTTTGGGACATTAAGGGTAAAGTGGCAAACTTGCCTGTTTATCAATTATTGGGGGGTAAAAGCCGCAAGGGGGTTACTTTTTATGCACATGCTAATGGCGAAAATATTGACGACACCTTAAATAAAGCCCAAGAGCATATTAGCAATGGCTTTAAAGCTATTCGCTTACAGTCTGCTATTCCTGGTTTAAAAGTAACTTACGGTGTACTTGGCGATAAAAAAGATTACTTTGAACTACAAGGCAGTCGCCCGCTGCCTCCAGAAGAAGAATGGTCAACGGCTAAATACTTCAACTCAATCGTTGAGTTATTCAAAAAAGCCCGTGCACGCTTTGGTTACGATGTGCACTTCACCCATGATGTACATAGCCGTTTAACGCCAATTGAGGCAGCAAAGTTAGGTAAATTATTAGAGCCGTATAATTTGTTATTTCTTGAAGATGCTGCAATTGCTGAAAATCAAGACAGTTACCAGGTTATTAGGCAGCACACCACAACACCTTTAGCCATCGGTGAAACCTATAACACAATTTGGGATTGTAAAGATCTCATTCAAAACCAACTAATTGACTATATTCGCGTTGCTGCTACTCACGCAGGCGGTATCACCGCATTAAAACGTATTACTGACTTCGCCAGTGTTTACAATGTTAAAACGGCGCCGCACGGTGCCCCTGATTTATCACCCATATGTTTTGCTGCGCACATGCACTTAAATATTTGGGCGCCTAATTTTGGTATTCAAGAATTTGTTGGCCTGGGCAATGAAGGGTTAAACCGTATTTTCAAACATAAATTCACCGTTAAAAATGGCATGGGCATGATGAGTGAAGCGCCAGGTTTAGGTGTTGAGTTTGACGAGGAAGCTTCAGCCCAATATCCATACAAACGTTCATATTTACCGGTAAGTCGCTTAGAAGACGGTACGCTCTGGAACTGGTAAGTATGAAGCTGATAAAAGTAGCACCGACAACACAACGCCAAGACAGGCAAATAAGTAACAGTGCTGCAGTGAATAAGCAAAAAACAAATTAAAAATATTAGGAATATCACATGAGTAATAAAGTAAAAGTATTAGTTCACGGTACGGGTTTTGCGGGTCAAGGCCATGCAGAAGCTTTTCGTTACGCAGGCGCAGAGGTCGTTGGCATAGTAGGTCGCACTGAAAGTGTGGTGCAAGAAGTCGCTACAGATATGAATATTCCTTATGCGGGTACAAACTGGCAACAAGCATTAGTCGATTGCAAACCTGATGTAGTTTCTATTGCAACCCCAGGTGGCGCACATGTTGAACCGATTAAACAAGCCATAGCTTTTGGCTGCCATGTATTTTCAGACAAACCGCTTACCGCTGATGGCTCTACTTCAAAAGAGCTTTATGAACTTGCAGTAGCCAAAGGTGTTAAAACGGCCTTTGCTTCAAGCTTTAGATACATGCCCGAAATTTTGCATGCTAAGCGCCTGGTTGAAGCAGGCGCTATTGGTGAACCGTTAGAAGTAGAATGTATTTCTCACTTTAATTTAGAGCGCGACATTCCTTTTGGTTGGTCGCATCGTCAAGAAGATGGTGGTGGCCGATTAAACAATAACTTCACACACATGATGTCGATTGTCACCTCGGTAGTGGGTGAAAAAATCTTATCTATTATGGGTGAAGTACGTGATGACTTAGGCCAAGCGCCTATTGTTGAAGGTGTTCATAACTTTAAAACTCGCCGTGACTTTATTCCCAAAGACATTAACGACCCCTCACTAAAATGGGGTAAATCAAATGTTGAATGGTCATATAACGTGCTTGCTCAATTAGAAAGTGAGTTTGCCAAAAAGCCGGTTTCAGTCATGTTTAAGCATGGCGGTTTACACCCACGCTTTAACGATGACCATCTTGTTTTTTACGGTAGCAAAGGCGCAATTTATATTAAAGGTCATTATGGGGCAGGCCCGCTTTATTTATACGGCGAAAGTAATGGTGGCGATAGTAAAGCATGGCTAGAGCAACCTTTACCAGCAGACATTGAAGCCAATATTCCTAAAGTTCAAGGCGATACTGAACGTAACTGGCGCTACCTTATTCGTGAAATGGTTAAAGATATTAAAGGAGAAAAAGTTCCACCTTATCAAACGTTCAAAGAAGGCAGTCAATACCAGCAACTTATTGATTTAATTCGTAAGAATGACTTTTGGGTAGACGTAACCAAACTTTAACACTTTAATTCAAGACAAAAATATAGGCTTTATCACATGATTTATGATTACGCAGTAATAGCCGGTTATTTCCTTTTAGTTGTGGGTATAGGTTTTGCCTTCAAAAAAATGGCGGCTAAATCAACAAGCGATTATTTTCGCGGCGGTGGCAGAATGCTCTGGTGGATGGTTGGCTCAACCGCCTTTATGTCACAGTTTTCGGCTTGGACATTTACTGGGGCAGCAGGTAAAGCCTTTACTGACGGTTTTGCTGTTAGCTTAGTGTTTTTTGCTAATACCTTTGCTTATTTTTGTGGCTGGGCGTACTTCTCACATCGCTTTCGTCAAATGCGCGTTGATACGCCAACTGAAGGTATTAAGCGCCGCTTTGGTAGCCAAAATGAGTTGTTTTTCTCTTGTGCATTAATTGTGTTCAGCTTTTTAAATGCGGGTATTTGGTTAAACGCCTTAGGGGTGTTTACCAGTGCGGTATTTGAAGCTGACATTAATCTTACCATTATTGCTACTGGCTTAGCGGTATTGTTTATCTCGGTATTGTCTGGCGCATGGGGCGTTGTGGCTTCTGACTTTGTACAAACCTTAGTGGTGGCTGTGGTGTCTATTGCTTGTGCGATTGTTGCCTTGGTAATGGTTGGAGGGCCTGTTGAATTAGTGACCAAATTCCCGTCTGACTTTATTATGGGCCCTGATATGAACTATGGTTTACTGTTAGTAGGTACTTTTATCTTTTTCCTTGCAAAGCAAATGATAACCATAATGAACCTGAATGATTCGTTTCGTTTTTTAAACGCCAAAGACTCTGACAACGCCCGTAAAGCTTCACTGCTTGCCATGGTGTTAATGGGAGTTGGCAGTATTATTTGGTTCGTTCCCCCTTGGGCTTCAGCTATTTTATACCCTGATGCGGCAGCGTCTTATGCAGAATTAGGTAATAAAGCTGCCGACGCTGTTTATTTAGTCTTTGCTCGAAACGCCATGCCCCTAGGTACGGTTGGCTTATTACTCGCTGCACTATTTGCAGCCTCTATGTCGTCTATGGATTCAGCCTTAAATAAAAACTCGGGTATTTTTATCCGCAGTATTTATCAGCCACTATTAGAAAAACGCAATAAAATAGTCACCGACGAACACTTATTAAAAATGGGTAAACTACTCAGTTTTATTAGTGGTTTGTTAGTGATTATGATGGCGTTATTTTTTAAGTCATTAAAAGAACTTAGTTTGTTTGATTTAATGATGTCGTTCTCGGTAATGATTCAAGTGCCAATTTTAATTCCATTAATATTTGGCCTATTTATTAAGAAAACACCCTCATGGGCTCCGTGGGTCACCGTTGTTATTGGTTTATTTGTTTCTTGGTTTGTTATGAACGTGCTAACGCCTGATGTATTCTCTCGCTTTATTGGCATACCTGAGTTTACGTCAAGAGAAGCTACCGACATGAACCTAATCTTAACCATAGGAGCGCATTTAGTTATCACTGCGGGGTTCTTTTGTTTAACGACAGTGTTTTATAAAGCAGATAAAGATCAATATAAAGCACAAACCGATGCTTTCTTTAACGATCTTAAAAGCCCTGTGATTTCAGACGGCGAACAAGACACCTATGATCGCCAACAACGTAACAAGCTTGGCTCTATGGTGATGTACATGGGTACAGGTATTGTCTTTATGGCGCTAATACCCAACCCATTATGGGGCAGATTAATCTTTGTTGGTTGTGCTGTGGTTATTTTGGCTGTTGGCTACTTACTCAAGCAAAGCGCAAAGCCACCACAGGTTACTATCAGTAATGCATAAGCAGATTTAAAGCAAGTAAAAAGGCGCTATAGATAACAATATAGCGCTCTTTTAAACATTAAATTTCACCCTTATTATTCAATTAACTTTGCCGGATTTACGATGACAACTTTACCTTTAAAACCAATAAAAAATGCAGTAGTGACTGCGATAAGCCCCTTAGTTAACCCTAGGGTTTTATTATTAGCCATGATATTTTTTATCACCAGCTGTGCGAGTGAAAACCAACAAGAAAGCAATGTGGTCAAAGCAACAGTACAACTCACACACGGCATAGATGACTCTGCAGGAGGTGTATCTAGCTATATTATTACCACACCTAATGCGACTTACTACCTAGAAAAAAAAGGCGGTGGTTTATCCAGTATGCTTGATAAAGAAGGCATTGACTGGCTAGGCTTTCACAATAAAAAAGGCTCTGGCCATAAAGGCGAATATCGCGGTTTTCCAAATGCTATTCATAAGCAAGACGGCAATTATTTTCATGCTTTAAATGCAGGTACTGATTTGTCTACTTCTGTCGTCAATATTGAGTCTAAGCAGCACGTGCGTATTACCTTTACATCCGGTAATAAAATGTGGCAAGGCCAATGGGACTTTTACCCACAGCGCTTAGACTTTACCATGAGTAAAGTAAGTGAGGGCTACCAGTATTGGGTGCAATACGAGGGTGTTCCTTATGGTGAAATGGATGATACTGACTTTTGGTTTTCATCTGCTGATAACAGCAAGCATTTAATCAACGAACCATTTTTGGGTGATTTACCATCACCTGAATGGATCGCCTTTGGCGATGAAAAAAGCCCACGTATGCTTTTTCTTTTACATCATGAAGATGATGAACACCCTGATAATTACGTGAGCCGCCCCGACATGACAGTATTTGGTTTTGGCCGAAGCAATAAAGATAAGTTTTTAACAACACCGCAAACATTTTCACTCGGCTTTGTTGAATCAGTTAACTATAAACAAGTAAAATTAAGCGTGGAAAGTATTTTGTCGGCCAAACGTTAAGTTATAATAACGTAAATGTTGCTTCGCTATTTGTTGCAGTTAATAGCCCTATTTACAGGTAAGCATTAAAGAGAAGGTGACTCCTTTTCATGCTTACCTTAACAAAACCAAAAGCCACGCTCTAATTAAATCACTGCTTGCCTTTAAGGTGTAAATACGCCAATCACTTGCTCATGTTGACGTACTGCCTCTGCAACTTGTGGCTCACTTTGTGTCATTTGTTCACCACAGCTTACACACGTAACTTTTTCTACGCCGTCTTCTTTTGTTAGCGCCATCGTATCTTGTGCTTTACATTTTGGGCAAATTGCCCCTGCTATAAATCTTTTTTTTTGCTGCTTGTTCATCTGTCATTGCCCCCGCTTAGTTAATGCGTTAACTCAGGAATATTTTAACTAAGCTAATAAATAATTTCGAATATTGTTATTTTACCTTGAATAGTGGTCACAGGAACAGCGACAATATACAGATATTTTTTAACATCCACTTTTACAACGATTAACATAAGGAAAAAACATTGATCACCGCCAGCGATTTAAGCTTAGACAGAGGCGCAAAAAATCTGATCACCGCCTCAAGTTTCACTATTCATCCCAACCATAAGGTAGGCTTAGTGGGTAGTAATGGCTGTGGTAAGTCTTCTCTTTTCGCGGCCTTGCTCGGTGAACTATCACCAGATGCAGGGGATTTATCCTTACCCAGTAGTTGGTCTATTGCAACGGTTAAACAAGAAACACCGTCACTTGAACAAGCTGCACTTGACTACGTTATAGATGGTGATAAGGAATATCGTCAACTCGAGCAACAATTAGCGCAAGCACGCCAAAATAACGATGGTAATTTAGAGGCCATTATCATCAATAAAATAGACACAATACAGGGCTATAGCCTACCCGCTCGCGCAGGGGAGTTGCTTCATGGGTTAGGTTTTTTACAAAGCCAGCTCACTAGCCCTGTAAAGGACTTCTCAGGGGGCTGGCGCATGCGTTTAAATTTAGCCCAGGCGTTAATAAGCCGTGCTGATTTATTATTACTGGATGAGCCGACCAACCATTTAGATTTAGACGCCGTTATTTGGCTACAACGTTGGCTTAAACGTTTTACCGGCACTTTAGTGCTTATCTCCCATGATCGTGATTTTCTTGATACGGTGATTAACCAAATATTACATATTGAACATCAACGCGCCAAACTGTATAACGGTAATTATACCGCTTTTGAAAGACAACGCGCCGAGCACCTAGCGCAGCAAGATATCCAATTTCAAAAACAGCAAAAAGAAGCGGCTAATTTAACAGCCTTTGTCGATAGATTTAGAGCCAAAGCCAGTAAAGCAAAGCAAGCACAAAGTCGCTTAAAGCGTTTAGAGAAGTTACCAAGCTTAGCCCCAGCCCATGTCGATAGCCAATTTACTTTTAACTTTGAGCAACCAGACAGCCTACCTTACCCATTGTTGTCTTTAACCGAAAGCCAGTGCGGGTATAGTGCAGACGCTATTATTTTAAATGATGTTGGCTTAACGCTAGTTCCTGGTAGCCGTATTGGCTTATTAGGCAGAAACGGCGCTGGTAAATCGACCTTAATAAAGTCTTTAGCCGGTGAAATCGCCTTACTTAAAGGTGAACGTTATTGTGCACAAGAGCTAACAATAGGGTATTTTTCTCAACATCAATTAGAGCAATTACATCCGAGCTCAAGCCCTGTTGATCATATTCTTCGTGCCAAACCTACATTAGGTGAGCCACAAGCGAGGAGTTTTTTAGGTAAGTTTGGCTTTAGTGGCGACCAAGCACTTGAAGCCGTTGTAAATATGTCGGGTGGTGAGAAAGCACGCTTAGTATTAGCACTTATTGTCTTAGAAAAACCACAATTGTTATTACTTGATGAGCCGACTAACCACCTAGACTTAGAAATGCGCCAAGCTTTAGTAATGGCATTACAAGCGTTTGGTGGGGCGATTATATTAATTGCCCATGATCGCTTTTTACTAGAGTCTTGTGTAGATGAATTTTATTTAGTTGCTAATGGTACAGTAACCGATTTCAGTGGTGATATTGATGATTATCAGCAATGGCTCAATGAGGATAAAAAACAAACCTTGTCTGACCACAAATCAGACAGCAATAGTAATCAAAGTGACAACGAAGATAAAACGTTAGACAAAAAACAACTACGCCAACAACAAGCTAAATTGCGTCAACAAACGGCTCCCTTGCGTAAAGAGTCTGACCAACTAGAAAAAAAAATAGCACAAGATCAAGCCGAACTAGCACACGTAGAAGCCTTACTTAGTGAAAGTGATATTTATCAAGCTGAGCGAAAAAAAGAACTGACCACACAATTAAAGCTACAGGCTAACTTAAAAGAAAAAATAGAAGAAAATGAAATGCTCTGGCTAGAAGTAGCTGAAAAGATTGAAGCGATGATGTCGGTGAATTAATAAATCTGAGCTACACTAAAAACTGAGCTACAATACTTATATCAGTAAATATTATTAAAGAGACATATTATGCGAAATTTAATTAGCACATTAATTTTAGTATTGGCAACGAGTTTTTCTTCCTTAAGCCAAAGCAACAACTTTGAACAAGGTATTTACGACTTAAACCGTGGTGAGTTCCATAGTGCCATCGCAGAGTTTCGTCCTTTGGTAGCCGAGGGGTATGCACCGGCACAATATCAGATGGGGGTTGTTTATAAAAACGGTTACGGCGTACCTAAAGACGGAATGAAGGCGCTCGCATTATTTGAGTTAGCCGCCGAGCAAAATGATTCCGACGCTCAGTTCGAACTTGCTTTAATTTACACTGAAGGCAAGTTAGTGAAAAAAGACTTAAAAAAAGCATACGAATTAACCTTTAAAGCCGCTAAAAAAGGCTTAGCAAGCGCGCAGTTTAATTTAGCCGTCATGCTTGCCAATGGCACTGGCGTTGCTCAAGATGATTTTAGGGCTTCTCGCTGGTACCAAGCGGCTGCTGATCAAAACAATGTACTAGCACAATATAATCTTGCCTTACTGTACAGTGAAGGCAAAGGTGTAGAGAAAAGCACTGAAATGTCATTTATTTGGAATACTATTGCCGCTTGGAATAGTTACCCTAATGCTGAAACCAGCCGTCTACTTGATGAGCGGAACCTTTCTAAAGCTAAAATAGCAATGGCCGAAGAGAAAGCAAATAAGATTTACCGAAAAATTATCGCCCAAGAAACACTCAAAGCAAAAATGGCAAGGGATAACGAGTTATATTGATCTATATCACCCTATATTTTTTAAGGGTATATTATACTGGCCTTAATGACAATATAAGGAGTCAGTTATGAACTTTTTCTCTATGCTTGCCAATGATCCAGTGGTAATGTTTTCTATAGGCGGTTTAGCTATATTATTAGCGATTGGCGGCTATTATATTTACTACTTTCTTAAAAATATTAACGAAGACGCTTAATATTACTATTTATTTTTTAAGGGGTGGTCGGCATACGTATTTAACCAATAGAGTAATGTGAGGTCATGTCGTACAATAGTTTTTTTTAACGTACGACATACCTGCTGGTTAACCATGATAATACCCTTAGAACAAATTCCTAAAGAGACTTTACACGCAATAATTGAAGACTTTATTTTACGTGAAGGCACTGATTATGGCGCTATTGACGCAACACAAGAAGACAAAATTGCCCAAGTAAAATCACAGTTAGCTCAAGGCAGTGCTGTGCTCGTTTATTCTGAATTACATGAAAGTGTAAACATTCTCCCCAGCGAACAATTTAATCAAGCACAAGAAAATAATTAACACCTTAATTAACTTAAATTAATTGCTTTATATTAGTTGGCGCGTATACAAGCGCTAACAGCAACATTATTTGCTGTCCCTAGGCAAAACAATCACGCATCGCTATACGTTTTTCTGTGGGGTTTAATCACGTCTTGCCAAGGAATATTCTTATTACCCAAGCTCAGAAAGTCTGGGTTGAGTAAACTTTCTCTTTTATTGTAAGTTAATGGGTTAAATTCACTGTCTATGATAGTACCACCGGCTTGCTCTAAAATACATTGGCCCGCCCCTGTATCCCACTCGCCGGTAACACCAATACGCAAATAACAATCAGCGCCACCTTCTGCAATTAAACAGTGCTTTAACGAACAACTCCCTAAAGCAACATGGTCAAAACTAAAGTCATTATTTAAATACTGGTTGATAACCTCTATGTGCTGGCGCCTGCTAATGGCCACCTTAATACGGCGTGGCTCTTGGTAATCTGCTACATGAATTTGGTGGCTAGTATTATTGTTTTTAAAGTGACATTCTTTAAACGCCCCTAAATTATTTTGTGCATAATATGTTAAGTTATGATCAGGCGCATGAATAACACCAATACTTGGCCATCCGTTATCAATTAGCGCAATATTTACCGCAAAGTCACCGCTACCAATAATAAACTCACCTGTACCGTCAATGGGGTCAAGTAACCAATAGCGCTGCCAATTTTTTCGCTCTGCTAAAGCCACCGTCCCGACTTCTTCAGAGATAATAGGAATATCTGGGGTTAATGTCTGTAATTGATCCATCAATATATCATTGGCGGCAATATCTGCACTGGTTACTGGGCTGTTATCTGATTTGATATCCGCAGTAAAGCTTTGATCACGATAATACTTCATTACCTCAACACCCGCCTTTTTAGCGCTTTCTAAGGCAGTATTTAAGAGTTTTTCATCATTTATAGTCATACTTCATCCTGATTGGATAACTGATTAGGGGAAAGGTAATCAACGAGCAACATTAACGCAGTGACACTTCGAGCTTCTTGAAAATCAGGCTGGCGTAATAATGTTTTATATTCTTTAATAGGCCAAGAAACAACTTCTAGGGGTTCGGGTTCGTCACCTTCAAGTGCTGAGGGGTATAAATCAGTCGCAACAAAAATATCCATTTTGGCATTGAAAAAAGCGGGAGCCATCATGACCTGTGAAAGAAATTTCAACTGCTTACTGCCATAAAGAATTTCTTCTTGTAACTCTCGATTAGCCGCCTGTTCAGGTAACTCACCTGGGTCTATCAACCCTTTAGGGAAGCCAAGCTCATAACTGTGCGTGCCAGCGCAGTATTCTCTGACTAACAATAGCGTATCAGGGTCAAGCATAGGTACTATCATTACTGCGCCATTACCAGAGCCTAACATACGCTCATACTGACGCTGCTCGCCATTACTAAAAGTTAATTCAAGTTGCTCAATGGCAAACAAACGACTTTTAGCCACTTGTTGTTGACTATTAATGGTGGGTAATTTATTTTTCCTCGTCATAAGCTTGCGTATTCCGTTCTACATAACGCTATAATGACACGATAAACATCAACTATGGAACCTCTAAATGCTTAACTGGGAAAAAATTAATTTTGTTATACTCGACATGGACGGTACTTTATTAGATTTACACTTTGATAATTATTTTTGGCATACGCATATTCCCTCAAAATATGCACAAGCCCATCATATTTCATTCGTTGAAGCCCAAAAGTATTTACAAGTTGAAACCAACAAGGTTATGGGTGAAATCCAATGGTATTGTTTAGATTATTGGAGCGATAAGCTTGAGTTGCCTATTGTTGAGTTAAAGAAAGAAATACAGCATAAAATTGCATTACGCCCAGACACACTCCCTTTTTTAGATGCCCTTAGAAAAGCCAATAAGGAAGTTGTTTTAGTGACTAATGCCCACCCTGACAGCTTATCTTTAAAAATAGAAAGAACTGCGCTAGATAAACATATTGACTCACTTATCTCAACGCACAACTATGGTGCGACCAAGGAGTCACCAGTATTATGGCAAAACTTACAACAAGATTTAAAGTTTGATAATGAACAAACGTTATTTGTTGATGATAATTTAACGATTTTAAATACGGCAAAAGAATTTGGGATTAAGCACCTGCTTTCTGTGGCAAACCCAGATCTGACACGGCCCAATATAAGCTCAGAGCAACTACAAGGCTACCCTTATATTACAGACTACAGGCATATTATTAACGACATTGTCTAATTCAAGGCCAAGCCTGAACAGCACAGCATTATTTACAGGTAATGCATGCCAAGCTGCAGGCAATTAATGCGAGGTGAGCATAATGTGCTTTTTCACTCGAGGTGACTTCCATATCCCGTATACGGGAATAATCATCAGCATTAACAAAGCTAATTGCGCAGCTTCACTTATGGGTAATAATTGTAAAAAGTAAACAATAACCGCTGAGCCACTCATTTGTACAAAGCCTAATAGGGCAGAGGCAGAGCCTGCTTTTTCACCAAAAGGCGCCAGCGCTTGCCCTGCACAAGCCCCCATCAGTAGAGAAAAACCAAGTGAACTCACCATAATGGGTAGCATAAAAGCCACAGGGGTGTGCAATCCTAGCAAGGCTAACATCAGTAAACCTGCCACGCCTAACAGTACCATACCTAAACCTATGGTTACTCTAGCACCAAAGGCACGTAACACTCTGGGGGCTAAAGAGCAGGCAATAATATTAATCACAGCATTTAAGCTAAACCAATAAACAAAGTGCTGTTGATCTAGTCCTAAATTTACCATTAACCAAGCGGGTGAACTGCTAACGTAGGCAAGAATTATCGCCATAGATAGCATCACAACAAAGGCATTAAATATAAAAACAGGGTGTTTTAATACTGCTATAAACTGGGCAACATTAATAAACTTTTCCTGCTGTACTGCTGGATACGCTGGTTTTGTTTCTTTTAGCATAAAAAATAAAATCAAACCGGCAAAAACAGCATAGCCTGTCATAAAGTCAAAATTACTACGCCAACCAAACGACTCAGTTAACACATTACCTAACAAAGGTGCTAACGCCGGAATACAGCAAATAGCGCTATTTAAATAAGAATACATAACACCACTTTCAATCGCGTTATATTTATCACGCACACTCGCAAAGGCAGCAACTACTATCGCGCAAGCGCCAAAGCCTTGTAACAAGCGGCTAAGCAGAAAAAACGTTAAACTGTCTGAATAAGCCGCCGCAAGGGAGGCCAAGCCATAAATCACGATACCGCCGATAGCAACTGGCCTACGCCCGTATCGGTCTGCTAAAGGGCCGCTAATGAGTTGGCCGAACCCCAAGCTTAAAATAAAGATGGTGATGCTCCATTGTATTTTAGTCATGGACACGGCTAGCTCACCGGCCATCATAGGTAGCGCCGGTAAAAATATGTCGATGGCTAAAGGGCTAAAAATAACCATTAGGATCAATAGAGGCAACAGCTGTTTATTTGTCATATACGTCTCACTACGAAAGAGTGCGTAGTATAAGTTATTGACGTGCTGAGCAGAAGAGATTTACAGGTAAAACTTTATTTTCTTGCAACTAAATGCACTGTACTGATAGAGCGCTCTAAAAAAGCCCCTTCACAATAAGCAAAATAATATAGCCATAGCCTTTTAAAGGTTTCATCATAACCGTAGGGCTTCAAGTCTGACCATGACGCGATAAAGTTTTGTCGCCAATCATGTAAGGTTTTAGCGTAATCTAAGCCAATATCATCCAGGTTTTCTATCACCAAGTCACTGTGCTCAGTGATATGCTGGCTGAGTATGTTTATTGAGGGTAGAAAACCACCTGGAAAAATATACTTTTGAATAAAGTCAACGTTGCTTCTATATGACTCAAAACGTTGGTCAGCAATCGTTATTGCTTGAATAAGTAGTTTGCCACCGGGTTTTAAACGATCATTACATTGTCTAAAAAAACTCGGCAAAAATTCATAACCAACGGCTTCTATCATTTCAATAGAGACGACTTTATCAAACTCTCCTGTTAGGTCACGGTAGTCTTTTTTTAATAACGTAATTTGTCTTGTTAACCCAAGGGCTTCAACGCGCTCTTGTGTATAGGCGTATTGTGCATCTGATATCGTAGTGGTTGTTACTTTACAGCCATAATGCTGCGCAGCATAAATAGCTAAACCGCCCCACCCTGTGCCTATTTCCAATAAGTGATCGGTACTTTTGAGTGAAAGACGCTCACAAATAGTTTTTAACTTATAAGCTTGTGCCTCTGCTAAGGAGCTATCTTTTGTCGGATATATGGCTGATGAATACATCATTTTAGGGTCTAAAAATCGTGTGTATAACTCGTTTCCTAAGTCATAGTGCGCTAAAATATTACGTTTAGAACCCGACTGTGTATTTCGGTTTTGCCAATGAAATAATGCATTTTTAATGCGATTAGACCACGAACTTTTCGCTTCTAATGAGTCGGTTAATTGCTGCGCTTTAGCAAAGATTCGAATAACGTTAGTTAAATTAGGGCTGCTCCACTTACCTTCGATAAAAGATTCCGCCACACCTATGCTGCCACCTTTGACAAAATCTTGATACACACTCACATCATGAATGTGAATTTTTCCTTCTATAGTAGGATTGGTTGCCTGTGCTGGAAAAAAGTGATGCTTTGAACCTTCCACTACTTCAAGCTGACCATAACTAAGTTGCTCAAAAATAGAATACACAATTGCGCAGCAACGTTGCCCTAACCAGCTTGCTTTCTCTAATACGCTAACACCTTCAACTTGTTCCATTTTACTCTCCTAATAATGCTGTCACTAACTTATCGGCTATTCTTTTTGGTAGCCGATAAAGGGCACGCGCTTAATAAACAACTTCAATGCTTGCCAATAAATACCTAACACGACCTTGACTGTCATCACCGGTAACTGACACCAAACACGCAGTAAGTTCTTTTGGTTAAGTGCTTGTTTATCTAACATTAAGCTAGCATAAAATAATTTCTCTTCTTTATCGGTTAACGTGTTTTTACGTTTGTTTTCAATGTTGATTACGATATTGTCACTGTCTTTAGTTGGTGCTTTAACACGCCAGAAATACGACATATTCAAATCCATAAACGGTGAAACTTGAAAAGTCTTTTTGTTAACCTTTTTACTTTCACCGAGTAAATCAACGAGGTAGTAATGCCTTTCATTCCAGGGTGTATTACTTACTTCGGCCAGCATTTGGGTGCATTGTTCATTTTTGTTGTAGCAAAAATAAAAGTTAGCTGGGCTAAAATAGACACCAAAGCAACGCACTTGTACTAACATAACAATGCGATTGATATCATCATGGCCTGCTAACTGCTTCACTTTATTAGCTATACGTTCACTTAAGCCATAAGGTTCATTTGCTAAGTAATCTTTTTCAACAAAACGTAACGGGTGAAACCACGAGAAACCAAACAAGCCTATACCTTGTTTGGCTTGTTGCGCTTTTTCAATTTCGTCAACATCAAGTGCCAGCATATACAAGGTATAATTAAAACGATGCTTTTTAGGACTGAAGCGTCGATGCACAATATTGCCAAGGTAAATTTTGCTTTGCTCAAAAGTGACTGCCATTTTTTTTCCCTTTTAAGTACTTAACGTACAACCAAACCGTTTGGCAACTTCAACGGCACTTCTTACGCCGTCTTCATGAAAACCATTATGCCAATAGGCACCAGCGAAATGCGTATGGTTAATTCCGCATATTTTATTTCTTTTTTGCTGTGCTTGAATTGACTCACTGGAAAAAATGGGGTGGTGATAGATGAATTCTCTTAAAATAGCATCAGGCTTAATTGCCTCTTTTTGGTTTAACGTAACGCAAAAGGTATGTTCACTTTGAATGCCTTGTAAAATGTTCATATTGTAGGTAACGCTTGCGGCTTTACTGCGGTCTTGGCTAAGTTGATAGTTCCAACTTGCCCAAGCTTTTTTTCTTTTTGGTAATAAAGACTTGTCTGTATGCAAAACCACTGAGTTTTCACTGTAAGGCATAGCCGACAAAATAGCACGCTCTTGCTCTGTGGCATCATTTAACAAGGCTAGCGCTTGATCAGAATGACACGCGATCACCACCTCATCGAAGCACTGACTCTGCTCTTGATTAAAATGTATATGCACTTGGTGTTCACTGCGGGTAATACCGCTTATATCAGCATTTAGTTGGATGTTTTTTGCAAACGGTTGACACAGGGGGGGTAAATAACTCCGTGAACCATTAGGAATAACATACCATTGCGGCCTGTCTGCAATATTTAATAAGCCATGATTATGGAAAAACTGTACAAAGAATCTAAACTCAAAGTCTTCCATTTGTAATAAAGAGCTAGACCATATAGCAGCACCCATCGGTAAAATATAATGTTCAGCGAAAAAATCACTAAAGTTATTTTCTGCTAAAAACTTGCCTAATGTCATACCCTCTTGGTAGTTTTTTGAGTCGAATATCGCTTTACACTGCTGATTAAAACGCAGTATTTCTTTCACTAACTGCCAGAATTTTGGCCGAAATATATTGCGCCTTTGTGCAAACAAGGTGTTTAAGTTATGGCCATTGTACTCCATGCCCGTTTGACAGTTGTGTACTGAGAAGCTCATTTCTGTTGCTTGTTTGCCAATACCTATCTCGGCTAACAAGGCTAAAAAATTAGGGTAGGTTTTATCATTAAAAACAATAAAACCTGTGTCAATAGCAAAGGAGCTACCGCCTTTTTCTACATCAACAGTCGCGGTATGCCCGCCAATGTTGTCGTTTTTTTCAAAAACTGTAACCTTGTGCTTTTTAGATAAAAGATAAGCCGCTGTTAAACCTGAAATACCTGAACCAATAATAGCAATGTTTTTCATGACTTTTGCTTCCTTGAAATGATTTTTTGCCATACTGACGTTGGTAAAAATGATAATAATTTTAATAAAAGGGTTAATCGCTTAGGAAAATGTAAATAATGTTTGCGCTTAGCGACGCCTGCAATAATTCTACTCGCAGCTTGCTCACTGGAAATAAGAAATGGCATCGAGAATTTATTTTTGTCAGTTAAAGGGGTTTTAACAAAGCCGGGGTGCACTAAGGTGACCCCAATATGCTGCGCAAGTAAGTCTAAACGTAAGCTATTGGCTAAATAATCCATGCCAGCTTTTGATGCGCCATAAGCTTCGCTTCTTGGTAAAGGAAGTGTGGTAACACTCGAGCTGACAAAAACAACCTGTCCCCCAGTATTGACTTTAGGCAAGGTAAATTGCAATAACCACCCCAGCGAGGACAGATTTATTGCAATAATGTCTGCAAACAATTGGCCGTCAAAATGTTTGGCATCATCAATATAACGACAATCCCCCGCATTAAGAATGACCAGATCTAGCGCGGGGAGGTTTTGCAGTTGTTGCCCGATACTTTCAGGGTTATTCAAGTCAAATAAATAGGTCTTATAGGCGGTAGCCGACAATAAAGACAACTTTTTTTCATCTCTGCCACAGGCAATTACGTTATGACCAAGTGCTACGTATTTTTCAAATAAAGCGAGGCCGATACCTGAGGTTGCACCTGTAATTAAAATTGTGTTCATCGCCATTAGTTTGCCGCCTTAATTTTAATCCATTTGGTTAATTTACCGAAGAAAGGTAATTGCTCGTATAACATAGCGCCTAAGTCAAGATAATCTCTATGGTAAAAAACCTTATCGCCTTTACCTTTAATATGTGATGTTCCCGATACGGTAACTACTTTACCTTGGTTCAACTTGTGATGTTGATATGACATTGTCCAATAAATAGCGGCTTCATCTGCTTCTGTAATAACATGGTTGATAACAAAGGTACAAGATGACAAGTTTTGATATAAACCCTCAAAGTACTGATATAGTTCATCAATACCGTCAACCTGATGCATGGGATCAATAAAGACTACATTATTATGATAAATCGAGGTCAACAACGTTAGGTTACTGGGTGAGAGTGACTGGTAAGTGCTGATAAAGTTGGTCAACCATAGCGGTTTTTTAGCGGTTAAATCATTGGTAACATTCGTATGCATTTTTTCTACCCTGATGGTTTATTTAGTTAGTCACTCAAAGCAGGCTACTATCAGTTCATGACACTTTATAAAAAGATAACGCCTTAAGTCTGGCTTCTTTGTGCTCCACTATTGGCTTTACATAAATAGCCAAGTGGTGGTTGGCAATATACTGCGCTGGAAAGTGAATATGTTTATCTGGAATGTTTTCGAGTTCTGGTAAGTACTTACGTATGAACTTACCATTAGGATCAAATCGTTCACTTTGCCTTATTGGGTTAAAAATTCTAAAGTATGGCTGTGCATCACAACCAGTACTTGCCGCCCATTGCCAGCCACCATTATTTGACGCTAAATCACCATCAATTAAATGCTGCATAAAATACTTTTCACCCAAACGCCAATCAATCAACAGGTGTTTGGTTAAAAAGCTTGCTACCACCATACGTAAACGATTATGCATCCAACCGGTTTGGTTAAGTTGTCGCATGGCAGCATCAACGAGTGGGTAGCCAGTTTTTCCTTCACACCAAGCTTTAAACAGCACTTCATTATTGTGCCATTGCATGCCTTGATACTGCGCTTTAAAGCAGACATGCTTGCAGAGTTTTTGTTCATGAAATATGAGGTGTCGATAAAACTCACGCCAAATAATTTCGTTTAACCAAGCAAATCCTTCCGTGTCTGATGCCATTAATAAATCAGGTGAGTTATTTAATAATGCGATTAATACATAGCGAGGGCTAATAACACCGGCAGCCAAATAAGGTGATATACCCGACGTACCCTTTATCGATGGTATATCCCTTTGTTGCGCATAGGTATTAATTTTATTTTGAATAAAGTTGGGTAATGCGGTTTGCTCATACTCTGTAGCAAGTGGCCAAGCCGCTGACAAGCTGCTGGCTCGCTTGCTATTGTTATCGTCATGCTCAAATAAATGGTTAGCAGGTAAAGAAGCACTCACTTTCCCTAAGTAGTCAAAGCCAACTTTACGTACATAATTGAGCCAGGCTTTTTTAAATGGGGTAAACACCTTAAACATACTACCTGATTGATTTAATACCTTGCCCTTTGGCACGATAACATCGGCTTCATAGAGTATTAAAGGTACGCCTTGGGCTATGCAGGAAAGATCACGTTGCTGTTCATTAAATTCAAGTTCACTATTGGCAAATACCTTATCGATAGGGTGAGCTTTGCAATAATCCGTAAGGTAACTAATTTGTGCAGCAAAATCAGGTACTGATACTAATTCCAGCTCGATATTATAGTGTGCTAATTCTTTTACTAATGCATAAGCATGTCGTTTAATAAAGTCTATTTTTATCGGGGACCAATCGTGTGCAAACCACTGTTGTTCAGATATAAAGAACACCGCCTTACCAGGAGACTCTGACCCAGCTTGAGCCAAAAAGTAATGCAAGGCGGGGTTATCATGCGTTCTTAAGTCATTACGAAACCAAAGTATCAAACGAAAGTCCTTTTAATTATCAAAGTAGAAATAAAAAATGGCTAAGTGGAGCAAGCTGCCCATGTTAGTATGCGTATCTCAACCTTAACTCGGCAGGATAGGGTGATAAATAGGCTTGTTTGGCCAGATAGTCTTTCGGGTGTTGCAATAAGTAATGGTTAATCAGCGTTAATGGCGCGACTAATGGTACTAAACCTTTTCGATACGCTTCTATTTGCGAACACAACTCTTGTCGTTCATGACTGCTAAGGTGCTTAGAAAAGTACCCTTGTATATGCGCCAAGGTATTCGCATGCTTTTTACGTGTTGCAATAATACTTAAAGCATCCATCAATCCGGCGATGTAGGCTTTTGCCATGGCTTCTAAGGACAGATCTGCTCTGGCCAATAATTGCCCTAAAGCTTTATAAGCAACAAGATCATGACTCATCACCGTATATTTATACTGGCTATGAAACGTGGTGAGTTTGTGTTTTGTTAAGCCAGACGCTGTAAGGTCTTGCCAATGTTTATATGCATAAATTCTGGCAACAAAGTTTTCCCGTATAAGCGGGTCATTTAAACGGCCATTCTCTTCACACGGCAAGAGCGGATTAGCGGCCATAATTTCTTTGGCAAAAGCGCCCACGCCATCTGATACCAAGGCATTACCTTCAGGGCTATAGACCTTAACACGCTCCATACCGCAACTGGGACTTTTCGCACAAAAAACATAACCACTGAGATCTTGAGTCATACTGGCGACTTTTTTGCCATAAGCTTGTAATGCTTGCGTTACATCCCCCGTGCCATCTGGCCTAGAGACTGTGATAATATCATCTTTTTTTATTAACCGTATCGTCGGTCTAGGAATAGGTAAACCAATGGCAACTTCAGGACAATAAGCTTTATACGTGACATGTTGTCCTAACTCTCTAATACAAAAATGAGATGATTTGCTACTGGCATCAAAGCGAACTTTTTCGCCAATTAAACAAGCACTGACACCAATATGTAACTCTTCTTTTACAACGTTATGAATCATGCTGACTGCCTTTTAGTAAATAAATGCACCGATAGGATTAAGTAATTTATTGATGCCTTGGGTAAAGTGTAGCGCATCATTTGCAACTGTGTAGCATAAACAGCCTTGTGTTGAAACCGGATGATGCTGATGACTACCATCAAGCATTATAAAATCCCCTTTTACATACTCACCGTGTTCGTCATGAAAAGAGCCTTCTAGTATTAATGTGAGTTCAAAGCCCTTGTGTGTGTGTTCGGGCACGCTGCCGCCGGGTTGCATTTGTAATAAACTGGTATGTATTTCATTTTCGTTCAATTGAATACGAGAACGAGATAACTTACCAATATTAGCGGCTTTACTTATTGTCATGCCATGTAATGCGGGAGGTAAAACATACGTTTTGTTGTTAAAAACAACGTGCTTTTCAACCGTAGGTGTTGGCACAAACTCTGCTTCGGACGCAGTTATTTCTGCAATCATCAGTTCCATCGTTAACTCATTGTCTCCTGAAGCAACCGACAGACTGTCTTGATTATTACCTTCAAAGCTCATGGTGGCCACTTGTGCTGTTAATTGAGTAATTTGCTGCTGGCATTGAGGACACATTTGGGCATGAATAGCGATACCGGCTGATAATGATGCGGGTAGCTCACCATTAACAAATGCTTCTATCAAGGCAAATTTAGGGTGATGCTTAATCATGGTTGTCTCCTAACTGTACTTTGAGTTTTGCCAATGCTAAGCGTAAACGTGATTTTATCGTGCCAAGGGGCAAATTAAGGTGTTCTGCTAATTGTTCTTGTGACATTTCCATATAGTAAAAGCCTTTTACCACTTGCTGCTGTGCTTCTGGTAAGCAATCAATAATGCTTTGCAACTGCTTGTTTTCTAGGTGATCACTAAAATATTCTGTATTGTTGCTCAATTCTTCTCCCGCAAGCCCTTCAACCACCGGCCAAATATCATCACTGAGGTTATCTTCCTTATTCCCTTTAATTTTACGTAAAATATCAAAAGTAACATTACGCATGATGGTATATACCCAGGTTGTAGCAGCGCCTTTTTGGGGGTCAAATAAATGGGCTTTTCGCCATACGTTGCTCATGGTGTCTTGCACAACTTCACAGGCTTGGGTGTCATTTGAAAACTTGCTTTGGGCTATGCGCTGAATTTTGGGTGCAAAAAACTGAAACAAATGCGTGAAGGCAATTTTGTCTCGTGATGTTGCCACTGCTTCAAGCCATTGACAAAGTTGAGGATGATTTATTTTTTCTGGCATGTGGTTAGATTTACCACTTGTCACTTTACTTAGCAAGAGAGTTTGCATCGGTTTGATCACCAAAGGCTTTAGTATAACTTGTCTATTTATACGAGGGCGATTAAATAAAGATCACTCTTAGGCTAACTTTTTTGAATTATTTACTCATAGTGCTAAGAAAAAGCTTACATAACCATTTATTCGCTAAAAATAATCGATTGAACAAAATCTTTTGCTTCCTCGTAATTATGGTTGTGAATAAAGGTCGCTTTAATGTCTAAGTCAACAGGAATAAGCTCTAACCACCTTGCAACAACCCAATGAGCATTGTTAGTGGTTTTATCGACATAAAGCTTATTGAGCAAAGGGTTTTTGTCAAACACTTCTTCTAACAACTGAGATAGGCTATCGGCAATAATAGGTTCATTTTTCTCTGCCCAATGTGCAATGGTAGACACGGCAGCGAAATGCAAATTATCATTATCTTTATCTATGGATAAAATATTGACTAACGATCTACACTTCACATCGATTTCTAAAATACCGTCATCACCTTGATCAAAATTAATAATTTCAACCCAACTGCCCCAAAAAACATCAGGGGTATTTTTTACATCCGCGTTTTGTAAACCTTTGTTATTAAGACAAATAACAAACCCTTGCTCTTTGCTGGCTATTTTTACCATGCGTAAATAGCGTGCTTCAAAAATCCGTAAACGGGTTATCCCCCCAGGTAAAATAAAAATGGGTAGAGGAAATATAGGTAGCGTTAAGGTTTTGTTCTGCATATTTTTTGCCCCTCATTTATACTTGCTTATATAATAGACGATATATATACGAGGCAAAGTGTATAAACGATCATTAGTGCAGTAATTAACCTTAATGCTAGCGGCATTAGTGAATTATTATGATCTAAAGTCCATTGCTCGCGTATTGGTGTTGTAACCTAAACTTTCATGAGGAAGCTTTATGAATATTCTTATTACCGGCGGTACCGGGCTTATTGGTAAAAAACTAATTAGTACCTTACAAACCTTAAAAGCCAATATAACCGTATTGACTAGGGATTGTGATAAAGCCGCTAACATTTTAGGTAATCACGTTAACTTAATTGAGACTTTATCGCTTGCTACTATTGAAAGCCAAGACACCATAATAAACTTGGCGGGTGAGCCAATTGCTGATAAACGCTGGTCTGCTAGTCAAAAAGAGAAAATATGCCAAAGCCGTTGGCACATTACACAGACACTGGTTAACCTCATAAAACAAGCCAATACACCACCTAAATTACTTATATCGGGTAGCGCTATTGGTATTTATGGTAAACAGTCTACTTTATCTATTGACGAAGAGTTTACCAAATACCACCCAGAGTTTGCCCACGAGGTTTGTAGCAAATGGGAAAGTATTGCGCTGAATGCTGCAAGTGATAAAACGCGGGTAGCCATATTACGCACCGGTGTCGTTTTAGCTGCTGACGGTGGTGCTTTGCAAAAAATGGCTTTGCCTTTTAAATTATATTTAGGATCTAGTTTAGGTAGTGGTAATCAAATCATGTCTTGGATACATATTGCAGACATGGTTGCTGCTATTTTATATATACTTGAAAACCAATCGCTGCAAGGTGCTATTAACCTCACAGCACCACAGCCTGTGACAAATAAGCGTTTTAGCCAAGCATTTGCTGCTTCACTGCGCAGACCTTGCTGGTTCTCTACACCAGCTTGGTTGTTAAAGCTACTTTTAGGTGAAATGTCAGAGATTTTATTATATGGCCAACATGTTGTGCCAAAAAAGTTAACAACCTCGGGGTTTTCATTTCAATACAAAACGATAGACAGCGCGTTTAACAGTTTCAGATGAAATTGTACTTAAGCGTTAACTTATCCCTGCTATCTGGCACTTTTTTGACTCGGTATTTTTATCAAAAAATAAGGTTATCTCGGCGGCTTTTAGGCCAAATTTATTCATTGTAGTACGATTAAAAACCCGATGTTCATCTAGTTGGTACATCCAGTCGTCCATAGTAAACTGGTATGTTTCATCATCTATTGGTACTAATAATGTGTATTGCCATTGAAAAGCATGGCCTGATTGTGTGCCTTTTGCAATACCCACCACATCCTCTGCTGAACCCGCATATTTATTATTTGCTAGCTTAGTCAGTTGCCATGTTCTCTCACTTATTTCACCATCGTTAAAGTAAAAAACTTCTGCCAGCTCTCCTTGGTCAGTTTGCCAGGTACCGTTAAGCTCCACACAAAAGCGTCGGGTAACTTGGTTGGTATAGTCTTGTACCATACCCCAACCAATAAGCTCACCGGTAAAGTAACGTTTAATATCAAATTTAGGGTTAGTGCCTTGGTAATCGTTAATACCAGCACTACAGCTACTAATTAGTATTAATAAAAAACTTAGCGACAATGGTTTTAAAACATTTAATTTTTTTTCTTTTGGCTTAATTAACATTATTCTCTTGCTCCTAGTAACTGCCGCCTTAATACCGCCTGGCTTGTATTGGGCGATAACCATATAGCCAAAAATAATTGACTAAAGTTTTCTGCTGCAATATGGCCTACCTTTATATTATTAAAATAGAATGTAGACTGTTTATTGTGCACCAACATCGCTAATTTATCGCCTGAAGATATATTCGGCCATATTGTTTTTAATTGTGGAATAAATTCACGGTATTGCGCTTTAGGTATATTCAAATGCTGCCATTGTTCAACGGTACGCTTGAGCAAGTCATCGGTAGTAATACCTTTTAAATACTCTATTTCAAAAAGCAGTAATTCGGGTGGTTCGTCATACAAATAAGTGCCTGATTTTGTATAGAGGGTACTGTTATAAATATCCCAAAATAAAACTGAAAACTTAGCTTTACCTACGGGTTTAATATTTAACGTGTTAATGCTTAACTCGTTAAGGTTGCTATATTCGTTGGCTTCCGATATCGCGGTAGCCAATGTTATATAAGCTATTAGCAAAAACTTAACCATTGCGCTTCTCCTGTAAATAGAATATTTCCTTTAAATGGAAAAAAAGCATCATTAATACAGACCAAATTACGGCTAATATAAAATAAGTCGTCAGCAGCGAAAAACCAAAGTTCATTACCGTTAACGATGCCCCTGCTATATAGCTGAGCGGGGGGAATATAAACCCTACAGCGAACTGTAATATTTTAGAACGTGCCAAAAAATGCAAACCATGCGCTATTGTCGCGGCAAATGCCAGCCATAACATCATTAACCATATTGGAATAACCAGTTGTTCTTTAAATTGAAAAACATCTAAAAATAACAAACTCGAATCCAGTAAAATACCAATGATGGCGACCGACATAATTAATTTGCATTCTGCTACGCGCTGTTTACAGCAATATACATGTAAACCAAGCCATAAAAGCACAACAGGAATAAAGCGCTCTTCTAAGAGAATAAGGCCAAACCACGAGATGTTAAAACCGATAATATTAAGTAACATAATAATAGTTGGTCATCGATAATTGATAGCTTTACCTACTATACGGTTGAAATGCGGTTTTAGATTACTATTATCAAATTTATTCAACACTAAAGTTAAATAAAAGAGTAAAAATGTGATTAAAATCTACGGCTATATAAAAGTCTAATACTTAAATTAGAATGATTTTCAACTAGCGGACTATCGGTTATTCCAGCGTTGAACCAGGTATGGCGAAAGCTAAGCTGGGTAAAACCACCCCAAATAATTGGCGTCGATATTGATAAACCAAGGCCAGTGTTAACACCTCCCTTACCAATATATGCATTTCTGCCCTCGGTAAGTTCATTTTTGCCGACACCATAGTAGTAATTTACATGGTTACTATCTACATAGTTCAATACTAGGCTGGGCTCAACAAAAATGGGGCCAAACCTAAGGGTATGGGCAATAGTAGCAGCAAGCTCCATACCGCCGGAGCGATTTAATAGATCAAACATTGATGATATACGAACTTTCCAATCATTTTTTTGATAATGCAGCCCAACACCTGCATCCATTGAAGATTTTCTTTCCTTCATACCTTCAAAAATGTCACTGTCTGTGTTTTTGTAGCCTTGAAATCTAGGGGCTACTTGAACTAACACCTTCATATCAGCCAGGTTTGCTACGTCATAACTAATAAAAGGCCCATAAACTGTTAGCTTTTCACCTCGGTACCCAATAATCGGCAATAGTATATTTCGCCTGTTGTAGCCTTTGTATATTTCTTTATTTGTACTTAAACCAATACCATATAAAAAGCCGGAAGTATCCTGCGGCTTTTGTGCAAAAGATGATAATGAAAGAAAAAGTAGGAGGACTACACTCAGCTTTTTACACATGACTTTATTTACTCCTTTAAATAGGTTGTGTTAATTTTATGCGATTGATATACGTTGTATAGTACTTTATCGATTTATTTTTAGGGTTAATTTGTCCGTTCACTTACCTCAATATACCTATGAGTATAAGTCGTATGTATTGTACGCATATTGAGTTTTTAACAAAGAAGGGGATGGGAAATGATGTATAAGCGCTTAATTAAGTTAAGCGCTTCGTGCGCGTTAGTGGTAGAAAACACAGTAAGTGTAAACTTAACAATAGTGCTAGTAGTTAAAGCTTGCGCTTAACCAATTCTGCTATGATGTTTTGATTTGCCGCTGGAAAATTTAGCTGTTGAAGCGCTTCAAGTGAAAACCATCCTTGCCCCTGCCCTTCTTGTGCACAAGGCTCGCCGGTATAGTTGTCGACAATAAACACATCGAGACAGACTTTGGTTTTATTACCATTATTCTCTAGGTAGGTGTGATGAATAGTGGTTAACGGTTGACAGCTAAGTACATTGATCGCGATTTCTTCATTGAGCTCTCTAGCCAGAGCTTGTGCAACCGTTTCGTGCTGCTCAACTTTACCGCCGGGGAACTCCCATTTACCACCTTGGTGGGCAGTAGTAAGGCGCTTGGTGAGAAAGTACTGCGTTGTTTGTTGCTCGTTGGTTGAAATAATAACACCAACGGCTACATGAATAGTTTTAGTCATTTTAACATTCGACTCTAACGCCTCGCTTCTAGAAGCGAGGCGTTAGAGGTAAGTTTTTTAATTGTTAGGTTAATTTGCCATGGCATTGTTTATATTTTTTACCTGAGCCACATGGGCAAGGCTCATTACGACCAACGCGTGGAACTTGTGGTTTATTATCAATGCCTTCTGCACTTTCATGCTTAAGCTCTGTCGTGACTTCTGATTTTCTATGCTGCTCCTCTACCGCTTCAACGTCAGACTCTGCTTTGATTTGTACTTTCGATAAAATACCCACCACATCATATTTTAAGTTATCTAACATTTCCGTGAATAACTCAAATGACTCACGCTTAAACTCTTGTTTAGGGTTTTTCTGAGCATGAGCACGCAAACCAATACCTTGGCGTAGGTGATCCATAGCGGCTAAGTGCTCTTTCCAGTGTGAATCTAAGCTTTGCAACATAACGGCTTTTTCAAATTGGCGCAGCACATCCGCACCAACCAATGCTTCTTTATCTTTATAGGCTTGTTCGAATTCACTAATAATTCTTTCTCGTAAACTTTCTTCGTGTAGTGTTTTGTCTTCCTCTAGCCATTGGGCAATAGCTAAAGGGGTGTTAAATTCGCCTTTAAGTTGCTCTTCTAAACCCGCAACATTCCACATTTCGACTAAAGATTGTCGTGGAATATGCTGATCAATCACACCGTTGATAACATCACCGCGAATATTATCAATCACGTCAGCAATTTCAGCCTCATCTAATAATTCATTACGTTGTTCATAAATAACACCACGTTGGTCATTGGCAACATCGTCATACTCAAGCAGTTGTTTACGCATGTCGAAGTTACGGCTTTCAACTTTACGCTGAGCATTTTCAATACTGCGCGTTACCCATGGGTGCTCAATTGCCTCGCCATGCTCCATACCGAGTTTACGCATCATATTTGAAATGCGCTCTGAGGCAAAAATTCGCATCAGTGAGTCTTCCATAGAAAGATAAAATCTTGTTGCGCCTGGGTCACCTTGACGCCCAGAACGGCCACGCAGTTGGTTATCAATACGGCGTGATTCATGGCGCTCTGTCGCAATTATTTTTAAACCACCTAACTCAAGCACGCGTTCATGGTCTTTTTTCCATTGTGCTCTGAGCTTTTCGATTTGCTCTTCTGTTGGTTGCTTGCCGCCTTTTGATAAGTCTGCAATGGCTGCATTTAAGTTACCGCCGAGTACAATATCAGTACCGCGACCCGCCATATTGGTGGCAATAGTGACGGCAAACTCTCGCCCAGCATCGGCAACAATTTCAGCTTCTTGTGCATGAAACTTAGCATTTAATACTTTATGCTTTATCTTAGCTTTCTTTAACAAGCTTGATAAAAACTCCGAGGTTTCTATAGAGATTGTACCGACTAATACGGGTTGCCCACGTTTAACACAGTCTTTAATGTCTTCTAAAATCGCTTCAAATTTTTCTTCTTCGGTAAGGTAAATTAAATCAGGCATATCATTACGTATCATCGGACGATGAGTAGGCACAATAACAGTTTCTAAACCATAGATATGTTGAAATTCAAATGCTTCAGTGTCTGCGGTACCTGTCATTCCTGAAAGCTTCTCATAAATTCTAAAGAAGTTTTGGAAGGTAATAGAGGCAAGTGTTTGGTTTTCATTCTGAATTTTTACGCCTTCTTTCGCTTCTACCGCTTGATGTAAACCTTCTGACCAACGACGGCCTTCCATAGTACGACCGGTATGCTCATCAACGATAACAATTTCACCATCTTTAACAATGTAGTCGACATCTTTTTGGAATAGTTTATGTGCACGTAAGGCAGCCATAACATGATGTAATAAGGTGATATTAGCTGCGGAGAAAAGTGTATCGCCTGCTTGTAACAAACCTTTTTCAGCCATTATTTCTTCAATATGTATTTGGCCACGCTCTGTAAGGTATATTTGCTTGGCTTTTTCATCTATGGTGAAGTCACCCTCAACAAAGTCTTCAGATTGACCAGTGTCTTCATCTTTATCTTCTTCATTTTGCAGTTGCAGATCAGGGACGAGTGCATTTATCGCTAAATATAATTCAGAGCTGTCTTCTGCCTGGCCTGAAATAACCAATGGTGTGCGTGCTTCATCAATAAGAATCGAGTCAACTTCATCAATGATGGCAAAATTTAATTTTTTTTGTGAGCGTTCTTCTGGCGAGAAAACCATGTTATCACGTAAGTAATCAAAGCCAAATTCGTTATTGGTACCATAAGTGATGTCAGCTTGATAAGCGGCTTGTTTCGCTTGTGCAGACATGCCAGCAATGTTACAGCCAACGGTTAAGCCTAAAAACTCAAATAATGGCCGGCTCCAATCAGCATCACGTGTTGCTAAGTAGTCATTCACAGTAATAACATGGACGCCATCACCTGTTAGTGCATTGAGGTATGAGGGTAAGCTTGCTGTTAAAGTTTTACCTTCACCTGTACGCATTTCAGCTATTTTGCCGTCATTTAAAACCATGCCGCCAATCATTTGTACATCAAAATGACGCATACCGAGTACACGTTTACCGCCTTCACGTACAACAGCAAAGGCTTCAGGTAATATATCAGATAAGGTTTCGCCTTTAGCTAAACGTTCTTTAAATTCCGTTGTTTTCGCTTTTAACTCTTCATCGCTAAGCGCTTCGAAGACTGGTTCTAGCGCATTAATTTTTTTTACTTCTTTGTCCATTTTTTTGATGAGACGATCATTACGGCTACCAAATATTTTTGTTAAAAAATTTACAAACATCTTATTAAACCATTTAGTGAAATTTAGCGCCTAAAAAAATTGGCACATTGAGTGAATATTATTATTGTAGTTTTACCGAAATATCAGCGCTGCCTACACTTATTGTCATTACTTAGCTTTACGATAAACAAACTTGAGCGGGTCTATTTGTTTGTTATTATGCAAAATTTCATAGTGCACATGAGGCCCTGTAGAGCGCCCTGTACTGCCCATTTTAGCGATCACCTGCCCCTTAGTGATCACATCTCCCGTATTAACTAATAAAAGCTTATTATGACCATAGCGTGTTTTCAAACCATCACCGTGGTTAATTTCTATAAGGTAACCATATCCGTGTCTATCGCCTGACCAACTAACAACCCCCGAAGCTGTGGCAATGATATCACCATCTTCTTTACCAGCAAAATCAATCCCTTTATGTAAAGTTGCTCGGCCATTGAAAGGATCTTTGCGAACACCATAATATGAAGAGAGCCAACCTTTTTTAATAGGCCGACCAGACAGGTAACGGGTATTTTCTATATGGTGACCTAAGCTCAAAGATTCAAGCATATTTAGTTTATTTTCTTCGTGATTGAGTGATTTTTCCAGGTCAGTTATTTCGTTCAATAATTGGGCAAAAGTTTTTTGACTAACGCCCACAGGGGTTGATGAAGGGCCACCACTGACGGGTAACTTGCTTAAATTGAATTCTTGATCGGGAATATTGGCGGTTTCAGCTAAGCGCTCACCTAAGGCATTTAACCGCAGTGCGTGGCTTTGCAATTCTGCTAGTTTTATTGTTAGCGCAGTGATTTGTTTTTTCTTTAACGCTATTATTTTTAGATTTTTTTCGCTATTACTCGCTATACTTTCGTTTAAGTTTGAGGCGTGAGAAGCTAAGTATTGTGTAGAGTTATTGGGCTGGCTATCTTTTGACAAGACCAAGTGCACCATTGCACCAGAAAGCAGGGAAAACGCTAAAATTGCAGAAAGCCAATGCAGCTTTTTAAGACGCATTGAAAATCTTACATTCTTTCCTCGGTATAGTAGTGTTAAACTCATATATGTTTCTTAATACTTTTATACTTAATATTCATTGCTATGACTTAAAATGCTGAGACTGGCGCGCCGTTAGCTGCTTAATTCTAGCCCTTAATATTGGTTAATGATTTGCGATAAAACCATGGCAAGACGACCTAAAGCCCCAAAAGATATGACAAGCCTGTTTAATTCAACGACAGGCACTTTGGCACAAATTCAAGCAAAAACCAACTCTTTGCACTTATTGTCTGACATTGTACGACAAATATGCCCTGACCTACCAGAAGATGCGTTCAAAATAGTTAATTTTATGCGCACAACCTTAATCCTTGAAGTGAAATCACCCGCTTGGGGGCAAAGATTACAATTTGAGCGCAATACTATTTGCTCTGCGTTAGTTAGGCAGACCCAGGGACAGTTTTCACACATCGAAATAAAAGTAAACCCTCAAGGGCACCGACAAACTCCTAACCAGAATACCTATCAACAGAGCACACCACAAAATAATACAGTGCAGGCTCAAATAATACCCAAAGGCTCAGTGCAAACTATGTCAGCCAACACCGCTGCGCATTTATTAAAAATTGCTAAGACTGCTCCTAAAGGGCTAAAAGAAAAATTAGAGAAATTAGCGGCTAATGCAAGCCAGAATAAATAAAAAAACCGAGACATGCTCGGTTTTTGGGTGGTAATTCCATTGAAAAAGCGACAGCTTAAAAAGCTGTCGCATTTACTTCTTGGTATTCTATGGGTGAGCTCAGCTTGTCATCTTCATACGTTACCCACTCCCAAGCGTCTGTCTGCTTGAAAACTTCTCTAAGCAATTTATTGTTTAAGCCATGGCCTGACTTAAAAGCGTTAAGCTCACCTAAAATACTTGCACTCCCCATATAAAGGTCGCCAATGGCATCAAGTATTTTATGTTTGACAAATTCATCATCGTAACGTAACTCATTTTTATTAAGCATACGATACTCATCCAGTACAATTGCATTTTCTAAACTACCACCTAAAGCAAGATTATGAGAGCGGAGAAACTCAATATCTTTCATAAAACCAAAGGTACGAGCACGGCTAATTTCTTTAATAAAAGAACAACTAGAAAAATCCATACTCATTGTTTGGCAGGTGTTAGTAATAACAGGATGATTAAACTCTATAGCAAAGTTTACTTTAAAACCTTCATAAGGTAGTAGCTCAGCCCACTTATCATCTTCCTCAACGCGTATTGCTTTTTTAATTCTTAAAAACCGTTTTGCGGCATTTTGTGTTTCTATGCCTACCGATTGAATTAAGTAAACAAATGGCAGTGCACTGCCATCCATAATAGGGATTTCGGGTGCGTCAACATCAATAATTAAATTATCAATTCCCAAGCCTGCAACAGCAGAGAGCAAGTGTTCTACAGTAGACACTTTAACTTGCTGTTCGTTAACCAAACAAGTACATAAGGTTGTTTCCCCTACTGCCTCTGGCGTTGCTTTAATATCGACAACAGGGTCAAGGTCAACACGGCGAAATACAATACCAGTGTTTGCAGGCGCAGGACGGAGAGTAACCTGCACCTTTTCACCTTTATGTAAACCAACCCCTACGGTTGAAACGCTTGTTTTTAATGTACGTTGCTTAATCATTTTAGCTTCGCCTTTGCTTGTTTTTTTGCTTGTTTGTTGCTGACGTTACATTGCCTATGCGAACCTTCGAACAGGCCGCCTAGTTTCTGCGGGCACATAATATAACAAATAAACGGACAAAATTCAAAATTCATTCATTTTGGCATTTGTTTTGCTTTGTTAAAGCCCCTCAGTAGTAACTTAGTTACGGCAATTTAAACTTACCCGCACTTGCTCCCACTACCATTAATAGCAGTCTTTCTACTGTAAATAGCTTGTATACGCTTTGCTTATACTACTTGTTACTAGTCTGCCTGCTTACGTAAAAAGGCAGGGATATCTAGATAGTTATCAAGATCAGCATGGGCAACTTTTTGTGCATTACTGTCTGTCATTGCTATTGGTTCTGCCGCTGCTTCAGGCTGTGGTGCTGCTGATGGTGCATAATCAGAGCCAACGGCTCTTTGTTCAACCATTGGTGCTGGATTAACCAAGGTAATATCTGGCTTACTCTCAGCACCAATACCAGTAGCAACAACTGTTACTCGTAGTTCTTCTGTCATTTCTGGGTCAATTACTGCACCCACAACCACAGTGGCATTTTCACTGGCAAATGCTTTAACGGCGTTACCAACTGTTTCAAACTCATCAATGCTGATGTCCATCCCCGCAGTAATATTAACTAAAATACCGCGAGCACCTGCTAAATCAACATCTTCAAGTAACGGGCTTGATATTGCTGCTTCAGCTGCTTCTTCTGCTCGGTCTGGGCCTGATGCAATACCAGAACCCATCATGGCTGTGCCCATTTCTGACATAACCGTACGCACATCGGCAAAATCGACGTTAATTAAGCCTGGACGAGTGATTAACTCAGCAATACCTTGCACCGCGCCCAACAAAACATTATTTGCTGCTTTAAAAGCGTCTAATAAGCTCGTTCCTGGACCTAATACCTTTAACAGCTTTTCATTAGGGATAGTAATCAGTGAATCTACACTTTTAGACAATGCTTCTATGCCTTGCTCAGCATAGTTCATGCGCTTTTTGCCTTCAAAAGGAAATGGTTTGGTGACTACTGCCACGGTTAAAATACCCATTTCTTTGGCCACTTCAGCAACTACAGGCGCTGCACCGGTACCAGTGCCGCCACCCATGCCAGCAGCGATAAAGATCATATCGGCACCTTTGATGGTTTGCATTACTGTTTCGCGGTCCTCTTCTGCTGCTTCACGACCAATATTAGGGTTAGCACCGGCGCCTAAGCCTTTGGTAACATCATTTCCTAACTGTAAGGTAACATCAGCCGATGAGTTACGTAGTGCTTGCGAGTCTGTATTAGCAGTAATAAACTCAACACCCTCAATAGTTTGGGTAACCATGTGCTCAACAGCATTACCACCGCCACCACCAACACCGATGACTTTAATCACCGCTTCTTCGTTATGATCTTCCATTAATTCAAACATGATTCTCTCTCCGTTTTCTACTTAATTTGCCAGAAAAATTCTGACCTACAAACTTCACCTACATCGCACTAATAATTATTCATATTAGTGCGGTTGCTCTTTTTCAAGTTCTGCCATGTAAATTTATGCCATTAAGGCAACAGGCAAACCTAAAACTCTCCTTTAAACCAAGCGCTAAAGCGTGACCATAAACCCGTAACGCCGTCGACTTTGTTATTTGCTTTTAAGCCTGACTCATGAGCCTTCACACCATAGTGCAGCAAGCCAACAACGGTGGCATAGCTTGGATCATTGATATATTCTTTTAAACCTTGTACTGCAATAGGCGAGGCTATGCGTACCGGCATTTGAAACACTTCTTCAGCGAATTGTTCAACACCTTCCATTTTTGCTGTACCACCGGTTAAAACATAACCAGCGGCAATTTGGTCTTCTAAACCAGCCTCGCGTACTTCTTCCTGAATAAGCTCAAATAACTCTTGATATCTTGGCTCGACAACTTCTGACAAGGTATGACGTGACATACTACGCGCGGGACGACCACCAACACTGGGCACCTCAATACTTTCTTCCATACTTACCAAATAGCGCAAGGCACAGGCATATTGCACTTTAATATCTTCGGCATGGCTTAAGGGTGTACGAAAAATTTTCGCTATATCACTGGTAACTTGATTACCTGCCACCGGAATAACAGCGGTATGGCGCAGCGCACCACCGGTAAATATTGATATATCCATAGTGCCTGCACCCATGTCTACTACACATATACCTAATTCTTTTTCGTCGTCAGTGAGTATTGAATAACTGGACGCTAATGCTGAAAAAATAAGTTGATCTGCATTTAAATTACAGCGTTCAACACATTTTACTAAGTTTTTAGCCATGTCGTTTGCACAAGTAACTATATGAACCTTGGCTTCCATTCTTACGCCCGACATACCAATAGGGCTTTTAATGCCATCTTGACAATCGATACTGTACTCTTGTGGTAATACGTGTAGCATACGGCGTTCAGCTGAAATAGGGACGCTGCGTGCGGTATGAATGACATTGTCTACGTCTTCTTGAACCACTTCTTTGTCATTTATTGGCACCATGCCATTTTCATTTTGACAACTAATATGCTTACCTGAAATACCCAAATAAATAGAGCTTATTTGGCAGTCAGCCATTAATTCAGCTTCGTTAATCGCGCGTTGAATTGACTGAATCACTAAATTTAAATCATTAACGCCGCCTTTATCCATGCCACGTGCAGGTTGGTTACCCACACCCACAATACTTAACTGATTGTCAGGCGTAATTTCACCAACCGCGACAGAGATTTTAGAAGTGCCAATATCTAATCCAACAACTAAGTTTCTTTCTGTAATTTTAGACATTTAAAGCCAACCCACTTGCTTGTAACTTGTTACGGCTAAATAATTCATTGTTATTCTTATCCCTTATCACTGTATATTTTGCTAAACGAGAGTTTTTTAAAAACGTATGCTGAGCAATTAAACTTGGCAAAAAGTCCTTTTGTAAGGTAGCTTTTACGGGTTGATATGAGCTTGCGCCTTGATGTTTTTTAATGCTAACTCTCGAAGATAACTCACTAATTTCCTTCCACCCGACCGCCAGCCCTGTATCATAGCGTAAATCGATGTAATCAACCGCTTGTTTTAACTGTTTTTTACCTTTATTTTGCAGTTTTTCTTGTTCGGCAAGGTGACGGTTGATTACAGGGTATACATCCATAAACCTTTGCACCCGTTTTACCCTTTCTTCACGGCCTAAATTAAGCCTAATGCCGTTATTTAGAGTGAGTTGCCACGAATAGCGCTCACTGAGTATTAATTCATCAATAGCCAAGTTTCTGTATTCAAGTAAATCATTTAAGTTGGTAAAATTTTCCAAGGCTAGCAATTCGCTACCTTCTGGCCCAAAAAACTCAGGCAGTGCTATATTTATTACTTTTTGCTCAGCTTGAAATGCCTTGCCAAACTTATTTAAAATGAAGTCGCCATTCCATATTGCAATCGGTGTTTGGTCAACAATATAAATTTTCACTTCATTCGGCCATTGTTTCCTCACCGCAACAGAATAAACCCAAGGCAATGCTGACACTTTTGCTTGAATATCATTCACGTTTACTTGAAAGAAGTTACCCAAGTCAATTGTGCTAATAGCTTCAAGCACTTGGTCACGCTGGGTGTATGGCATTTCACCACTAACTACAACATTGCTTACTGGCGCTTTTTCTTGCGCAACAAAAACTTGAGTGAGCCACCAACCTAGGTAGGCTAAACCAATAAGTACGCACACGAAAAACGCCAAACCAATGCCAAATGACAAGGTTTGATGTTGTTGTGGTGTAAGTTGCTTATTAATCATTCTTTTCTCTTAAGTTAAACGGTGCCAAATTATGCTAAAACGATACGTGCGACTAATTCACTAAAAGTTAAGCCATAGACTTTTGCTGCCTTGGGTACTAACGATGTTTCTGTCATACCTGGTACAGTATTTACTTCTAATACTTGCCAATTTCCATGACTGTCTTGCATCAGGTCAACACGGCCCCAACCGCTTGCACCTGTTGCTTTAAATGCTTGTAATGAAAGTGCTTTAATCTTGTCCTCTTCCGCTTTGGCTAAACCACACGGGCAATGGTACTGCGTGCTATTCAATTGATATTTTGCTTCATAATCATAGAATTCTCGTGGTGTTTCCATGTGTATTGCCGGCAGTGCCTCGTCAGCCAAAATGGCCACTGTGTATTCAGGGCCGTCGATCCAAGCTTCTAGTAAAACATCACCATCGAAACCAAAGGCGGCAATTAATGCATGCTTTAATTTCTCTTCGCTATCAGCCATCGCCATACCAATACTTGAACCTTCATGAGCAGGCTTCACCATGACCTTACCACCTAGCCCTTGTAGTAGTTGCCCAATATTCAGTGTGGCAAAGTCTTCCTTACACACAACAGCAAAAGCTGCCGTAGGTATATTGCAGGCTTTAAAAATTTGTTTACTGCGCACCTTGTCCATTGATAACGCTGACCCTAAAACATTAGAGCCGGTATATTGAATACCTAAATACTCTAACGCCCCTTGTAAACAGCCGTCTTCACCACCTCTGCCATGTAACGCGATAAACACTCGTTTAATGCCTTGTTCAACCAATTCGGTTAATGGCGTATATTTAGTGTCAAATAACACCACGTTAAATCCGGCTTGTTTAAGCCCCTTAGCAACGGCTTTACCTGAGTTAAGTGATACCTCTCGCTCTGCTGAATTACCACCGTAAAGTACAGCAATGACTTCTTTTTTTATTGCCACTAGGGCTTGTTTCGTCATTTACTTAATCTCTTCTTGCACTAGTAATGGGTTATTTGATAAATCCCTCGCGATGGTACCAATACTGCCCGCGCCTTGTGTTATTACCATATCGTTATCTTGTAATTGTGCTAGCAATAGTTCCGGTAACATCTCTGGGTTACTTACGTAAACCGGTTCAATTTGCCCTCGTTGGCGAATTGAGCGTGCTAAACTCTTGCTGTCTGCTGTTACAATTGGCGCTTCACCTGCAGCATAAACATCTAGGAGAAATAGGCTATCGACCTCTGAAAGTACCTCAACAAAGTCTTCATATAAATCTCGTGTTCTGGAATAACGGTGTGGCTGAAATACCATCACTAAACGTTTATCTGGCCAGCCCGACCTCATCGCTGCTATTGTCGCTTTGACTTCACTTGGATGATGTCCATAGTCATCAACGAGCACCATATTCCCTGCCGGTGTTTTTAAGTCGGCAAGCTGTTCAAAGCGCCGTCCTATGCCGGCAAACTCTGTGAGAGCTTGGCAAATAACTTCATCTGCAATACCTTCATCTTTGGCAACAGCAATCCCTGCTAGTGCATTAAGTACATTGTGCTGTCCAGGTAAATTAACGCTCATATCAAGTGGCGGTTGTCCCGCTATTTCTACCGTAAAGTGGCTAACACTACCGTCTTGCTGGTAATTAGCAGCGCGAATATCGGCATCTTCAGAAAAGCCATAAGTAATTACTTGACGACTAATACGCGGCAATAGTTCACGTACAGCGGGGTTGTCTATACACACAACGGCTAAACCATAAAAGGGTAGGTTGTGTAAAAATTCAATATAGGTGCCTTTGACTTTTTCAAAGTCACCTTGATAGGTTTCCATGTGGTCTGCATTGATATTGGTAATTACCGAAACCATTGGCTGCAAATGTAAAAATGAAGCATCACTTTCGTCAGCTTCTGCTACTAAATAACGGCTACTACCTAAACGTGCATTCGTACCAGCGCTATTGAGCAAACCACCAATAACAAACGTAGGATCTAATTGCCCTTGGGCAAAAATACTGGCAATTAAACTGGTTGTGGTCGTTTTTCCATGGGTGCCAGCAATGGCAATACCATGGCGAAAACGCATCAGCTCGGCTAACATTTCAGCGCGACGAACAACGGGTATACGTAACGCTTTAGCAGCCACTAACTCTGGGTTGTCTTGATTAATTGCTGTAGAAACCACAATAACACTAGCATGCTCAATATTTTCACTGGCATGGCCAATGGTAATTATTGCGCCAAGTGCCAGTAAGCGCTTAACCACTTGATTTTCGCCAATATCAGAGCCTGATATTTGATAACCTTCATTTAATAAGACTTCAGCAATACCGCCCATACCCGCACCACCAATACCAACAAAGTGGATACGTTTAACGCGACGCATTTCTGGTATGTTATTTTTGTTTTTACTCATTGCCTTTGGGCTCATATAGTTACTCATTTTTTTACTATGCTGCGGCTAGTTGCTGACAAATTTCTGCCACTTTATTGGTTGCATTGGCATCAGCTGCGGCAAAAGCCGATTGAGCCATTTTTGTTAATGTTTGTGGTTCATTGAATAATGCAATTAATCTCTTAGCTAATACCTCATTGGTTAAGTCATTTTGTTTGATTAAGATACCAGCCCCTCGAGACACTAAATACTGGGCATTTTTTGTTTGATGGTCATCAACAGCATGCGGTAATGGAATTAAGATAGCGGGCTTTGCTGCCATGGCTAGTTCAGATACCGTTAATGCGCCTGCTCGACAAATAACAATATCTGCCCACTGATAAGCACAACCAATATCGTCGATAAACTCAGTTACCTTGACCTGCCCATCGGCTAAGTGTAACTGGTTGTAGCGTTCAATAACCCCTTGATAATTCCCTTTACCGGTTTGATGCCAAACATTAAAGGGTAAAGTGCTTTTACTCATGAAATCTTGGCCATTTCTGTCTTTGCTATGATTTTCATTTTGTGCTGGCTTAGGTTCTTCCTCACTTTGGCTAACTAACTTAGCAAAGCTTTGCGGTACTACTTCATTTAAAACCTGTGCCCCCAAACTGCCACCTACCACTAAAATATTACGGCTCTTTTTAAGCACTGTTGTCGCATTTTTAATCTCTTGACTTTGTGCGCCAATGCTTGCCCTTAACGGGTTACCGACCACCTGCGCTTCAACCTTATCGGCAAAAGCATTAGGAAATGCACAACAAACTTGACTGGCGATCCGTGCTAACAAACGATTAGTTAACCCTGGTGCAGCATTTTGCTCATGCACTACTAGTGGTTTTTTCATTAGCCACGCAGCCAAGCCACCTGGAGCGCTAGCATAGCCGCCCATACCTAAAACCACATCTGGCTGAACTTTTTTTATAACACAAAGTGCCTGCCATACTGAATTTGCTAATTTAAACGGTAATTTTAGCCAAGTTTTAATGTTTTTTTTCCGTAAACCACTGATACTAATGAAAGATATATCAAAGCCATTAGCCGGCACTATTGCTGCTTCCATACGGTCAGCGGTTCCTAACCAATGAATACACCAGCCCTCATTTTTTAGTTGTTCTGCAACCGCAAGCCCCGGAAAAATATGCCCGCCGGTACCACCAGCCATCACTAAGATTGTTTTTGGCTTTTTCTCGTTTGTTATTGGCATACTATTGCTCATTGTTGCCTCCAGTTTTTCGAGGCTTTCTTTTTGACGAGGTTGCTTGAATACTTTGCATGCGTAATTCGTGGTCAATACGAATTAAAATCACCACCGCCAGCGTCATGATGATCATAGAGCTACCTCCGTAACTAATAAGCGGCATGGTTAACCCTTTTGTTGGTACCACCCCTGCACTTGCGCCAATATTAACCGCTGCCTGAAAGCAGAACCAAATGCCGATAGCATATGCGAAAAATCCTTCAAAGAACTTCTCTTTAGCTAACGCTTTTTTCCCTAGCATTAGTGCTTTAAACACCAACACCATACTCAAGATTAAAATAGATGCTACACCAATAAAACCAAACTCTTCCGCCACTACCGCCATGACAAAATCAGTATGGGCTTCGGGCAAGTATTCTAACTTTTGAATACTATTACCTAAGCCTTGACCAAAAGTTTCGCCACGCCCGTAGGCCATTAAAGACTGTGTTAATTGATAGCCACTCCCAAAAGGGTCTTCCCAGGGATCTAAGAAGCTGGTTATTCGACGCCAGCGATAAGGCTCAAAAATGGCGAGCAGTGATAGTGCTGCTACACCAACCGAGGCTAAGCTCACAAACTGCCATAGCTTAGCACCGGCTAAAAATAGCAAGCCAAAGGTAGTAACAAACATTACAATCACTGTGCCTAAATCTGGCTGCTTTAAGATTAAAACTGCCAGCAAACCAAAAACAATTAAAGGTTTAGCAAAGCCTCGCCAGTTTTCCATTACTTGGTCACGACGTCGCACTAAATAAGCAGCTAAATAACAAAAGAAAAATAATTTTGCCGGCTCTGCTGCCTGCACTGTAATAGGGCCTATGCTAATCCATCGAGTTGAACCATTAACAGATCGCCCAACACCGAGTACTAAAACTAATAACACAATAGCAAATAGCAGGAAGTAGCTGCTGTGCTTTTGCCACCACGCCATCGGCACCTGTAAAACAACACCTGCCATACCTAAACTCAGTACAATATAGATCGCATGCCGAATGACAAAGTGGAAGGGGTTATTAAATAACCTTTCTGCCACAGGCATGGACGAGCTTGCAACCATGATCAATCCAATCATATACATCACGAGTGCTAACACAACAAAGCTGCGGTCAAACACCATGCCGCTTTTCGGCGCTGACTCGCTTTTAAAAACGCTAAAAACACGGCTGTTGCTAATACTTGTCCCAAACGCAAAGATGTCCGCCAACCTGCCTTGCTGCTCTGCTTTGGTAGCTTTTTTAGCTGTTATTCCCTGTGCTGGCATCGTGGTTGGCTCTAGGGCGCTTTCATCGACTGTAGCAACTTTCATGAGTGCCCCCTTGTTGGTTGCGTCACTGCTGTTATAAATTGCTCGCCTCGGTCAACAAAGCTTTTGAACATGTCTAAACTCGCGCATGCTGGTGAAAGCAAGACAAAGTCACCAGCATTCGCCTGCTGTTTTGCCACCTGCACAGCTTCCACTAAAGACGCTACCTTATGTACATTACTTTGCTTAGTCACTAATGCAGCAATGCGGTCGCCATCTTTACCAAGGGTAATAACATGGCTAACGTATTGTGCTAAAGGGGCTTTTAAAGGCGTAAAATCAGCACCTTTACCATCGCCTCCGGCAATAAGGATTAACTGGGGGGCGTCATTGTCTTTTGCTGTAAAGGTTTGCGCTAAACCGGTAATTGCGGCAATAGTTGCGCCTATATTGGTCGCTTTTGAATCGTTTATCCAAACGATATTATCTGCACTAGTAATGCGCTGACAACGATGTGCTAGGCCGGTAAAACCTTTTAAATGTCCTACCATGTCTGTTAACGACCAATCAGCACTGTACCCCAATGCTAATGCCGCCAAATAATTTAAAGCATTATGCATACCTGCTAAAGGTAAATGCGCTAAAGCGATCAGCCCTCGTTTACCAAAAGCCAAATGCGCTTGTTTGTTTATACTCAAAATACCAAACTGTTCTTCAGTCGGCGCATCACTGCCAAAAGAAAAAGTAGGTTGAGCCTGATTAGGACTCATAGTGGCGATATCATCACGGTTAACAACGGCCAATTTCCCTTGCTGATAAATACTTTGCTTAATGTTTTGATAGTTTTCCATCGTTTGGTGACGGTCAAGATGGTCATCACTAACGTTTAATACGCTGGTTGCGATGGCTCGCATACTGCGTAATGTTTCTAATTGAAAACTCGATAATTCCAGTATGATTAAATCTGGTAAGCTTTCACTTGTTTGCTGAGGTGCTATGACTTCATTGGTGAAAATATCTAAGACCGGCTGACCGATATTGCCGCCCAGTTGAGCATTAACCCCTAAACATTTTGCTAAGTATGCCAGTAACGATACCACCGTAGACTTACCGTTTGAGCCAGTAACCGCTAATATGTCAATAGGCTTTTTGCCTTGTTTGATACTGCGCTCTTGGTTAAGTTGACAAAAGAGCTCAACATCCCCTATCACTTGGCAGTCTTCACTAATATGATGGCTAATTTCACCCGCTGTGCAGTCAATGCCAGGGCTAACAATAATAACGTCTGCATTGGCAATTAATTCCTTATGCCACTGACCTAAATGTAAACTTGCTGTAGGGAAGTCTTTAGCAAATTGCTGTTCATTATAAGGGGGTGAAAAAGGGTTGTTGCGCGAGTCGTTAACCGCAAAACACAAACCCTGCGCACTAAGGTAGCGAACACAGGACATGCCTGTGATGCCAGCGCCTAGCACGAGTATTTGTTTATGTTTTAAGTCGGTTAACAATGACATTGTTATAGTTTCTCTTATTGTCGTTTACTTTTAACTTTTAATATTTATTTACTACTATTTATGCGCTTATCACCCATTTATCTGGCTACAAGCACTCTTTTGCTTAACGAAGTTTCAATGTGGCTAATCCTATTAAGACTAAAATAAATGAGATTATCCAAAAGCGTACAATGACTCTTGGCTCTGGCCAGCCTTTTAACTCGTAATGATGATGAATAGGCGCCATACGAAATATTCTTTGGCCACGCATTTTATATGAACCTACCTGTAAAATTACCGATACTGTTTCAATAACAAACACACCACCCATAATAAATAATACTAATTCTTGTCTTACTAATACGGCGATAACGCCTAATGCTGCGCCAAGCGCTAATGAGCCAACATCGCCCATAAACACTTGCGCTGGATAGGTGTTAAACCATAAAAAACCCAAGCCTGCTCCAGCAATTGCGGTACAAACCACCACTAACTCAGAGGTTAAACCTATATAAGGTATATTTAAGTAACCGGCAAAATTAACGTTACCCGTTACATAAGCAAAAAACGCAAGCGCACCAGCCACCATAATGGTTGGCACAATCGCTAACCCGTCTAAACCATCGGTTAGGTTTACTGCGTTACTCGTGCCCACAATAACGAAATAAGTCATGACAATGTAAAAAATACCTAGCTGCGGCATAACGTTTTTAATAAAGGGGATCAATAAAAAGGTTTGATCAGGATGTGATATTTGGTATAAGAAAACAGCGGTGGTTAAACCCGCTACTGTTTGCCAGAAATATTTCCATTTAGCAATTAAGCCATTTGAGTCTTTTCGAATCACTTTTCGATAGTCGTCAACAAAGCCGATTAAGCCAAAGCTTACGACAACAAACAATACTACCCAGACATAAATATTCGCTAAGTTAGCCCATAACAAAACACTGACCACGATAGAGGCTAAAATAAGTATCCCCCCCATTGTAGGCGTGCCCGATTTAGACAAATGGCTCTCAGGGCCATCGTCACGCACTGTTTGCCCTATTTGCATTCTTTGCAAATAACGAATTAACTTGGGGCCAAAGTATAGCGAAATAAATAACGCTGTTAGGGTACTAACAATAGCGCGTAATGTTAGATATGAAAAAACATTAAAAGCACTATAGTACTGTGTTAAATATTCTGCTAACCAATGTAACATTAAGCAATATCCTGTGTGTTTGCGTTAAGCTTGTTGTCACTTAACAACGATTTTTTTGGTTGTTGTTTTGCATGCCAGTTAATAATATCTTCAACGACCAACTCCATTTGTGAGCTACGTGAGCCCTTTACTAAGATTTTACTCTTTTGGCCTGTACTATTTTCACTCGTTAGTAAGTTAACAAGATAATTTTTTAGCGCACTTTTATCGGTAAAGTGTCGGCTGATTGCTTTATTTTTTTCTACAAATGCATCACTGGTGCTTTGGCTTAATACGCCCAAGGTTAATAAAACATCAATTCCTTGCGCTTTAGCATACTCTCCCACTTCTTGATGATAACTGCGCGCTTCACTGCCAAGCTCGCCCATATCACCTAGCACTAAAATTTTTTGCTCTGAATAACCGGCAAGTAAGGCTATAGCCGCTTTTATCGACCCCACATTGGCATTATAAGTATCATCTATCAGACTCATTTCATTAGACACTGGTGTTGCACTTAACTGATGAACGTTTAAACGCCCTTTCACTGGTGCCATTTGTGATAAGCCCAGTTGAATATCATTTAATGTCGCGCCGCATTCAATTGCAGCGGCTGCCGCAGCTACCGCATTACAAACATTATGTTTACCTGGTACTGTTAAGGTAATACTGCAGAGCCCACGTGGGCTTTGTAGATCAAAGGTTGCACAGCCATTGTCGTCTAAGTGAATGTTTTCACTGTAACAACTAGCTGCTATGCGGGCGTTTTCGTTTCTGTTTCCAGTACAAGAAAAGGTGCGAACTTGCTTGTCCGTTAAGCGCCATTGCCATTTGTGGCTATATTTTGTTTCTCGGTTATACAGGGCAATCCCCTTTGCTGGTAAGCCTGAAAATATTTCACCTTTAGCGCGTGCCACGCCACATAAGTCACCAAAGCCTTCTAAGTGAGCTGCTGCGATGTTGTTGATCATGGCTATATCGGGTTTGACTAAGGCCGTGGTATAGGCAATTTCACCCAGATGGTTTGCGCCCATTTCAATCACAGCAAAATCATCTTGTTCCGTTAAACGTAATAACGTGAGTGGTACGCCAATATCATTATTAAAATTACCCTTTGTTGCTAAGACATTACCTAAGCGAGACAAAATTGCAGCTAACATTTCTTTCACTGTGGTTTTACCACTACTGCCGGTGATACCAATGGTTTTAGGTGCAACTTGCTGCTTAACATAAGCGGCTATATTACCAAGCGCTATACGTGTATCTTCAACAATAATTTGCGCCACTTGGCTGCTGTCCACTTGCTTCATTGCTTTTTCAACCACGACTACTCGACAACCATAGTCAATGACTTGCTCAGCAAATTGATGACCATCGAAGTTGGGCCCTTTAAGGGCTAAAAAAGCGCTTTGTTTATTGCTAACTTGTTGCCCTGGTAAGGAAGCAGCTGCAGTAGGTTTTAAAACACTGGGTTCAATAAACTTGCGTGAGTCTGTTACGAGATTATTTACGGTTATCGCTTTCAGTGCTTCATGGCAAATTAATTGGCCATTCACAGCATTAGCAATGGTTGTTAAGGATAGGCTAATCATGCAGCCCCCTTTCAGAGGAGGCATTGGCTCGGTCATTATTTTTGTTAGGCTGATAGCGGTCAAAAAAGTTTTTTACAACCGCACGCTCGTCATAGTCAATTTTTTTGCTACCGACGACTATATAGTCTTCATGGCCTTTGCCAGCTAATAGCACAACATCATTGGCTTGTGCTTTCGCTAATGTTTCAAGTACCGCTTGTTTTCGGTCAAGAATCACCTGTGCTTGGTTTTTATCGTTAAGCCCAGCCAGTACATCTGCAATAATAGCCATTGGTTCTTCAGTACGGGGGTTGTCGCTAGTGACAATGACGTAGTCAGCATGTTTTTCAGCCATTTGAGCCATCAATGGCCTTTTGCCTTTGTCTCTGTCACCGCCACAACCAAACACAACAAATAAGTTGCCATGGCAATGTTGGCGACAAGCGATTAATGCTTTTTCTAAGGCGTCAGGCGTGTGTGCATAGTCAACAACTGCGGTGGGGGCTTGTTCCTTGGAATAAGGTGAGGTAAACGCTTCCATTCGGCCTGCAATGGCACTTAGTTGTGTTGTTTTTTTCGCAATACTGCTTAATGAAACGCCTTCTATTAACAAAACAGCGATTGCCGCCAGTAAGTTGTCAATATTAAAGTCGCCTAATAATGGGGTATGTATAACAATATCACCCAAGTGAGTATTTAAGGTGAATTCAACCCCTTGTTGCTGGTGTTTAATATGACGGCAACTCACAAATTTTGCCTGTTGACGTACGCTATCGCTTCTTCCATAAAGCAAAACATTAGCTTGTGGTGAGTCAGGTGGCATAGGCCAGTGACTTAACCAGGCTTGTGCTTGGGCATCATCACCATTTAATATCGCAATTTGTCTGTGCTCGCCAGTGAACAATTGTCTTTTCGCTGCGGCATATTCTGCCATAGTGGTGTGGTAATCTAAGTGATCACGACTTAAGTTGGTAAAAATAGCAATGTCAAAGGTGTTGTTGGTAATTCTATTTTGCTCAAGTGCATGAGAAGAGACCTCCATAGCAAGGTGGCTGATGGGCTTTTCATTAACTTTACTGCCACTAAAGCGGTAAAACAATTGCATTAAGTCTGTTGCACTTGGCGTGGTGTTTTCTAATGTTGTTAAGTGGTCAAACATACCTGCGCCATTGGTACCAACAATGGCACAAGGTTTTTCACAGCTCGTTAACAGTTGCCCTAATAGTTGGCTGGTACTCGTTTTCCCATTAGTTCCGGTAATGCCAATCATGGTGAGTTTTTTTTCTGGCGACTGGTAATAAGCGCTTGCTAGGGTAAAGAGTTGTTTGTTTAGCTGGTAAAAACTAATAATTGCAACTGGGTGGTGAGCTGCGTCACTAAAGTGAATAGCACCGTGTTCAGCTTTATTTTCACATTCTGCTATCACTAATTTGGCACCATTAGTAATTGCTTGTTTATTATAGTGACGACCGTCTTGTGCCTGGCCAATTATAGCGCAAAATATGTCTCCCCTACCGTCTGCACTACTAATATGCCGGCTGTCGTTAGTAAGATCTCCTTGATAATGAGCTAAATCAAGCTGATCAGCAGCTGTAATGCCAAAGCTATTTAATGCCTGTTTTATATTCTGCGTAGCAGGTGAGTGAATAGACGGTTTAAGCATCATTAGCCTCCTGAGTAGCCACATTTTCATGACTTGTTTTTTTATTCTTGCTTAAGGCTATTTTATCAGTAGCATCGGGAGCAACATTTAACACTTGTAAGGCTCCTTTCATTACACGAGAAAATACGGGTGCAGCCACTTCACCACCATGATATAAGTCGCCGCTTGGATCATTGATAACCACTACCACCACTACTTTAGGATCAGAAATGGGGGCGACTCCGGCAAACAACCCTATGTAGTCATTACCATAACCGCCAGCAACCGCTTTAAAAGAGGTTCCCGTTTTGCCGCCAACACGATAACCATCAACTTTTGCTCTTTGTACGTGCTCATCGACCACGGCTTCAAGCATTTTAGTAACGGCCACTGCGTTTTTTTCAGAAAATATGCGCTCTTCTGGTGCAGGTGTATCGTTTTTAACTATCGAAAATTCACGCTTAATGCCACCATTGGCTAAGGTTGCATAGAAACGCGCTAATTGCATTGGTGTTATCGCTAGACCATAGCCCCAAGACAATGTTGCTAATTCGAAATTTGACCAGCGGTTTCTGTCGTGCATCATGCCTGAGCTTTCACCGACTAGATCTGTGCCTGTGCTATCAGCAAAACCTACGTCAAAAAATTTACCTAGTAAAAAGTCTTTCGGTATCGAAAGCGCTAACTTAGTGGTTCCCATGTTGGAAGAGAGCACTAAGATGTCTTCAATGGAGAGCTTTCCACGGTTGATGGGGTCATTTACTCGCCGACCACCTAACCGCATCCACCCAGGATGAGTATCAACAATGGTGTTAAGATCAGCAGTACCAAACTCTAAGGCCGTTAACACCGTTAGGGGTTTCATGGTTGAGCCTGGCTCATAAATATCTGTTATGGCACGGTTTCTAAAACGATGAATGGCGGTATTGCTTCGATTATTTGGGTTATACGATGGGCTGTTGGTTAGTGCTAAAATTTCACCCGTATGAATATCAGCAACAACGACAGAGCCAGAAGTCGCTTTGAAAGCCTGCACAGCGCCCTTTAATTCTTTATACGCAAGGGCTTGAATACGCTGGTCAATGGTTAACATAACATTTTGGGCTGCTTGTGATTTCTCAACAGACAGTATTTCTACCTTCCGCCCTTTCGCATCTTTTCTAAAACGTTTAACTCCCTCTTTACCCGTTAATATTTCATCGTATACGCGTTCTATTCCTTCAATTCCTTTATCATCAACATTGGTAAAGCCAACAATGTGAGCGCTGATTTCTCCTGTCGGGTAAAAGCGCTTGGACTCTTTGCGCAAATAAATACCGGGTATTTTTAGTTCACGAATGTAACTGGCCATGGCGGGCGATATTTTGCGCTCTAAATACACAAAGCGCTTACTTGCACTTCGAACCACGCGCGCGGTTAACGCCTTAACATCTTGGCTCAAGACATCTGCTAGCGCTTGCCAGTGTTCAGTCATGGCTAAGGCGTTATTGTCCATGATTATTTTAGGATCAGCCCATACCGTTTCTACTGGCACGCTAATGGCTAATTTGTCCCCATTTCTGTCAACAATAGAGCCACGCTGTACTGTATGAGAGGCAACACGCATTGAGCGTAAATCACCTTGCTCTCTTAGCATGTCAGGTTCAATTACTTGAATATAAGCACTACGCGCTAACAACCCAGCATAAATCAAGACAACAAAGCCTATCACAACGTAATAACGCCATGTGGTTGTAGTAGCTTGGTTGCTGCGATTATTGGCTTGTTTATGCATTTAACTAACGTACTTACTGGTTGTTTATAAATTAATTTTGGGGAGCAATAACATTGCGTATTAGCCCCAACCGGCAAAATTTATTTTAATGTAACGATTATTTCCGAGTCGACATCTGGGCGCTTCATATTTAATAACTGCTTTGCTCTGCTTTCTATCGCGCTGTGCTCAGCTAAGCTATTTTGCTCTAATAATAAATTGCGCCATTCAATGTCTAGTTCATCTCTTTGTGTATATAGTTGCTCTAATTCCACAGTGGTTTGCCTATTCATATGCGTGTAATAAACCACTGCAAACGCTGATACTACGACTAACAGTAATAAAATATAACTAACAAAGTGCTCAATAATATCTTGCCAAATATCAAGCGCTAGCATTTGCTTTGACCCTGTATTCTTTGGCGCTACCCCGTGATGAACCAAAACTAATCAACTTCGTGGGCTAAACGTTTAGCAATACGTAACACTGAACTGCGTGAACGCACATTTTCTTCCACTTCAGTTTTACTGGGTTTTAACTTGCGACCAACCAACTCAAGTTTTTTTCCTTTATTTAATTCATCTTCTTTAATTGGCATACCTCGAGGCACTTTCTTCCCCTGAGCGTGTTTTTTCATAAATTGTTTGACAAGTCGATCTTCTAACGAGTGAAAGCTAATAACCACTAAACGGCCATTTTCCGCTAAAACTGATAATGAGGCGGCTAAGGCCTTTTCTATTTGCTCAAGTTCACTGTTTATATACATGCGAATGGCTTGAAAGCTGCGTGTTGCTGGGTGCTTTTTAATCTCTCGTTGTGGCGCAGTACTTTTAATTAACTTGGCTAATTCGCTTGTGCGAGTCAGCGGTGTTTGTTCTCGCGCATCAACAATGGCATTGGCAATGCGCCATGCATGCTTCTCTTCGCCAAAAGTTCTCAGTACCCAAGTAATATCCTCTACATCTGCCACGGCTAGCCACTGTGCTGCTGTTTGCCCACGCGTAGTGTCCATACGCATATCCAGCGGACCATCTTTCATAAAACTAAAACCGCGTTCTGCTTCATCAAGTTGCGGAGAAGAAACCCCTAAGTCGAGTAATATTCCATCCACTTTACCCGTTAATTCATACTGTTCGGCAATCTCAGCAAGGTTTGCAAACCCTTGGTGTTCAATCTGAAAACGTGCATCGTCGCGAAACTTTTCAGCAGCAGCAATAGCGCTAATGTCCCGGTCAATCGCCAATAAGCGCCCATTTGTCGCCAGCTTTGATAGAATTAAAGACGAATGACCACCACGACCAAAAGTGCAGTCGATATAGCAACCATTAGGATCAATATTTAAACCATCAATCGCTTCGGTTAATAAAACAGAAATGTGTGTTTTATCTAATTCCATGTTGTTTTTTATAACCTTGTTAACTTAATTATTTATAGTGATAAATCTAATAAACGTTCAGTCAGCTCAATTTCACCTGATTGAATTTGCTCTATACCGTGCTGCAGTTGAGCTTCCCATGCCGACTCACTCCAAATTTCAAACTTTTTTAACTGCCCAACAAGCATGATCGACTTGTCTAAACCGGCATGTTTTTTTAATGGTCCATTAAGTAGTAAACGACCATTTTTATCCATATCGCAGTCGGTAGCATTGCCCAGTAACACTTGTTGTAACAAACGCTCTTGCTTATTCATACTTGATAAATTACACAGTTTTAGTTCAATCTCTTCCCATTCAGGTAAGGGGTAAAGTAATAAACATGCATGCTGAATATCAACCGTGCATACCATTTTTCCTTGGCAATCAGCAATCAACTCTTCACGATACCGTGTCGGTATCGTGATTCTGTTTTTGCTGTCAAGCGTTATTGCGCTAGCGCCTCTGAACATAGTTGAAGCTTGCCTTATTAACTAAAATTTTTTTAGTGAGTTATTTATTTTTGCTATCTATTGAGCGAGTAGTAAATTGTAAGATCCACAATTACCCACTTTTTACCACAATGCTACAGTTTAGTAACTAAAGCAAACTTATGTCAAGTTAATAATGGCGAAAACAAGGATACTGACACTGGTCAAAACACCAGTAAAACTAAGGGCTAGGTAAAGATATTTAGGAAGTGGATGAATTTGTGGGTTTTTGTGGATCATTCCTGCCATAAAGCGAGAATAAATGATCATCAAAAGAGTTTTTATGGGTAAAGTGCTGGTTTATAATTTATGTAACAAGACTTTACCCTTAGAGTAAAATTAACAACCGCAGTAAGATTTCATGTAAATGAATACTCGTCCTATAACGGCAATTGATTGTTCAAAAACTAGGTATTAACACTGACTGTTTGTGAGCTCTTTATTTTGTTTTCTTTACAGCTATCCACTACGCAGTTTCGGCCATTATCTTTAGCCAAATATAGCCGTTCATCCGCTTTTAATATGAGCTCATCTAGGCTTGAGCCATCATTGCCATAAATAGCAATACCAGCACTGACGCTCAGCGCTAATGTTAAGTCCTCATAAATAAAAGGCGTATCTTTCAATTGCTGTCTTAGTGAGTCTACCTGTTTGTAACAAGCTTGCGCTTTAGCACCAGCAATAAGCAAAACAAACTCTTCACCACCAAACCTAGCTAATAAATCAGTTTTTCTGACATTACTTTTAAGAAAATTAGCGATATAGCAAAGAGTGGCGTCTCCAACATGGTGACCGTGCTGGTCATTAATATTCTTAAAATAATCTAAATCAAAAATAGCTAACGCTAAAGAAGAGCCCTGTCTTTTTGAATATTCTGCATATAATGCAAACTGTTGGTTTAACTTCATTCTATTAGCCAAGCCTGTAAGTGCATCTGTGCTTGCTAGTTCAAGCAGCCGAACTTCATTTTTCTCTCTATTTACTTCATAAACATGTGCTAGTGAGATCATCAAACTAGCGCCAAGAATTATATTCAATGAATCAGCAAGGGCGACTATCGAGCCTCCCTCAATAAAACGATAGTGGTATACCGAGACTCCACTTGTAATAAAGCATATTGAAACCCAGAAGCCCTGTTTACGCCCCATTAAAAGGTATGAAATAATAGGAATGGCGATGATCCAAACAAAAATCGATACTGAGGTGTTTGGTACAGACATAGCGTAAACCACTGTAGTGAAAAACGGTAACAAAAAAGCATTTACCCACCGTTGAAAATGCCGAATTTCTAATATTTTACGCCAGAGAAAAAAGGAGAAGAGGGTAAAAATAAACTCTAATGTCGCTAATGCATATAACCCACGGTAGAAGTTAATAACAGAAAATATTACTCCGCCTACCATTACTACCAGTAACATAACACGCAGTACGCTACGCCTATATTGTAAATTTTTATCTAAATCGATCGGCATATAATTTCCCTTGCTCTTCAGGTGACTGTTTAATAAATAGTTATTTTTCGATTGAGTATCTACCTGCTAGCAGTAATAACCTAAAATTTAATAACAAGTTATGCTAATAAATAAGCCTAAAAGACGTAAAAACTGCTGATACACAGCTTAAGAAGTTAAGGTAAGGCAGTAAGCCTTAGGAGCAGATATTAAATCAAAAAATATTATGTAAGGATATCGCTTTATATACCAAGCGGTAAAGAGAAATGTGCAGAATATTGTATATCGATTGGTGCAAACCAGATAAAACCCCGCCATGGAGGCGGGGTTTTATCTGGTAAAATAGTTAAAACAATTCGTCGTCAATATTAAACAAGCAATCACAACCGGATTTAGCCGAAGCAATTAATGAAAGCCGACGCGGCAATAGTCGAGCAAAGTAATAACGTGCAGTATGTAATTTACTTTGGTAAAAGTCATCACCACTGTCGCCGTTATTTGCTTGCTGCACTAATGAAACATTAGCCATTCTGGCCCAAATATAAGCCATAGCGGTGTAGCCAAAAACGTGCAAGTAGTCATTAGCCGAAGCGCCTAGCTCATTCATATTGTTTTGCGACTTAGTCAGTAAGTCTTCAGTAAGTGATGTTAGGTCGGTTAATGCTATAGCAAGCGGCGTTATAAACTCAGCCATGGCGGCGTTATGGCGATGCTCTGCTATATAGGCATTAACTTCGTCAGTAAAGACTTTGAGCATAGCGCCCTTGGATGTGGCAATTTTTCGTACTAACAAGTCCATTGCTTGAATACCATTGGTGCCTTCGTATATTTGTGTAATACGCGCGTCACGCACTAATTGTTCTTGTCCCCACTCACGAATAAAGCCATGACCACCAAAAACTTGTTGTCCTGCTACGGTATTTTCAAAGCCTATGTCGGTAAAAAAAGCCTTGGCAACGGGTGTCATTAATGCAGCGAGTGCTTCTCCTTTCGCTTGCTCTTCGCCTTCACCATAAGTGGCATAATCTAACTGCATAGATATATAACTTGAAAGTGCACGTGAGCCTTCATTAAGTGCTTTCATGTTTAATAGCATGCGGCGAACGTCGCCATGCACCATAATTGAGTCAGCTTCTTGGTTCGGGTTTCTCACGCCATTTTGTTTACTGTCTAATGCGCGCCCTTGAAGTCTGTCTTTCGCGTATTCAAGAGCATTTTGATAAGATCGCACTGCAGCCCCTAAACCTTGAATACCTACACCTATGCGTTCAAAATTCATCATAGTAAACATACAGGCTAAACCTTTATTTAAATCACCAATTAAGTAGCCTGTTGAACCATCAAAATTCATCACACAAGTTGCTGATGCGTGGATACCCATTTTGTGCTCGATAGAGCCACAGCTCACATTATTCAGTTCACCGAGTGTTTCATCGTCATTAACTTGGAATTTTGGCACTAAAAATAATGATATACCGCGGGGACCTGCTGGTGCGTCAGGTAACTTTGCCAGTACCAGGTGAACAATATTTTCGGTAAGGTCGTGCTCTCCTCCGGTAATAAAAATTTTATTACCGGTAACCTTATAGCTGCCATCTTCTTGTGGTACAGCTTTGGTACGTATAATGCCTAAGTCTGAGCCGGCATGCGCTTCTGTTAAACACATTGACGCTGACCATTCACCTGCATACATACGCGTAAGGTAGCGCTGTTTTAATGCTTCATTGCCATGTTTGGCTAATGATAATGCTGCTCCTGCGGTTAGTACTGGGTAAAGAGCGAAGGATATATCAGCACTACAAAGCATTTCTTCGTGTAAGGCGGTGAGTATTTTGGGCATGCCCATTCCGCCATAATTTACATCGCCGCCCAGTGCTGTCCAGCCACCTTCAGCGTAAGTGTTAAATGCTTCTTTGTAGCCTGGTGCCGTAGTAACAATACCATCTTTAAAGCTAACACCTGTTTCATCACCTTGGCGAGCGATTGGTGCTATCGCTTGTTCAGCAATTTTTGCACATTCTTGTAAAATGGCTTGTGCTGTATCTTTGTCAACTTGCTCTGTGAGTTTAGGTAGCCTTTGCCACATTTTATCAGCTTGAAATACTTCATAAAGCAAGAAACTCATATCTTTTAATGGAACTTTATACTCAGCCACAATATACCCTCATCATTTCTTTAGTTTAATCATTAATTTCACCAGTGCAGGCCCATAAAACGATAAGCGGGAACACCCCAAAACAAACAACCAATTCAAACACGTGTTTTAATTCTACATCAATAGATTGCAAAGTAAAGTTTAACCACACATTACACCGGTAATATAAAAGCTTTATCTTTAGACTAAAGAATAAGTCAATATCACCCATTGGCGCTTGATGTTCTACTAAAGCTTAAGCTAGTGTTATAGCAAGCTGCTATAATTACTACGCTGAGTAAGTATAGAAAGTTAATTGCAAATTGGTATTCATTGGGCGTTAATTAATTACTCGTTTCCCCTAAATGAAGCATACAAAAGCTTATATCAATCGTTACAACTAGGAATTGCTGTGCACCTTATTAAAATTACGCTTTATGTTTCTTTATTTTTTGTTTTTCATACCAATGCTAAACAAGTGAGTTTTTCTAAGCAGGCTGCTGATGAGTATTATCATTTTAATTACCAGTGGCTTGATCATGCCAACCAACAACAATCATTAAGCTTTTCCTTAGCTAAGGCTGCTTTATTTGAACGTTTCCGCCTGCTTAAACCTTATCAAAGTGAGTTTGCCCACAAAACCATTATGCGCTCGGTAAAACAGCAGCTGAATGTAACGCCATTAGAGCAAGCACAAGCATTTTTTGTCCAGCAAAATGGGCAGACGGTGATCCAAATAAAGAGCTTAAATAACAAAGACATTGCCACTGCTTATCAAAAAGTTCAGGAAATAAAGCAGGCGGCAACCCAACACTATTTAAAAGATAATTATTACCAGTTGTTTAACAGCTATGATGGCGAGCCTGGCATAAAGTTTGATTACCTTACTATTGCTAATGAGTCTGTCATTGATTTTAAAGCGCTCAAACCGATAATATTGGATAAGGTGGCAGTAAAAACTATTCGCAACGTGACCAACTATGTTCTAGGTTTTGTACAATCGATTCCCTACGCCACCTTAGAGTCACGTATTACTTCTTCAGGCATGGGCTTTAATTCACCGGCTAAACTGTTATGGGAGAATCAAGGTGATTGTGATAGCAAGGTAACATTAACTGCAACGATATTGCGTGCGTTAATGCCAAGAATTTCGATGGTGATAGTGTATATTGATCAGCATGCTTTTATGGGGATTGCTATTCCTGCAACCGCTGGCGAGAAAACCCTAACACACCAAGGCATAAATTACCTGTTAGCTGAGCCAACAGGGCCTGCACTTTATCAACTAGGTGAGTTAGCACCTGAGTCGTCGTTGGCGATCAGCCAAGGGCATTATGTTGCAGAAGTATTTCATGCTCAAGCGCCTTAATAGTTACTCATCAGACGCTCAAGTATGATTGTGCGGATATTATTTGTCTAAAAACTCTTCTTCTAGGTCGGCAAGGTAAGTTAAAAAGGTAAGGCTTGGCGCAAAAAAAGCTGCACCTGTTTCCGCTTGTGTGTATTTAAGCAGATGGTCAACGTGGCCATGTTCGTCGCCGTGTATCATGCTTTTCAACATGATTTCAAATGGTTCAGGTGAGTGGCAATAAGAAACAAAAAATAGCCCTTGCTGCTTAAGATCACCATAGGGCATGCTTTGTCTTAAGATTTCAATGGTTTTACCGTTTTCATCTTTTATATTAGTGCGTTTGGTATGCGCGGTTAAGGGCTTTGCATCACTTTCATATTCAATGTTGTCTCGCTTGGTACGCCCAAATACATCTTCTTGCTCTGCATCTTTTAGCGACTGCCATAAAGTTAAGTTATGACGATAACGTTGGATATGTAGGTAACTACCCGCAGAAAAAATTTCATCGTCTTCTTCTTGAACTAAAGCCACTTTCCTTCGGTTCATGCCTTGAGGGTTCTCAGTTCCATCAACAAAGCCTGTTAAGTCTCGGCCATCGAGGTAACGAAAAGCCTGAACTTGTTCAACTAGTTCAACACTGTCAGCCAGCAACTGTGATATTTTGGCACAGACAATATGATTCACATCAGCGCGATCACTCCGAATTTCAATATAAATATCAACATTGTTACTTGGTGCATTGTTATCGTCATTTGCTATAGAGGGGAATGGCTTGAGTAGCGCTGGCCGCGCTTGTGGAAAAAACTCATCCCAGTAATTAGCACCGATGGCAATAACACCGGTTAAATTAGCCTCTGAAAACTGATCGGCATAATCATCAAGTAATGCAGGTAAACGCGATAAGGCTGCTCTTATAAAAGCATTTTTATCGTCTAACACATTAAAAAGTAAATAACTTCCATGCAGGTTTGGCTCTGCACAAATACCAAATTGTTCTCTAGCCATTTGAAATCCCAGTAGTAATTATAGTTGCTCTAACAAAAAGTATACCCATTGTTAGCAGAAGTTTCTTGTCTTTAAGTATACGCTAATTTTTATCACCAATAGCCATTGATATTATAACGTTATCTTCTCTCTAGCTTGTAGCTTAATCACTTTAATAGCCACTCTCAACACCGATCACCTTGAGCCAAGCTTATTTCATCAATGAGACAATCGGTCAGGTCATCTATTATTTTTGTATTGCCTTGTTTAATAATTTGCTCTAGCTCAGCAGCTGTTTGTGAAACCTCTGCAAAACCAAACATTTGAGCCGCACCAGCAATTTTATGAGCTATCTGCGCCAAACCTTTATGATCATTACTTTGTTTACAACGCAGCACTTCTTGTTGGTCTTGCTTTAAATTATCAACAAACGATTGTATGAACTCTGTCATATCAATGTTATCTGTTGCTTGCTCAAATGCACCATGGCCATTGCCCGCTTGGCTTGTTACTTCCTCTGGCTCGCTTGTACGACAATGCTGGGCAATGGTGGCAACAAATATGTCTCGCTCTATCGGCTTTTTTAAGTGCCCTTCAAAGCCAAGCTCTAAGTACTGTGCAATTTCATGGGCCATAGCATTTGCTGTTAGTGCATAAATAGGGGGTTTGCATCCAAGTTCACGTAATGCCTCTAATGCCTGTATTCCGTCCATCTGAGGCATTTGAATATCTAACAGAACCAAATTAAAATCATGCTCAGTACATAGCTGTACGGCCTCTAGCCCATTAGCTGCTTCAATAACCTTTAAGCCGAGATTAGTCAGTAGCTTGGCAATTAAACGGCGGTTGTCGTCGTGGTCATCAGCTAACAGCACATTACCCGTAAACTGTTTTGTGTTTGATATTGCTTGAGGTAAATTGCTAGGAATATCGTTGGGATCTAAACAAGAATAGACCTCGCCAAAAGGTAGCTTAAGAATAAAGGTGCTGCCTTGGCCTACTTGGCTACTAACCGTTATGTTACCTGACATAGCATTAGCGAGTTGTTCTGATAAAAATAGTCCCAAGCCTGAACCCGAAAACCGCCGACTGATACTGTTATCACCTTGTGTGAAAATATTAAACATTTTCTCCATTTGGCTATTACTCATTCCAATGCCAGTATCCGTTACTGTAAATAATAAGTTTTTATTAATGATGGCAATATCTAAAGAAACCCAGCCTTCACTTGTAAACTTAATTGCATTAGAGCAGAGGTTGATCAGAATTTGGTTCAAGCGTAAGCCGTCGATATCAATAATAAACGGGATTGGTAAATGATGCGTAACTGTAAATGATAAGTTTTTTCTTTGCGCTTGCTCGGTAAACATATCATTTAATTTATCAACAATTTGATGTAAGTCTTGTCGCCGGTTTTCGAGCTCAAATTTGTTTGCTTCTATTTTACTTAAATCTAAAATATCATTAATTAATTGCAGTAAGTGCAAGCTGTTATTATGAATAACTTCAACTTCACCGACTAAGCTTTCGTCGTCAAAATCTCCATGAATGATGGCTTCAGCTTGTCCAAGCACGGCGGTGAGCGGCGTTCTAATTTCATGGCTCATATTGGCTAAAAACTGACTTTTTATGGTGCTAGCCTCTTGTAACTCTTTGGTCAACACTTCTAGCGCTTCTGTGCGCTCTTTCACTCGATTTTCTAAGTTTTTAGTGAGTCTGTTTTCCAAATAACGTCGGTAAGCAACAAATAACACAACAAGTAAAAAGGCCACAAATAAAATAATTAATTGCCGTTGCTGTGCTTCTTTACTTGATTGTAATAGTTGCAGCTGTTTGCTTTGCTCTAAACTTTTCACTTGTTGGCTTAGCTGGTCAGACTCAAATTTTGCTATTTGTTCATTAAGCATTTCATTGGCTACTTTTAAGCGCTCTTTTTCGTACGCTAATTGCGTGGTTAAAGCTTTTGTTGAGTCTCCCTCTGCAGCATACAGGAGCGCTGACAAGCCTAAGTTACTATTCATTAATTGCTTAAAGCCCATTGTAGTTGCGATAAGGTTAGATTCATCCATATACATACGCGTTCGCGCCAAATCTCCTTGATAAAAATTGATTTTGGCGAGTGTGTGTAAACAACCTCCGTAAGTCATTTGATGACCAATTTTTTTACTTAACTCGGCACCTAAGGTGGCATAATTATGGGCTGTGTCTAAGTTAGCCAGTTCATAATTTATTTCTGCAATATTATGATACTGAGAAGCCGTGTCGAGATGGTGACCATTCTCTTTGAAGTATGTTAACGCCTCCATGACATAGCGTTCTGCTTTTTTATACTGCCCTGATTGCTTGTATGAAACACCTATGCCCACCGACGCTTTTGCTCTACCATAAGCATCATCTAATGCCAGCCTTTTAATGAGCGTTTCTTCGAACATATCAATGGCAATATCATATCGCCGCAAGCTTAAATAAAGCACACCTAAATTATAGCGAACATCAACTTTATCCATGGTATCACCGAAACGTTGATACAAAACGTCTGCTTCTTGGTAAGCTTTTAATGCAGCAAATGCATCCCCTTTTGATGTTTGGACTAGAGCTATATTATTAAATAAATGCGCACTTTGAATCGCGTTATCTTCAGAAAATTCTTCTTGTTGAAAATAAGCTAATGCTGCCTGATAAGCGATAAGTGATTGGTCGTAGAGCCCTTGATAGTAATAAATTATCCCGATTAACTTATCAACACTGGCTTGCTGTAACGATACTTCATCGGGATGAATAAGTGCTTTAGCTTGCTTGATCACAACTAACGCTTTTTTTAATTCACTTAAAGTGACATAAGCATGGCTTTGTTGCAGTAATATTTTTACCCGTTGCTTGTTATCAAGCGCTTCTGTATCAAGTAACTTACTAAGCTGGGCAACCGCTAGCGCTTTGTCTGTTTCTTTTTTTATTATTTTTAATTCGTTATCAATATTATTTGCTATAGCACTGTGAGCGCTTAGTGTACCTGACAAAACAAATATAAATAACAACAACATGTGCCACATAGCAAACCTTGAAAAAAAATCGATAATTAAATACTAGCGCGTTGTCTAACTGACGCTACTTGCCTTTTATATCACTATATTTATGAAATGTAACTATTTGCAACAAGGTAAAAAATATAAGCAGTTAAGTTGAATTACACTACCGCTACTATTATTATGCTGCGACATTTCTTCTTTAGGTTTTAACCATGCTAAAAAAATTACTTTGTACTGCTGTACTATTTTCAAGTTTAACCTCAATTGTTAACGCGACCATTGTTGAGTTCCATACCTCACAAGGTGACTTTCAAGTAAATTTATTTGACCAAACTACACCAAAAACAGTGGCGAATTTTCTTCAATATGTTGAAGAGCAACATTACACAAATTCGGTAATTCACCGTGTTTCTTCAAACTTTGTTGTCCAAGGTGGTGGCTTTACATTTGATGGTGACTGGCCTTTAACGCGCAGTGAGACTAATCCGGCGGTTCTCAATGAACCCGTGTACTCTAATGTAAAGGGTACTATTGCTATGGCTAAACAAGGAGGAAACCCAAATAGCGCGACGGATCAATGGTTTTTTAACTTAGCAAACAATGCCAGTAATTTAGATGTACAAAATGGTGGTTTTACCGTTTTTGGTCAGGTTATCGGTGATGGCATGGCTGTGATCGAAAAAATACAGCAACTAACCTTGTGTACTTACGAAAGCTTACAAGGGATCCCCATGGTAATAGCTGAAACTCAAACTTGCTCTGATATGACGGCACCAGGTATTGAAAACTTTGTCGTGATTGAACAAATTACCATCGTTGATTCATCAGAAGTGACAGACGCAGAATTGTCTCCGGCAAAAAATACCTTGATAGCAGACTCTGGTAATACTGAGTCGGGTGGCAGTAGTAGCGGCGGCTCGCCGGCTCTGTTTACTATATTTTGCTTACTTGCTTTTTCAATTAGCAAACGCTTCTTAAAGCGCTAGCTCCTACTCCTTATAGAAAAGGTAATAAAAAGCAGCTTAATCGCTACTTTTTATTACCTTAGTTCAAACTAAAATAGACTTAGTTTATTTTTTAGCTAAAGATCATTTAATACGTGCAAATTCTGGGTAGGCTTCCATGCCACAATCAGTGATATCACTCCCTTCGTATTCATCTGCTGCACTAACCCGTATACCCATGGTTTTCTTTAAAGCAAACCAAACAATAAGACTGGTTGTAAATACCCAAATAAAAATCGTTGCCGCGCCAATTAACTGACCACTAAAACTAGCACTAGCATTTGTGATAGGTACTATCATTAAACCAAAGAAACCCACAACTCCGTGGACAGAGATAGCCCCCACTGGATCATCAATTTTAATTTTATCTAACGCAAGTACTGAAAGCACAACGATAACACCTGCAATAGCACCAAATATTGTTGCCTGAATTGGCGACGGTGTAGAAGGCTCGGCGGTAATTGCAACCAGCCCTGCTAATGCGCCGTTTAAGGTCATGGTTAAATCTGCTTTTTTAAAGAGTTTTTTTGCGGTTATTAGCGCGGCAAAAGCACCCGCTGCAGCTGCAGCATTGGTATTTAAAAAGACCATAGCAACAGAATTAGCACTAGTGATGTCGGCTAATTTTAATACTGAACCACCATTAAAACCAAACCATCCCATCCATAAAATAAAGGTACCTAAAGTTGCCATTGGTAAGTTGGCCCCCGGGATTGCATGTATTTTTCCATCTCTAGTATATTTACCTTTGCGTGCTCCCAGTAATAATACTCCTGCTAGTGCGGCTGAAGCGCCAGCTAAATGTACAATACCTGAGCCAGCAAAATCAGAAAAACCAAGATCACCTAAGGTATACAGACCAAAAACAGCTTCGCCATTCCAAGTCCAAGAGCCTTCCATAGGGTAAATGAAGCCGGTTAGTACCACAGTAAATGCCAAGAAAGACCATAGCTTCATGCGCTCAGCAACTGCCCCTGAAACAATAGACATTGCCGTTGCAACAAACACTACCTGAAAAAAGAAGTCTGCGGCATTAGAATAAACAGCGCCACCAGCAAAACCGGCTTCTGCTGATTCTACCAATACAGTGTCAACTAGGGCTTGAGCATTGCTCGCACCGTCTAGCCCTATGTTATTTAGAAATACGCCACCACCATACATAATATCGTAGCCAACAATTAAGTACATTATGCAAGCAATTGAGTACAGTGCGACATTTTTAGTTAATATTTCAGTGGTGTTTTTAGCGCGTACTAATCCTGCTTCTAGCATTGAGAAACCTGCTGCCATCCACATAACGAGCGCACCACACATTAGAAAATAAAAAGTGTCTAGCGCATATTGCAATTGAAAAATATTGTTTTCCATCATTGATCCTTAAAAAATTTTGTTTTGGTAATTACTCAGCCTTAAAATAATAAAAATATCGACTAAATTGCCTCCTCATTTTGTTCACCCGTACGTATACGAATGACCTGCTCAAGGCTGTAAACAAAAATTTTTCCATCCCCAATTTTACCTGTATAAGCAGACTGGCTAATGACTTCAACCAAGCGCTCAACGATGTCATCATGCACCGCGATTTCAAGTTTAACTTTTGGTAAGAAGTCGACCTGATACTCTGCACCACGATATAATTCGGTATGCCCTTTTTGACGACCAAACCCTTTCACCTCACTGACGGTGATCCCTTCAACACCAATGCCTGAAATCGCTTCACGCACATCGTCTAGTTTAAATGGTTTTATTATTGCATTGACTATTTTCACAGCAAACCTCTATTTATAATTTTAGCGAATAGTAAGCTGACTAATTCAATTCATGTGCCATAAAGATAAAACATCATATATCAATGACTTATTTATTTTATATTGTGGTTAAAATGCGATGTTGCACCATAAAAGCACAATAATGAGGCATTGAGTTTTGATTTGGTGCAACGAGAGAAGAATAGATACTGCTGTTTTATTTCAACTGCCAAACGCTTAATTGAGGGAAGCTCAGTGAATAATTACGATGATTTGTTTTAATAACACGCGTAAGTTGGTGTTGCTCTATTAAGGCAAAGTAGGGTGTTAGTTGTGTTGATAAGCCATCAAAGCCTGTCACATTTTCGCCATTAACTTTCATTCCCCCTAACCAATTCGCTTTTACTGTTTGCTGCTCGTCAAAATCATAATTTGAGATAATGATTAGCAAGCCCCGACTATTTAAGCGTTGATGTATAGTTTGTAAAAATAAACGTGGATCATAGTGTTGCTCAAGTATGTGTTGAGCAATCACTACATCATAGCCCGCAAAGGAGTCTTTAAGGTTACTCGCATCACCTTGGCTAAAGTGAACTTTTTCACGGTTAACTGTATCCGCTTTTAGTAGACTTATTTCATGAAAATCAACAATATCACCTTCATTTTTTAGTTGATAGCGCACCGATTTTCCTTGCGCTAAATGAACAGCGTGGCGAATAAAGCGGGCTGAGAAGTCAACACCGTCTACCTGATCAAAATGTTGCGCTAAAGTAAAAGTACTACGGCCCACACTACAGCCCAAATCAAGACACTTAGTCGTGGCGACTTTACATTGTGCTATCGCAGCTATTACGTGGTCTGTTATTTGCTTACTATAGTGTTGTAGTGTTTTAGGTAATGCGGCACTTGCTAAGTCGGTTGCACTTATGCCGTATTGGGCATGAAGCTGTTGGCAGATATTAAGGTCAGTTTCATAGTGATTTGCCTCAAGGTTAGGTAGTTGAGGGCTAGCACTCTCTACATAACGAAAGCCGGCATGCTGAAAGAAATGCCGACGAAAAGCATAACGAGAATGTTGTTGTGCTTCATTACCTGTTGAAATCCACGAGCCACCTTTAATAAGGTTATGCTTACTGTCAAAAGTAGGTGTAGAAAAATCATCATACAAGGGGTGAACTTCAAAGCCTTTAAAGCCATCTATGGGCGATTCTGTCCATTGCCAAACATTGCCAACTATGTCGAATACGCCCTCATGTTCAAACTGGTTTACCGGGCAAGATGAGGCATAATATTCGCGATTTATATTGCCTGGCGCTTTATCCCAAGAGGCTAAATCCCCCTTAACCTTATCACGTAAACATAACCACTCGGCCTCTGTTAGTAAGCGGATGTAGTTAGCTTCAGCCGACTCTTTGCTAAGCAGGTAGTTTTGCTTGTTTCGCCACTGGCAAAATGCCTTGGCTTCAAGATAGTTAACTTCGACGGGCCAATTTAAGGGCAGCGGTATTTCATTGAGCAGGTTGCGTTGCCAATACGATACTTCATTATTCTCGCTTATTTTCTCTAGCCAAAAGCGCGGCATGGTGGCTTGAGTGAAATGTAGCCATTGCTGCCCCTCTTCAGTCCAAAACTCGGGCCGTTGATAACCACCAGCCTTCACAAAAGCTAAATATTCTTGATTAGAAACTAGATACTTAGACACTTTAAAATCATCAAGATTTATTGTGTTCTGCCCGTATTCATTATCCCAACCAAAGGTATCATCGCTGGCCGGTTTACCAAAGGTGATTAACTTACCTTTAACTGGCATTAAGGTATTTTCTGGTGCACTTGATTGCTTTGAACAACTAGGCCAATGTTCATTTGCTGTTAAATATTCTAAAGGTAGCATACGCATAATAACGGATGAGGTTTCAAGGTGAATACGTTCATGCTCACACCCCATAAGAATCACCCAAGCAAGGGAGTCTTGAGTTATAGGCAGTTGCAACGCCATTGTATCAATAAGTTTTTCAATTAGGGTCGACACCTGTTCTCGATAGCACTTAACTTCATTAACACTGGGCCAATCATAATGGGCGTTATTTAGATCATCCCAACTCATTTCGTCAACACCGACTGCGCAAATTGCTTCTATTTTTGCATTAAGCCGCGTTGAAATGAACTTACCCAAGAGCAGTTTATTAATATAAAAACTTGCTGTATGACCAAAATAAAAAATTAATGGATGACGCAAAGGCTCTGGGCGTAAAAAATAAGCACTGTCATCATTGATAAGCGAAAACAGTGATTCATATTCTGTCCAGGTTTGTCTGAAGTAAGCTTTAAGTGCTTGTTTCTTTGCACTAACACTAGAGCCACTTAATAATGGCGCTTTAATATGTGCTGATTTTTTGTAATCCATAAGTTGGCTTCTTGTTTTATTCGGTGTGGTTACTGTTTATCAAGGTAGTTATTTAACACCATTTTTTTTATTTTATCCCCTAACCGCACAGGGCAGTCAAGCGCTGTGCTTGGTTTTAATGAAATATATTTCTCTTGTACTGAATGTAAACTATCACTAAACCAAGTACTGGCTTTAAATAACTCTATCGCTCCTACATCTTGTCTAGACCTTTGTGAAGAGTCTTTTTGTTGTCCTCGTGCTTGAGGGGTATAGAGTGAAGTAGGTAGAGCTACTGGCATAAACTTAGGAGTTGATAGGTCATTATTTTTTTCATAAGCTTCAATGGCATCTATAACATTGAGCAAACCATAGATCACATTAACGTAGGGGTTATATGCAACACTTGATGCCCCTAGCCTGTGCTCAATTCGTGCTGTTTTTTGCCAGTTTTGCTCAACGGATAATATTTGATTGCAGTGATCATACAACAACGGCTCCTCACCCATTTGTTGGTTATGCTTCCCTAACACTGTATATAGTGCGACACTACCTTGATGTCCACCCGAGATGTCGACCGGTGAACACAACTCTTGTGCTAAACCATATTGTGTTTTCAACGTTAAACGCTCAAAAGCCGCCTCTTCTGGTAAATACAACAAAGCACATTGGTAGCTCGTCGATAAAAAGCAATATTGTAAATATTCACCAAACCGCTTTTGGGCAATCAGGTTTTCACCTTGGTTATTTAGTACACTTACATTGAGCTGAATGGCATTAGGAATATGAACAGCACGTGTATCATGGGTAAAAATTTGCTTAGAGCCTTGTGCTAGCTTGCCTTGATCACCTGACCAAACCACCGGCTTAATTAATGTATTCACTAAGCCAACGTCACGGTATAGCATTTTAAATAACTGTGGTAATTGTTGCAGCGCCCAATGCACATTCATGGCTTCTTTTAATGGGCTTTGTCCCTTAAACAAAGAGACATATTCCCACTGGTTTCGCCAATATTCGCTAACAATCTCACCGTCTATGTTGACACTACGTAAATATTGATTGATAAGATCAAAATTGAGTTTTTGCGAAGTGTGCTTGGCACTTGTGATGTGATAACACCCTTCTAGCTCAAAGTGAATTTGCGCTTGGTAGCCTAGCTGTTTTAAGTAACACTGCAGCAAGCTAACGGCTTGTTTGTATATACGTAAAGGCGATTGTGAAGAGGGTAAAACTGCAGATGACATGAGTGGAGAAAAGTGACTATGCTTCATTTAGCGTTGACGTTTCATTGCGGTCACTCACTTTATCATGCGGTAAGTACTTCATCGAATTATGGTATTGTATCGCCCGATTCTTACCACTGTATTTTGCCTGATACAGTGCTTTGTCTGCTTGTAGATATAACGCTGCGCTTGTTTGTACCGCTTTGGAAGTGGTTGCTAAACCGATACTAACGGTAACTTTTACTTGTTGTCTGGTTTTATCTACGCTCCCAGCCTCAGTAACAAAGGTAAATTGATTCACGGTATTTACAAAACGCTGTGCAATTTGTAAACTCTGCGCTGCATTTATTCTGGGTAACACGCAAAGAAACTCTTCTCCGCCAACACGGCCGATAACATCTTCTGTTCTTAAGACGTCAGCACCAATACTTGCGACTTTTTTAATCACCTCATCCCCAAACGGATGTCCGTATAAATCATTAACCTGCTTAAAATCATCAATGTCTATCACCATGATCGAAATAGTATTTTTTTCTGCTTGATTAGCGTGCACTAGTTTGTCAAGAAAGTTGAAGACATAGCGCCGATTAAAAGAATTAGACAGTGGGTCACGCACTGCCAGTTGGGTCAACTTTTTGTTATTGTGTCGCTGCAACAAAGTAATGAACAACATAAAAAACACCAGTAATATCACAACAGCAATAATGTATGCTTGAAGCGCGTTCGCTTGTTTTTGTTGTGCAACTTGTAATTGCTGCACTTTGGCACGTTGTTGCAGTAATGATATTTCTACTTTTTGCCGCTCAGCCTCTAAGGCGCCTCTCACGCTTAACAGACGCTCAGACATGTTATGCTTTAGCAAGGCAACTTTCTGCTGATTATAGCGCGCTAGTGCTTTATATGCTGCATTACTATTGCCTTTTGCTTGTAGTATTTCAGCATTAATTTTTATCGTGTCTATTTGCCAACTTGTGCCTTGTAATTCTGGCATGCGTGCAAAGATTTCATTGGCTTTTGCTAAAGCCGTTGTCGCTGCTGCTAATTTATTAGCTTTGATTAAGCACTGGGCTTTGTGTTTGTATAACTCAGCTTTGTAGTCAATTAACCCTGCTAAATTCACTGCCTTATTTATCGATATTAATGCTTGTTCGCAACGACCTTGAGCCGCTTCACTCATGGCTACACCATAGGCAGCAAAAAACTTACCATTAACATTATTAGGGCTAAACTCAATGGTTGCTCGATAACGTTGATAATACTCAATTGCGCGATCATACTTCTGCCAATAACGGTACGTAACAGCTAAACCATACACTGCCTCCGCTATATAATAGGGATAGCCTAATTGCTGGTAAGTAGCGAGCGCTTTCTTGTAGTGTTCAACCGATTGGGCATAATCATCCATGTAACCATATATCGCACCGTAAACTTCATTAATTTTGGCAATTAAAAACTTATCATCCAGTGCAAATGCTTCTTTAAAAGCGGTTTGCAGCTCTATTAATGACAACTCATAAATACCGGTTAAACTTTGCGTGTAAGCTAGCTCTTGGCTAGCTTGTATAGCCAAAAAAGCATAGTTTTCTTTTGCGGCGAGCTTTTTAGCCTTATTTAGCATCGCTTTTGCTGCTTGATACTGCCCTTGACGTTGTAAAATCAGCCCCTGAAAGATATCGAAATTAATGGTGATTTTAGCGGGTGTATTAACAGCGATTATTGCTGTTGCTTGTGTAACCGTGTTTTCAAAACGGTCAAAATAATACAATAGATTTTCTACTTCTGCTTTGCGTAATAGCCACCAAAGCTTGTAGTGTGCTGACATATTATCAAGCTGTTCAGCTTGACCTAGTAATAATTGGTATGTTTGCCATGGATTCTTATGAAGACTGTGATCCATCTTCTGTAATATAGCACTGTCTGTTAAGTGTGCTGCATTAGCAACAAAAAAGTAGCTAAAAATAAAAAACAAAAAACCATGTCGACAAGCTCGCTGCAAGGTAATGTATCCTTAGTCGTATTTCGTATGCTCATCAAAACTGTATACTTTTATCACGAATAAAGCATTAATATTTTAAAAAAGCTGCATGTGAACTAAAGATAGCCTACCTTATGTATTAGCGAATAACTACTGCTGCTTATTCATTTTTAAATAATTGATTAAAACCTTTAATAGAAAAACCATTTAGTAATTGGTCGCCTATCTTTATAACAGGTACAGCTCGCATACCGGTTGAGGCAAATTCTTTTTGGCCTTTAGGCGTTTTTACATTACATAAACGATACGGAATTTTTTGCGCTTCTAAGTAACGCTTTGCCGTTTGGCAATGAGGACATTTGTCCATGGTATAAAGTACAACACGTTTCATTTTTTTCCTTGCAACTGCTCTGGCACAACATCAACTACGCTATATTATTACTCGTCTAGACTTAACATAAAAAGTTGCTAGATTGCGCCCAATAAAAAACCAACCCTGAGGTTGGTTTTTTAGCGACAAAGCGTAAAGTTAACACTTATACGAAAGGGTTCACTTTAATAATTGTTTCATTACGCTCAGGGCCTGTTGAAATAATATCAACGGGGATTCCTGTAATTTCTTCAATACGCTTTATGTAAGCAAGCGCATTTTCTGGTAAGGCGTCAATTGATGTTGCCCCTACTGTGTTTTCTGTCCAACCTGGTAGCTCTTCATAGACAGGAGTCACTTTATCATAACCTTCTGCAGCCGTTGGCGGCACAGTAATGATATCACCTGACTCTGTTTTATAACCAGTGCAGATTTTTAAGGTTGTTAAACCATCAAGAACATCAAGTTTAGTTAAACAAAAACCTGTAATGCTGTTTACTTGAATAGCACGGTGTATTGCTACCGCATCAAACCAACCACAACGGCGTTCACGCCCTGTTGTAGCGCCAAATTCATGGCCAACAGTGCCTAGATGATGACCTACTTCATCGTCTAATTCTGTTGGGAAAGGGCCTGAGCCAACACGTGTTGTATAAGCCTTTGTGATACCTAAAATATAATCTAAGTGTCTTGGCCCTACACCACAACCCGTTGCAACACCACCGGCTGTAGTATTAGAGGAGGTAACATAAGGGTATGTACCATGGTCAATATCAAGCAGTGTACCTTGTGCTCCCTCAAACATGATTGAGTCACCCGCAATACGGGCTTGATCTAAGATTTCAGCCACGTCTGCCGTCATCTTTTTAATGATGTCGGCAACGGCTAATGCATCAGCAAGTATTTCGTCATAATTCACTGGTTCCACTTTGTAGTAGTTAACCAATGAGAAGTTGTGGTATTCAACCACTTCTTTTAATTTTGCTGCAAAGGTTTCTGTGCAGAGTAAATCTCCCACACGTAAACCACGTCGTGCAACCTTATCTTCGTATGCTGGACCAATACCACGACCTGTGGTGCCAATTGGCTTATTGCCACGTGCCGTTTCACGAGCAGCATCTAAGGCATTATGGTAGGGAAGAATAAGTGGACATGCATCACTAATTAGCAAACGCTCTCGTACCGGAACGCCCTTTGCTTCTAACATGGCTATTTCTGTCATTAACGCTTTAGGACATAAAACAACACCGTTACCAATGAGGCATTTTACGTTATCACGCAATACACCAGATGGAATTAAATGAAGTACGGTTTTTTCACCGTCGATCACTAAAGTGTGACCTGCATTGTGCCCGCCTTGATAGCGAACAACATACTTTGCCTTATCAGTTAGTAAGTCAACGATCTTACCTTTACCTTCGTCACCCCATTGGGTGCCGAGAACAACTACATTTTTGCCCATTATCACTATTTCGTAAGAAAATTAGGCGAAGATTCTACCAAATAACAAATTGTAGTCCAAGAGCAAAAGGCTTATTTTTTATCAATATAAAAAATACACTTAGGTGTCAATAGGTTAGTTTTATTTTCTTTTTGCCTACAGGGAGGGTTATTGTGATATCCATACAATAAAAACACCGAGTGCTAACAAAAACAAGCCAATATTTCGAATATCGGCTGTTGTTTGTTCCGTTAACTTAAGCAAATAGCGCTGCCATTTATTTGGAAATAAAGCCGGTGCTAACCCTTCTATTATAAGCACTAGGCCAAAAGCTAAAATGAATGTATCTACCATACTTGTCTCCATTGACTAACGTCATACGCAATATAAATATTAATATAGATATAAAAAAACCAGCAACAATGCTGGCTTTTTAAAGGGCGATCAAAGTACTGATCTTATTTGTTGGTATTTGAGCCGTCTTTTAAATAATGAAAAAAGTCGCTGTCTGGTTTAACAACCATAATATCGCTTTTACTGTTAAAGCTATTTTTATAAGCTTCAAGGCTACGATAAAAACGATAGAACTCTGCATCTTTACCATAAGCATCCGCGTATATTTTCGATGCCAGTGCATCGCCTTCACCGCGCAAAGTAAGTGCATTTTTTTCTGCTTCAGCCAACATAACCGTTACTTTTGAATCAATAGTCGCCCGAATTATTTCCGCTTGCTCTTGACCTTGTGACCTATGCTCTTTAGCTACAGCAGTACGCTCAGCGCGCATACGGTCATAAATCGAGTTACTGACCTCGGTAGGTAAGTTAATGGCTTTAATTCGCACATCAACAACTTCTATACCAAGATCTTCACGGCTGCTTTTCGCACTTTGCAAGGCCTTTTCCATAATGCCGTCGCGATCACCAGAGACGATTTCTTTAATTGTTCTATTACCAAACTCAGTACGTAAGCCGTTATTGACTTTTTGCTTAAGTAAAGCACGCGCGTTATTAACCGAGCCTGAAGTACGTAAATAGTAAGTAGAGAAATCAACAATACGCCATTTAACAAAAGAGTCGACCATTAAGTCCTTTTTCTCAGAGGTTACAAAGCGATCTGCTGCTTCATCAAGGGTTTGTATACGTGCATCTAGTTTGCGTACTGTCTCAATAAATGGAATTTTAAAATGTAAGCCTGGCTCAAATACCATCATAACATCTGTGGCTGAGTCACGTTTAATTTTAGAAAATTGGAAGACAATACCGCGCTGCCCTTCATAAATAACAAAAACAGAAGAGACAACTAAGATAAATAATGCTGCTATAAGCGCAATAATAAAGTTTTTCATAGTCTAGTTACTCCCGTTATCAAATCTATCACTTCGACCTGAAGTCGATGGTGCCGAATTAACACTTTGTTGCTGCGGCTGTGAGTATGACTGAACGGTGCTGCGAGGTGTTGTTGTAGATTGCTGTTGCATTATTTTATCTAGCGGTAAGTAGATCATATTATTACCTCCGTCAACATCAACCATAACCTTACTGGTATTACTATACACTTGTTCCATCGCTGCAATATATAAGCGCTGACGAGTGACTTCAGGCGCTGCTTGGTATTCAGGGAGAATTTTTTCAAAACGAGCAACTTCACCTTGCGCGTCCAAAACAATTTGTCCTTTATAAGCAATGGCTTCTTGTTCCATACGCTTTACACGACCACGGGCACGCGGTTCAATACCACGCGCATACGCTTCGGCTTCACGTAAAAAGCGTACTTCATCTTCTTGCGCGGCAATAGCATCATCAAAGGCGTCTTTCACTTCATTGGGTGGGCGCGCGTCTTTAAAGTTCACATCAACAATGATTAACCCTAAGCTGTAAGGCTCAATAACTTTATCTAGCTCTTCCCATACCGACTGACGTATTTGTTCTCGGCCTCGGGTCAGAATATCATCCATTTTTGCATGCCCCACAACATAGCGCAGTGCACTATCAAGCGCTTGTTTCAAGCTGTCGTCAGCATTGGTAACACTAAAAACATAATCACGGGCATCAATAACACGGTATTGCACTTGCATCTCAACCTGAACCACATTTTCATCTTGCGTTAGCATAAAGCCAGATGATTGCATTTCACGCGTGCTTTGCATGTCAATAGGAATAATACGGTCAATAAAGGTCCACTTCCAGTTGATACCTGGGTTTACCATGCCAGAGAACTGGCCAAAGCGTAAAACTATCCCTTTTTCGGCTTCTTTAATCGTATAAAAACCACTAAACGCATAGACAACTGTCGCAATGATTAACACTAAGATTATGCCAATACTAGACATACTCTTACCTGAAGGAGCAGAGCCCCCAGAAGCGCTTCTTCCGCCTTTACCGCCAAAAATGCCACTCACTTTTTTGCCTAAATCATTGAGCAATTCATCTAGATCTGGTGGTCCTTGGTTTTTACCGCCTTTGTTTTTCCAGGGGTCTTTATCGTTATTCCCCGGTTCATTCCAAGCCATGTTTCTCTCCGCTAGGTTAGTAATTATTAAATACTGTTGAGCATTTAATCAAGTTTATGATAATACGCTCACTTTTATAAGACTTAATCTGAGTATTAACACATTAATCGGCAATATATTAAGCATTAATGCTATAGTTGAACGTATTTTTCAATGTCATTCGTTTCTTCTTGTTTTAGTAATCGGTTCCATTCTCGTTTAGGCAGTTTAATAGCAAGGTGACAATATCCTTGATCGTCATAGTGTTCGCTTTGAATACCATTTAATTGATACAAAGTGCCACGAAGCTTGCCAGCCTTAGGTGGGATAACCAATGTTGATTCAAATACTTGATTACCCAAGCGCTCTGTCAGTGCGCTAAAAAACAACTCAATGCCAATGTTAGCCTGTGCTGATAACCAAACACGTATAGGACGCCCTTGGTCATCTCTGTCTATTCGAGGCTCTACGTCATCTAACATATCAATTTTATTACAAATCATAAGCTGAGGCACGTCATCGGCTTCTATTTCAGATAAGACATAGTCTACTTGTTCAATATTTTCGCTGCGTCTATCATCGTAAATATCAACCACATGTAATAATAACTCTGCTTCACGTGTTTCGGTTAATGTTGCTTTAAAGGCAGCGACTAAATCATGTGGTAGATGACGAATAAACCCTACCGTATCAGCTAAAATAACACCGCCAACTCCCTCAATTTCAATACGTCTTAACGTTGGGTCAAGTGTAGCAAAGAGTTGATCTGCTGCATAAACGCTAGACTGCGTTAACCGATTAAATAAAGTTGATTTTCCTGCGTTGGTATAACCAACTAATGAGAGTGTTGGTAGCTCCGCCCTCGTTCGCGAACGTCGTCCTTGCTGCCTTTGTCGCTCAACTTTTGCTAAACGTTTACGAATATTAACCATACGTTCATGTAATAAACGTCTATCGGTTTCTAGCTGTGTTTCCCCAGGACCACGTAAACCAACCCCACCTTTTTGTCGTTCTAAGTGTGTCCAACCTCGAATAAGGCGGCTACTCATGTGGCGTAGTTGGGCTAACTCTACCTGTAATTTACCTTCATGTGTACGGGCACGTTGCGCGAAAATATCAAGAATGAGTGTGGTACGGTCAACAACGCGGCATTGACATAAAGTTTCAAGGTTTTTTTCTTGAGAGGGTGAAAGGCTATGATTAAATAATACAACGTTAGCGCCAAAAAAACGCACTGCTTCCGCAACTTCTTCTGCTTTACCCGAACCCACAAAAAATTTAGGGTGTGGTGTACCACGTTTACCCGTAATAACAGTTAGCTCATTTACTCCCGCCGAAGAAACTAACATTTTAAATTCAGTTAAGTCTTCTCGGGTGCTTTCATCTGGAAAGTCTAAGTGAACAAGCACCGCTTGCTCACCTGCTTGATAACGATCAAACAACGGCATTAAACCTTAGAAAAAATGACGGTTAAGCTAAGAGAATATACTCTTTCAAAAAAGCCATATTTATGTGACACGAATACCAACTTATCAGTCACGTATAAGTCGCTATACATAAGATTGAGTAAAACATTAACGCAGATTTTATTCTGCTGACTCTGGTTCGTTAGCTACAGGTGCTGTGTTTACCGCACGTGCTGGCACTACCGTTGAGATAGCATGCTTATAAACCATTTGACTCACTGTGTTTTTTAACAAAATCACAAATTGATCGAACGATTCTACTTGCCCTTGTAATTTAATACCATTGACTAAATAAATTGCAACTGGGATGCGATCACGACGTAAAGCATTCAAAAATGGGTCTTGTAAAGATTGACCTTTTGCCATTTTATGGCTCCTTTTTCTTATTATTGAAGAAAGTTATTAATCTAAATTATTTTTTTAGAGTAATGATAGTTTGTTCTTAACTCAACCATATAACTAATTAATTATACATCAATATTTCAATATTGCTTAATCATTCATACGATATTTTATCTTTAGTGAGATATTATTGTAACTATTTATTTGCTAATTATTTATATTAAATACGCATATACTTACTCACTATTACCTACTGCGGCTAAGACGTATGATAAATTATCGCTATCATCTGTTGTTAGCCATTGTAAGTCTGGCCAACTTCTTAGCCAGGTTAGTTGGCGTTTAGCCAACTGCCTTGTTGCACACACACCTCTAAAAATCATTTCTTTGTGGTTATAATCACCATTAAGGTATTGCCACATTTGACGATAGCCAACACAACGAATTGACGGTAAGTTTTCATGCAAGTCTTTGCGCTTTTTTAACGCTTGCACTTCTTGTTCAAACCCTTGGGCTATCATTTGTTGATAACGTAATTCAATGCGTTCGTGTAAAGTACTACGCTCTTTAGGTGTAATAGCAAACTGCAATATATCGCCATCAAGCTTAGCTCCTTTCGTTTGCGTTAGCTCTGTCATACTTTGCCCTGTTAAGCGGTAAACCTCTAACGCGCGTATTAACCGTTGTGGATCATTCGGGTGAATACGTTGTGCTGATATAGGGTCGATAAGTGCTAATTGTTGATGAATTTTTTCCCAACCCTGCTCAGTAGCTTCTTGTTCAATTTGCTTGCGCACTTCGCTATTCGCGGCTGGCAGTGGCGAAATACCTTCAATAAGACTTTTAAAGTACATCATAGTTCCCCCGACAAGTAAGGGAATTCGGTTATTTGCCCTAATTTTTGCTATTTCAGCCAAGGCATCTTGACAAAAATCGGCTGCGGAATAGCTTTGTGCTGCATCTTTAAGGTTTATTAAACGGTGCGGGTATTGGGCCAATTCATCTGCTGTGGGTTTAGCGGTACCGATATCCATATCTCGGTAAATTAAAGCCGAGTCAACACTAATAATATCACAGGGTAAAGCGTCAGACAGTGCCATAGCTAAGGCGGTTTTACCCGAAGCTGTTGGTCCCATTAAACAAATAACAGGGGGTTGTTTGGTTAAACTGTTTATTGACACTAAAGTATAATCTCGTGTTGGTTAACTGGCAGCAAAGCTTAGTGTTTAGCCCCAGTCAGTGCTAGTAATTGCTTAATACTAGATGTGAGGTCTACTGGTACTGATTTCAAGAGTATAGTTGCTATTTCTTGTGCTGATAAAAATTTTTGCGCTTCACACCATAACGTTTCTGCCTGTCCTTCATCATAGTTTTTAGCAACCATAGCCTGGGCAATAGCCGAAATAATAAAGTTTTCATCCTCTTTTTTCGCAGTATTCTTTAATTGCTGACCGGCTAACTGGTCGCTGCGCTCTGGACAGGGTAATGCCTCCACAGTCGCCATAAAGCTTGCATTGACATCTTGCTCGCGTAGCAAGGCAGGAAACTGCCTTATTTGTACACGCCCTTTAGCGCTTTTATGGTCAACATTAACCAAAATACCCGCTAGTGCTAGTGAGTCTTGATAATGTTGCACGCGAATCATTTGTTGCTCTGTTAGCTGTAACATAACAGGCAGCAATAAAGGTTGGCTAATTAACCCTTTATTGGCCTTGGTTTCATTAGGTTGCCAGTGTAACAACAATTTATTTTTGTTTACCGCGTATGCCACTGATAACAAGGACAAGAGCCGTAGACTGCCCTGTTGTTTAAAGACACCATACTTTCCTTGCTCAAGCCCAATAAAGAATGCGCTACTTTCATTCAAGGCTGCGTCATCAGCGCTGGAGTGAACTTTACTTACAACAGCTGTGCCTTCACTGTAATTACTTTGCCTATTAGTGCTTTGCTCTGTGTTAACACTTGTATTTGGGGTCATCAACTGTTGATAGTTTTCCGCAGCAGTTTGGGTAATAGCGGGGTTGGTATAGTCATTATTCGTAGTACCGCTAGACCTATATGCCTGCTCGCTAACCTGAGAGGCAGGTGTTTGTTGCTGCTCTTGAACATTAGCCGTGTGAAATTGGCTTGCTTGGTGCTGGCTTGGCGACAAAGATGTTAAAGGTGTGACATAGTCAGGGCGTTGATATTGTACCGCTTCTTGTACCTTGTCTGTTGCTACTCCCGCTTGCAAAGTTGCTGTGGCTTGTTCGTCTAATGCCAGTGTTTGGTTACTTTCCATGAGTGCTTTGTGACAAACAGAGTAAATAAAGTCATGCACATAGCGACTTTGATGAAAACGCACTTCATGTTTGGCTGGATGCACGTTAACATCAACTTCGCGGTGGTCCAGCGTTAAAAATAACACAAAGGCTGGGTAAGTATCGGTGGGCAGCAAATTAGCATAAGCTTGACGAATAGCATGGTTAATTAATTTATCACGCATCATTCTCCCGTTCACATAGCTATAGCAAAGATCATTTTGATTACGAACAAAACTAGGCTTAGCTAACCACCCGGTAAATAACATATCGTCATGCTGGCAGTGAACTTCTATCGCGTTATCAATAAATTTTTGCCCACAAACCATAGCAACACGTTTCGCGCTTTGTGTGTGTGTGTTTGCAGCGCGATATTGACGAATAGTTTTGCCATTATGGGTTAACAAAAAGCTAACATCAAAACGAGCAAGTGCAATACGTCGTATAACTTCGTCTATATGGTTAAATTCTGTTTTTTCAGTGCGTAAAAATTTACGCCTTGCTGGGGTGTTAAAAAACAAATCTAACACTTCTATTGTTGTACCATCAGGGTGCGCTGCGGGTTTTATGGTAACCGCCATGTCGCGTCCTTCAGCACTTGCATGCCATGCTGTTTCTTGGCTTTGTGGTTTAGAGGTTATAGTTAATCTTGCTACCGAGCTAATACTGGCCAGTGCTTCGCCACGAAAACCTAAACTGCTGATTGCTTCTAAATCGCTTAAGTCCTTTATTTTACTGGTGGCGTGACGACTTAGCGCTAAGGTTAATTCATCTTTGGCAATGCCAATACCATTGTCGCTAATACGAATACGCTTAACCCCTCCCTTATCTACATCAATAGTGATATTAGTTGCACCAGCATCTAAGCTATTTTCAACTAGCTCTTTAATTACCGATGCTGGCCTTTCTACTACTTCACCGGCGGCAATTTGGTTGGCTAATCGCGCTGGCAGTATTGCTATTGTCATAGATATTCTAATTTCTCAAGGTGAGCGTTTAAGGAGCTTGTTTTTAGGTGGTTAGTCACGTATTTGTCCATAGATAGTGTTTCCACTTGGTAACTGACACAAGGTTTCATTAAAAAGTGCTAACCGTTACGAGGGATCTTTAACGTTTGGCCAATTTTCAATACGTTAGATGTTAAGTTATTAGCCGACTTTATGGTCGCTACTGATATTTTATAACGTTGTGCTATCACAGATAATGATTCACCACTGCGCACTTTATGCTTTTGCATACCTGTAGATGCTAACAGTGTACCTGGTAATGTATTGGCTTGAAAATAACTATCAACGGCATTATATATCGCATTTGCCAATTTTTGCTGATGGCGCTTACTATTAAGGTTTTTTTCTTCAACTGGGTTAGAAATAAAACCCGTTTCAATTAAAACAGACGGAATATCAGATGACTTTAAAACCGCTAAGCTTAGGCCTTCTGGTTTTTTTTTGTGAAGCTTGGTCACTTGTTTTAGTTCATCGATGACATGCAAAGCAAATTCATAACTGCTAGCCATAGTGTATTCTTTTTTCATGTCAGCAAGAGTAAAAGCTAAGTTCTTATCTTTGGTTAGCTTAATAGTGTCGCCTGCCCCACCCAATAATTCAGACTCTTCCTGCCGATTAGCAATCCAGCGGGTAAATTCCGAGTTTGCTCGCCTAGAGGACTGTACTAAAACTGAGGCACCATGTGGCCCTGGTGAGACAAACGCATCGGCATGAATAGATATCAGTAAATCCGCCTTATTTTTTCTCGCTAATTCTGTTTTTCGATTATGGGTAACATAATAGTCACCCGTTCTAATCATTACCGCTTTAAAGCCCTTACGCTGATCAATTAACGCGGCCAACTTTTTAGCAATGGCCAACGTAACATGTTTCTCGTAAGTTCCTTTTGCACCAATAGAGCCAGGATCATCACCACCATGCCCTGCAACAATCGCAATAATAATATCACGCTGACCATCTGGGTTAGTTTGTTTAGCAGGGGTTGGCTTATCACTCTTATCATATAAGTCTATCACTAGCCTATCACCGTATTGCCCTGCCGGTGCAAGCGGAAAAACAGACAGAGGGTAATTTTTCGCTAACTCTAGAACTAAACGAGTACTCCCTGTTGACTTTGCAGTGCTGGTGCGAAAAAGCTTAATGCGGGGATCATTATTTGCAAGCGTTGCTAAACTTATATTATTTTGCGTGTTTTGAAAGTCAATCACTAAGCGATTTGGTTTGCTTAAAGAAAAATATTTATAATCGGGTTTAGCCTTAAGGTCAAAAACAATGCGCGTACTTTCAGGAGCAGGCCAAACACGAATGCCATCAATACTATTTGTGCTAGCTGAAACACCACACACAGCAAATACTGCCATTGCTAATGAAAGCCAAAGTACTGTAGCGGCAATGTAAGATAACAGACGCATATAAAACCCTAAAGTTAAACCGAACGAATTAATGTAGGTAGTTAGCTCAAGTAACAAAGGTAAATAATATAAACTTCAAGCACATTTAACAACCGTTAATATCCCCAGCTACCACAACTTCGTTAGGCTATAAAAATACAATTTGCACTAACTCGCTTTATCTCGCTCGGCTAATGAACTTAATACAATGTTAATTCATGGCGCCTGCTAGTTGTAGCAAAACATCTTCGCCACGTGCCGTACAGGCCTGAAGTGCAACTACTCGCTGCTCACCTTGATAGGCCATATTAATATTTATATCGGCATCAGCCAAGAGGCCTATCCCCTTGTCTGGCCATTCAATAAAACAACAGCAATTATCAGAAAAATAATCACGAATACCCATATATTCTAATTCTTCTGGGTCACTTAGGCGGTAAAGGTCAAAGTGATACACTTGCCAAGGTGGCAGTTCATACGGTTCTACTAACGTATATGTTGGGCTTTTTACATTACCTTGATGCCCCATTTCGCGAACAAAGCCTCGTGTTAGAGTCGTTTTTCCTGCGCCTAAATCACCATGTAAATACACAACTAAAGATTGTTGCGTAAGATGTTGCTCACTTTGCTGGTGCAATACTTTTGCTAGACTGGCGCCAAGTGCGACAGTTGCTGCTTCATCGGGTAAGCGGTATTCTTGTTTTTTCATTGATTCTCAAACTGTTAGTTTAGTGCTTAATTGATTGGTTAACTTACCTAGTGAGCCTAGAAATTATCACTACAGTGTAAATTCATCATGGTATAGCATGCCACAAAATCGTTATTACTGGCAATAATATCACCTACTGGCTGGTGAATATATGATATACAAAAGGAGTCATGTTTTTTTGATATTAACCGGTTAATAACACCATTATACCTGCCCATTATATTTTGCTCTAAGCAATTGTGCTAAACTGACGCCTAAATTAACGCTATTTACTGATATCAACTATCTCTGGCAATCTAGGCTGTGCGATAGCAGGTATGCTCTTACAATGACTGACACAACGACGAACAAACATGCTATAGACTATGCCCTTTTGGTGGAAAAAATCAAAGACTGGGGCAATGAGCTGGGGTTTTCTCAACTCGGTATTACCGACATTGATTTGTCGATGCATGAACAAGCACTTGAAAAGTGGTTAGCCAATAATTATCACGGCAGTATGGATTACATGGCTAGGCATGGTTTAATGCGCGCTCGCCCTGCAGAATTAGAACCTGGCACTGTTAGGGCGATTAGTGTTCGGTTAGATTATTTACCTACCGATGCTAAATGTGCTCGTATTCTTAAAGCAAAAGATCACGCTTATATTAGCCGTTACGCGCTAGGCAGAGATTACCATAAACTTATGCGTAAACGCCTACAGCAACTAGGCAAGAAAATTTCTGCCTATTGTGAAGGGTTTAATTTCCGCCCTTTTGTTGACTCTGCCCCTATATTAGAGCGACCGCTTGCTGCAAAAGCGGGGTTAGGCTGGGTTGGTAAACACAGTTTATTGCTTAATAAAGAGGCTGGCTCATGGTTTTTCATTGGTGAATTACTGGTAGACATTCCCTTACCTGTCACCCTAGCGGCGTCTGAAAAGATCGCAAATGACTGTGGTACCTGTGTCGCTTGTATCAAAATATGCCCAACAAAAGCCATAGTAGAGCCTTATGTGGTTGATGCTAGGCGTTGTATTTCTTATTTTACCATTGAATCTCCTGATCCAATCCCTTTAGAATTAAGACCTTTAATGGGGAATAGAATTTATGGCTGTGACGACTGCCAGCTGATTTGCCCTTGGAATAAATACGCCAAGCTAAGTTTAGAGGATGATTTTCAAGCCAGACATCAACTCGACGAAATAACACTCGAAACACTTTTTTCTTGGGATGAAGCCTATTTTTTAGCAACATTTGCAGGCTCACCTATCCGTAGAATAGGCTTTGAAAGCTGGCAACGCAATATTGCTGTTGCACTAGGGAATGCCCCATGGAATGAAGACATTATTCGTTTATTAGAAGATAAACTACCCTTTGCCTCTGATATGGTTGCAGAGCATATTCGCTGGGCAATAGAACAACAAAAACTCAAAAACCCAAAACAAATGACACCGACAAACAAAAGCCCAAATGACACTGCAGTACAAAGGTTAAATGCCCGCTTAATTCGTTCCATTGAAAAAGGCCTTCCTAGGGACGCATAAATTATAATAATGTTTGATTATTCACTCTTGTCCGCATGCTGTAGTTAGAATAGTAAAACCTGCATTTTTAATGATAAAAACGAATAGCACAACAAAAATAGCGCGCCTGACGATATTCATTCAAGTTGAGCAGCAGAGTGTTCAACGGCTAATAACGCCGCTCGGGTGTCCTTTACTAGTGTATTAATGGTGTTGACACTTTGAGGAATTTCAGTACCACTTAATAGTGCTAACCATTGACCACACAGTGATTGTAAATGTTTTGCTGATAGTATTTTAGCATTTAAAGCCAGTGCTTCAATAGCAGCCTTTGCTTGAATAATATCTTTATCTTTTATCGACTCAATTAATGTATCAAGTTGCTGGTGGTTATTTTTAGTGTAATCATCAAGCATATATAGGGCCAGCTCTGCCGTTCCTTGATGCACTACATACTGCGAAAAATCAAAAGCAGCTTCATTATTAGTTGTGGGCTGTGGCTCAGTTTCAATCGTGTTACCCTCAGCCCTCCCCTTTAATAATTGTCTTGGTGTATCACAAAATATTGGTTCATTTAGCAACGAGAGCTTGCCTATTTTGCTCTTGCTATCGCTGTGTAATTCTATAGCCTCTTTTTGCCCTAACCAAGGTGATAAAGTTTCTGATAATATTGCGATGGTATTTTCTTTTGCTAAAACTAGTTTGCCAATATGCCAATGGCTAAAGCCAGCTTTATTACTGGATGGCATAACTTCTGTTAAGCTTAAGACACCAATATTAACTTGGGGCGCACTTGCCATTTCAATGAAAGCAAACTCAGGAAATTCAGTAATAAGTAAACTGTATAACCCTGTAGACCAGCGTGCTTTCTGCATTGCCGCATTCGCGATGACATCTACCTGAAAACCAAACCACTGTAATAGCCGCAGTAAGTTTTGATGTGTTTGCGGCGCGTGAACCGCAAGCAGTATAGGTAAATGACTTGCCACTAGGTTTGTACCAACAAAGGACTCTTTCGGTATTAGCTCATTAGTAGAACCTTTACTCGCTATTAGTTTTTGTATATTTTGCAAGAAGGTATCCTGACAAAACACCTGTTCACTTTGCCCATAAAAACCAAATTCTTCATAGGTAAGGTCACTAGACTGCAGTACCATTAATTTGGGACGCATTGGTTGTGGCAAGCTATTAATGGCTTGTGTCACCCAATGCAGGTGTGTTCTAGCAATATCACTGGTCAGCACCAAAACATCCAACTTACGGTGCGATAAGTATTGTTCTGTCAACTGGTTTTGACAGTTTTTAACGTCGCCTACTTGGGTGACTTGGCCGCCAGCTGACAGCAACACATTGGTTATAACACCCGTTAATACACTAGTATTAGACAACAATAAGATATGGATGCTTTTCAAGATAGTTTGATGCGTGCTACTGGTTGTAGCCGTTATCGCCACGGGTAATTCAAAGCTAAGCTGGTAACCGCTATCAACCAGTTGGGTAGCAATGTTAATCCCGTGAAGTTTACTAAATACCCCCTTGAATGTATCTATTAATGGCGACGTTGACAACAGTGTTTGGCTCTCATTTAGTTGCACCATTAAATGCTGTAAGTTAGCGGATGGTTCGGCATTGACGATACATGTAAACTGAACCAATTGGTGGCCTGGGTTTTTATCTAACAGCGCCATTTTTAATAATACTTGGCTTGAGCGACAATCCACTAACACTATATCTATAAATACATTAAGCAAGTGATGAAATAACGAACTGTCAATTTTAGCATTAGGTAGCAGTTGGTTATCCACGCTTATCAATAACTGGTTACCATAATGCTGTTGTTCAAACTGCTTGTTAAAGACAGTGGCATATACTTCATTAACAAGGTCAATATCGCTAAGGTTAAGGACGAAGCTATCTTGCTTCACTGTTAACGCGATAGAAAGCTGTGCTAATTGTTGGTATAAAAACATGAGCTGCCCAGTTAAGCCAATATCACCCTCTCTGTTTTCTTTATAATCAAGGCAAACCTTTTGATATTGTTGCACTACCATGGTAAGTAGCTTTTCTAGTCGTTGATAGCCTTGCTGTTGCTCAGCCAATTGCGTTATCATTTTTGCTTTAGCGCGCAATGCTAGCTGGTCATTATATTGTTTTAAACCGGCTATTTTTTTGTCTTGCTGCAGCAATATGTGCTGGCTAGCCTGGTGATTATCGTTATCTGGATTTTTACTACTTTGCAGCTGCGTTATTATTTTTTGAATTTCAAGAGACTTAGCTGCAACACTGGCTTCTGGTGTTTCTATTGCCTTGTGTATTAATTCAATATTATGCTGTATCGACACTCTAAGCTTTGCGCGTAATCGCCATAATAAATAAAATAATAACAAGGCCAACATCGCAAGGCCAACAAGTAAAAACAAGACAATATTTTGCGCTGACCACTGACTACTGTATTGCGTTAAAAATGTAAGCTTGTATCGCACTAAAAATTGATTAATCAAGCGGTTAGTGTCTATTTTATATGAGTTAGGTAAGGCTAATAACGCTTTAATTTGTTGTTGCTGACTCTTTAAGACAACTTGGTACTCTTGCGCTAACGCCAGATGTTTTTGCCATTTTTCTATGGCTTCCTGCTCCGTTAACACGATTCGCCTAAAGGCATCAAATTGCTGGTTTAACTGTGCCAATATTTGATTCGGCGTTTTTTCAACCAACTGCGCATGCAAAGCAAACATTTGCACTATTTGACGTTGTAATTGGCCTAGCTTTATTGGCGGTGTTTGCCTCGACAAAGCTTTAAAGGCAGTTAATATATCGGCTAATAAAGCATTTAACTGTTGTAAATCATTTGATATTTGTAGCGCACTCACATAAGCATTGGCGCGGCTAATAATTATTTTGCTTTGCGTTTTTGAAAGTTGCTGATAAAGTTTTTCATGCCTAGCCCGCTGGTCTGCGATAATAGCTTCCAGCGAAAGCTGTAATAATTGTAACTGAATAATACTGCTTTGCTTTAACTGCTGGTGGCGAATTTGGTTGTTTTGCAGCCGTAAAGCAATGTCGGCTGCGAGCTTATTCTCAATCAACCATTGTTTAAAAAGCGCCGTGTTAACAGTGTCTTGCTGCAGTAGTTGACGATTGATAGCAATCAACTCATTATGTAACGTGGCAAGGTTTTGCCTTTGACTTTGCTCTAATAACTCAGCAACTAAGGTATTTGCCTTTTGTAAGTCTTCAACTTGTTTTAACGCCTGTGTTGCTGACAACAGCTGTGCGTTACTTTGCATATAAGCTTGGTAAAATAAAGCTGAAACCACACCAAAAGCAATAATAACAACAAACAACAAAGCTAAAAAAATCGCGTTGAATTGCTGGTACCATGGCACTAATTGGTTTCGTTTTTTTAGTTGTTCTTGTGGTTGCACTTTTGCTATTTCAGCCACATCGTCAACACGGTTTATTTCACTCATTATAATGTTTTTCTTTGCTTTAATTGCCTTAGTTTATAGTACAATATAAAGAAAATAATAGCTTACGCGGTAATAAGCTAAGTTACTAACTACTTGCGACTGTTTATGGAAAAAATATAAAACTATTCTACAATTAATTATAAATTATTAGCTGTGGCGCCAAAAATTATGATTTGCCTCAGTATTCGGCTGTAAATAACCCACGCAAACATGAGCCCACTGTATGTTTAATAATGTAAGTATAAAAATAAAATACTCAATTGCATTAGTGATCGCATTAATTTCATTAATTGTGATTACCGCTGCAAATATCTCACTGACTGACAAGCTAGAAAATAACGCCAACGTTTTTCCAAATAACTTTATGCCTGCTATTAATGCGGTATTAAATGCTGACCGTGATTTATACCAAGCAAGAGTTGCCGAAATTCAAATGATACACGCAACCAACTCAAGCACAGTGTATATTGATGCAATTAACGAAAATGCGCAACAAGCCAAAGACAGGTTTAATCACTACCGGGATTTAATGCAGCAATACCCAGATGTGATCTCTTCATTAAATGCCTTCGACACTCAATATCAAGCATGGTTTGACGAGGTAAAAAAGGTTATTGCACATAAAAGCCAGGGCGATGCCCAAGGCGCAATCGCCATATCTCAAAGCAGTTCAAAAACTGCTTTTGCCAATTTAAGAGCTTTATACAACAAAGCTGGAGAAAGCGCTTTTTTAAAAGCTGAATTATTGCAACAAGCAATTGAAGAGTCGAATAACAATGCTAAGTTAACGACGGCCACTATCGCCATTCTCGTGATAATTTTTACTACCGCAGTTGCAATTTATAGCCAAAGGCTATTACTAAAGCGCTTAGCTGAAGTGAAAACTGGGATTGACGATATCACCTCTGGCGGTGGGGATTTAACCAACAAAATACAAGTAACAAAAAATGATGAAATTGGTGAGCTTGGTATTGCTTTTAACAACTTCATCGATAGCCTTAGAGAGTTAATATTAGACGTAAGAAATGAAGTTAAACAGTTATCAACCAGTAGTGTTGCTTTAAAAGGCTCCGCAGAAAAAGGCCGTGAGGTAGCTGAAAATCAAAACACTGCTTCCGACATGATTGTTAGTGCCGTACATGAAATGAGCATGGCAACCAAAGAATTGTCTAATATCGCGTTAAAAACCGCCGACGAAACAAAGGATACTATGGGTTTTACCCAAGATGGTGTTGTGAAAATTGGCGAGTCTGTTGTACAAGTGGAGCAACTTTATACAACAATACAAGGGGCTTCTGAGGGAACCAAACGACTGTCAGAAAACTCACAAAATATTTCTGGGGTACTTGATGTTATAAGAGGCATTGCTGAACAAACTAATTTATTAGCACTTAATGCGGCAATAGAAGCTGCGCGCGCCGGTGAGCAAGGTAGAGGTTTTGCCGTAGTAGCTGACGAAGTACGAACACTGGCCCAAAAAACTCAAGAGTCGACAAACAGCATACAAACAATGATCGAATCTCTTCAGGCAGGTGTAAATCAAGTAGTATCTCAAATAGATGATGGTTTTGAAAAAGTGTCTAATACTGTAGAGTTTGCTAAAGAAACCGAGGCTTCATTAACAAACATTCTTACCAGTATTACCACCGTAAGTGATATGTCTATTCAAACCGCAACTGCTACAGAAGAGCAAACCGCCGTAACCGATGATATTAACCGCAATTTACATGAGCTAAATGAGCTAATTATTATGTCAAAAACAATTTCAACCGACACTAACCAAGCTTCACACCAGGTACAACTATTAGCACAAAACATTGACAATGGCGTGAGTCGGTTTAAGGTTGTGTAAAGCCAATAACGGCTTAAGAGGTGTTTACCTAGCACCTATTAAGCCCAAATAAGCTTCACCCTAACTGCCCAAACGAGTACTGTTACTGTAATATTTCAGTTATAGCTAACCCGTTTAGGTAGCCGGTGCATTAAAATAGCAAAGCAACTGTTATATTTTGAAAAAATGCTCTTGGTAAACTTTTAATTCGGCGATAGACTCTCGAATATCATCTAATGCTAAATGGGCACCCGTTTTAACAACCTTATCTAAAACCTCCGGTTTCCAGCGGCGGGCTAGCTCTTTTACAGTGCTGACGTCTAAGTTACGATAATGAAAATAGTCTTCAAATTCAGGCATATATTTATTAATAAAGCGCCTATCTTGTCCAATACTATTACCACACATAGGAGAGGCGCCCTTGGGTACATATTGTTTTACAAACTCAATAGTTTGCGCTGTAGCATCAGCCAAGCTCACTTTGCTGTCACGACAACGCTGCGTTAACCCTGACCGCCCATGATGTTCAATACACCACTCGCTCATGTTGTCTAAGGTATCATCTGATTGAGCAATCGCAAAAACAGGACCTTCTGCCAAAATATTCAATTGACTATCGGTCACAATAGTCGCCATCTCTAATACAACATCAACTTCTGGCTCTAAACCGGTCATCTCTAAATCAAGCCAAATTAAATTGGTCTTATTACTCATGATAAATATCCTTTAAAAATTGCGCAAGCAATAGCTAGTAATAGTAATTATCAGTATAATAGCCGACAAGTAACTAGGATTAAACAAAATGATCAACACTTGTGGCTAAGAAAAAATTAACTAAAAGCCAGCAACGGCGCATTAAAGCTAATCACGACAAAAAACTACAGGGCAAAGTCGACTCAACTGCGCACAGTGTTCAGTGGCAAGATGATGATTTAGGCGCCAGCCAACAAGGCGTTGTTATCAGCCGTTTTGGTCAGCATGCTGACGTTGAATGTGATAACGGTAAAGTATACCGCTGTAATTTACGTCGCTCTATTAAAACCTTAGTCTGTGGTGACAGAGTGCTTTGGCGCTTAGGTAAAGAAAATCATGACAGCATTCGCGGCATCATTGAAGCTGTGCATGAGCGCGACTCTGTCTTAAGTAGGCCTGATGTTTATGATGGCATAAAACCTATTGCAGCGAACATTAGCCAAATTTTAATTGTTTCTTCATTATTACCCACATTTAACAGCGATATTATTGACCGCTATTTAGTTGCTGCTGAGCAAACAGGTATCACCCCCGTCATTGTGTTAAACAAAACCGACTTACTGGCCGAGCTTAGTCAAGATGAACAACGTGAAATAGAGCAACAGTTAACAATATACAGAGAAATAGGCTATCAGGTGCTATATGGCAGCAGTAAAGCGAATGAAGGCATTCATGAAATAAAAACGCAACTAAGCCAGCACACCAGTATTTTTGTTGGTCAGTCAGGTGTAGGCAAATCAACCTTGGTCAATGCATTAATGCCAAATTTGGGCGTGGTTACCCAAGAAATTTCACAAAACTCTGGTTTAGGGCAACACACCACCACAGTGGCGCGCTTGTATCACTTTGAAGAAGGAGGCGACTTAATTGATTCTCCTGGTATTAGAGAGTTTGGCCTATGGCATTTAACACCTGAACAAGTGTTTAATGGTTTTAGAGAGTTTGAACCCTTTCAAGGGTTATGCAAGTTTAGAGATTGTAAACATAAAAATGATCCTGGCTGCGCTTTAACCTCTGCGCCTAAAGACAAAATTAACCCTAAACGTCTTGCTAGCTTTACGCGCATTATAGCAAGTTTAGACAGTAATAATTTAACCTCGCGATTTAATGATTAGTGCTGAGTAGCTAATAAATTAAAAGTAAGTAAACTTACGGCAAATAATATTAACCACAAATAAACAAATTGAACATAAAGGAAGAATACGTGTCACCACAGAATAATGCTTCAGAGAATAGTTTTAGCGACAAAGTCAAAATTCGTTTGCAGTATGCTATGCCCAAGCATGCTATTTCTCGTTTAGTAGGTAAGCTGGCTGCCGCCAAAATGGGGTGGTTAACCACCAAACTCATTACTATGTTCATAAAAGCTTATAACATCAATATGAGTGAAGCCAAGCTTAAAAACGCGAGCGATTTTGCCACCTTTAATGATTTTTTTACGCGCGAGTTAGCCGAGGGTGTTAGGACTATTGACCCCGATGCCAACACCTTATGCTACCCTGTTGACGGCGCAATTTCTCAACAAGGCGATATTGTAGAAGGAAAATTAATTCAAGCGAAAGGTTTTAATTATAGTTTAACGTCTTTATTAGGCGGTGATGCCAGAACAGCCGCCCCCTTTCAAAAAGGCAAGTTTTCGTGTATTTATTTAGCGCCTAAAGACTACCACAGAATTCACATGCCAATGGCGGCTACATTGCGCGAAATGATTTACGTGCCTGGTGAGTTATTTTCTGTTAACCCTTTAACTGCAAATAATGTTCCTGATTTGTTTGCCCGTAATGAGCGTGTTGTTACTATTTTTGATACCGACCATGGTGCTTTGGCCATGGTACTTGTCGGTGCAACCATCGTTGCTAGTATTGAGACAAGTTGGGCTGGCACCATTACACCGCCAGCGGGCAAAGATATATTTAGATGGCAATATCCCGCCACAGGCATTGATGTGGTTACCTTTGAAAAAGGTGATGAAATGGGGCGTTTTAAACTGGGCTCTACCGTGGTTTGCGCTTTTGCACCCAACATGGTTGAGTTTAACGCAAGTGCTGGTCCCGAAACCGTAACAAGGTTAGGTGAACACTATGGCGATATTATAAAGAGCGAAAAATAAACAAGAATAAAACAATATTCAAATTAACAGTTGCTCGTTAATTCAACAACAGCTAGGATGAGTCGCTCATCCTAGTGATGACGCATAAATAAAAGTGTAAGCTCATTCTCTTTCAACGTTTGGGTGAAACATACAATATAATAAATATTTGAGGCAAAACATGGCACGTGCTAAATCCACAACAAAGCCAACAGAGGCAGAGTTATCACTACTCAATGTTCTTTGGCAGATGGGTCCTGCGACCGTTAGACAAATACATGAGCAAGTGAGTACAACACAGAAGACGGGTTACACTACGGTACTAAAAATACTACAAATAATGCATGAAAAATCTCTCGTAGTTCGGGATGAAACCAATCGCGCTCATGTTTATAGCGCCGCCAATAGTGAAACACATACGCAATCATCTTTAATTCAAGACTTGATCAGCAAAGCATTTGGGGGCTCGACCTCTAAATTGGTCATGCGTGCTATCAATGAAGAAACGTCGGCCCAAGACATTAATGATATTCGCCAATTACTCAATTCACTTGAAAAAGAAACATAAAGGTAAACCTCTCTAAGCAATGCTAGAAAACTTAATTAATAGCCCACTACTTACCAGTTTAGCTCTCTCTTTATTGCACTTCTTGTGGCAAGGCCTACTTGTAGCTACTGTGTTAAAGTCTGCATTGCTTATTATTAATAGTAATAAACCGCAAATACGCTATGCTTTGGCATCTCTGGCTATGTTGGTTAACCTATTATTACCTATTGTTACCTTCTTTGTTATTTATCAAGCAGAGCCTGCACCTGCGAACTCATCCGCTGATTTGTTGTCATTAACTGCTTTAATACAAGAATTAAAGCAACCCGACACATTATTTAGTTATCAAAATTTTATTGAAATTTTGCCACTACTACTGCCATATTTAGCTTTTTTATGGTTACTCTCTATTGTGTTGTTAGCCAGTAAGCTACTCATAGAAATATCGCTAGTGAATAAGCTCCCTCAACAGAATGTGATAGCAGCCAATGACACGTTACAAGCTAGATTTGTTGAGCTAGCTAAACAAATCAATGTCAAGGCCACACCGCGCTTATTTATTTCATTAAAAATAGAAGTACCGATGGCAATAGGCTGGCTTAAGCCCGTGGTATTGTTACCAATAAACATGGTTAGCGGCTTAAGTAACGCGCAACTTGAAATGCTCATATTGCATGAACTTGCTCATATCCGCCGCCATGATTACTTAGTCAACTTTTTACAAACATTGGTAGAGATTCTCTTGTTTTTCCACCCAAGTGTTGCGTGGGTGTCAAAGCAAATGCGCAACGAGCGTGAATATTGCAGTGACGATATTGCAGTACAACATTGTGGTGATGCTATCGCTTACGCACACACATTAGCCGACACTGCTTCTTTGTGTACTACTTCGCACAACCATACCATTCCAGATATGGCAATGGCTGCTTCTGGTGGAGATTTAAAGCAGCGTGTAGTACGCTTAGTTGGCCATCACTGTGCGCCCAGTAACAACATCAGCAAATGGTTAGCAAGCGCTACTATTATTTTTTCAATCCTATTGCTTTCAAGCAAACAGTTACTGACAATTCCGCAACTCGATATTTGGTATAGTCAAAGCCCATGGAGCGAGCCCGGCAAGACAACAAAAGCCCCTGCTAAAAGTAGCCCAGCCGTTCAACTGGAGCCTACCCCCCTTAATAACACACTTGCCAATACGGTTATTGCCCAGCAGCTATTAACAGCAAAAGAAATAACGCCATTAACGGCTAAAAGTAGCACACAAGGTTTACCGGCAACCCTTTCTGCATTCACTAACCATGCGTTTATGGCACCAGTCACCACTGCGGTTGCGCTCCAAAAGCCGCCGATGACAAAAGATGCACTCAATCATACCTTGGCCTTTAGTACAACCAAAGACAACAGCAAGGGCGTAAAGACAATAACTCAATCAGAACCTTCTACAGGCAATTTGTCAACAAATCGCCCTATATTGCCCAAGGTACAACAAAAAGAGCTTTTAGCGCTTCACTCTTCAAGCACAAAGACAACACACAAGCGAGAAAGTACAAGCAATAAATACCAACAAAAACAAATGCAATTAAGCGCTTCACTTACTAACAATAAGAATAAGCAAATCAACAAGGCTTCACCAAGTACTGCACCAAACAGCGCTATGATAAATAAAGAAAAAGTAAAGACGTCTAGCGCTAGCCGTTTACCAAGTAACCTTATCAACAACCATCAACAAGTTTCCTTGAAAAAATCACCACAACGAAAATCATTAAACGAAGAAAGGGTAGTGGCAAAACCTGTCTGGCACCATGCTGAACAAGTAGAGTCTGCTGATCCTATATACCCCAAAATCGCCAAGCGTCGGGGTATCGAACTAGAAGTTAAGGTAAGTTTTACTATAGACACTAGCGGCCAAGTAAAAGACCTGCGCTTTGCTAACCAGCAACGCGTTAATTACTTTAAAGACGCCATTCGTACCGCAATTAAAAAATGGCGATTTCTACCGGCCATGATGAATGACAAGCCGGTAGAAAGTCAAATGGCTAAAGTATTTGCCTTTAGCTTACATAGCTAATTTTTATTCACTGTCTGTACTTTTATTTCTGTCTTTTCGTTTGCCTTTGCGTTCGCCTTTAGCTTTACGTTGCGCCACTTTACTTAACCACTTTTCTTGTTGTTCAGGCGTTAACACATTGAAAAGTGCACTTTTGTTTTTTGCCTTTGCTAATGCTGCTTGGGCAAATGTTTGCTGATATGAAGCATGTAAGGCAATATAAGCCTGTTCATCAAATTTTTCAGCTTGTAGTAATAACTTTTCAGCTGCCTTAAATTGCTGAATTTCAGTGCGTAATGGTTCGCTTTGCTCTCTAGCTTGCGTTTTTAATGTTTTTATTTGCGCTCTTTGCTCCTCAGACAAACCAAGGTATTTACTCATTTTTCTCATCATATGTTTACTTTTTTTATGATGCTTACCTTGGTGATGTTTAGGTGCATCAACGGCTAAGTTGTCATTAGAAACATTAGCATAAGAGATGCCTGATAAAGCTAATACAGCACACACAGTTGAAACAGAAACAATATTTTTCATGGGTTTAATAATATTCATAATGAACTCCAAAGGTTTGTTAGTTTACGTAAGCAAGTATAAACAACTCAATGCAAAGAAACGCAAAGGCAATGTAAAGATTAGGTAAAGATTAGGTAAAGATTAAATAAATGAGCCTAAATTTATAATGAATAAGGTAATATATAACTATCGATAAACTTGGGTGTACTTGGCCAATCAGTAGAACCCCTCGTTCAGATGAAAGCTTCATAATACGCTAATAACGCTATGAAGTTATCTAAGCATAAGGTGAATGTTTACGTGGATAAAAAGCAGATATTATTAATTGATGATGATCATGAGCTAGCAGAACTTTTAGTGGATTACCTCACCCAGCAAGGCTTTCTTGTTCACTGCTGCTTTGACGGTCAGGCTGGGCTTGAAGAAGCCTATAACAACAGATTTGATCTAATCTTACTTGATGTAATGATGCCTAAACTTAATGGCTTTGAGGTATTAAAGGCGCTTGGTGAAGACTACAAAACCCCTGTGTTAATGCTAACAGCCAAAGGGGACAACAACGATAAAGTACTAGGTTTAGAGCTAGGCGCTGACGACTACCTCGCCAAGCCGTTTCATCATCAAGAATTACTAGCCCGTATTAATGCTATTTTACGTCGCATTCAGTTGGCGAGCCAAGCTGCTGTAGCACCAGAGCCGCAAGACAGCACACAGGTCTTCGTGAATGGTATTGAGTTGAACCATGCCGTGAGAACGGTAACTTGTCATAATAACCCTATTGAATTAACCGGCACTGAATACCAAATACTCACTTTATTGGTAGAGAATCATGGCCAAATTATTTCTAAAGAACATATTTCTGAGCAAGTTTTAAACCGTAAGCTAAGTGCTTTTGACCGAAGTATCGATGTTCATGTTGGTAATATTCGTCGAAAGTTTTCACCTTTTTGTGCTGTTGAAAAAATAAAAACAGTGCGCGGTGCTGGTTATTTATTCTTAACCGGTGAAGGGGGCTAATGTGCCACTGATGCGGATGCCTACAAAAATAAAAGCACTATGCTCGTCATTTACTCTTAAGTTGTTTGTCTGGTTTTGGCTCATTGCTATCACCTCCATAATCAGTACACGTTTTATTTCAGAAAAAATCTCAAACGAATCCCTAAATGACGTGGTAAGCCAAGCAGCAACAAAAAGTGACTTATACCAATTACATAAAGTAGCTAGGCGTATCACGCGAGCTAAAGCGCAAAGCATTGACGAAATACTAACGCAACAAAAGAAAAGATTAATGCTAACCCCTTTTAACGTTTGGTTAAAAAGCACTAATAATACTGCGAACATAGTGAGTGCTGTACACTCACCCAAAAAAATTCAACGCGCATTAACACAGTTCTTAAGCGAGCATTCATTTACCCAGCCACAGGTTAGTTTATTTTCACATACACAGCTGGTAGGCCCTGTGCTAGTCAAAGTAAATAACCAAGATTATCAACTCTTTATTTCTCGTAAACTACAACACCGTAACTTGAGTCAAATTATTCAGTCATTACCTTATTGGGTGCAAATTCTTACACCAACTTTAATCAGCTTTTTGCTATGCTTGCTGCTTGCGCATTCCTTTAGTAAGCCTATCCGGCTTATAAAAAAAGCAACAACAAAACTAGGCCAAGGCGATTTTGACACCCGCGTAGAAGGTGTTGGACAACTCAGTGGTGAACTCGGGCAATTAGCCACTAGCTTTAATGAAATGGCTGAAAAAATTCAACAAACACAAAGCGCGCAACGCCGCTTAATCGGTGACGTTTCTCACGAACTTCGCTCACCAATGACGCGATTACAAATGGCACTAGGTCTGGCACAGCAAGGGTCAACCACGCCACAAGCACGTGAACAATACTTACAACGTTGCCAAAAAGAAATTGGCCGACTAAATCAGATGATTGAAAATGTTTTAGCGCTTTCTCGTTTAGAAAACACCTTACAAAAGCCAACGTATGAGAAAATCAATATTACTGAGTTACTGCACAATATCATCCACGACGAACAGTTTATTGCCAATAAAAAGTCCATTAAAATTGAACTTAACTCCCTTGGTCAGCTCATGATATTAGCTGACCAAACCTTACTGACAAGCGCCATAAGTAATGTATTAAGCAATGCCGTTAAATACAGCCCTACAAACAGTGTTATTAACGTAACTCTGACCCAAGAAAAGAAAACCGTAACGTTAAACATAAGCGACAGTGGCATGGGAGTACCTGAGGAAACCTTAACTGAGCTTTTCACCCCCTTTTATCGTTTAAACCTTGCCAGAGATCGCGCCACAGGCGGTACAGGTTTAGGGCTAGCAATTGCCAAGCAAGCCATTCTCGCTCACCAAGGTGAAATTTTTGCTAAAAACAACGCAACAAAAGGATTATCTGTTATTATTATTCTTCCTTATTTTGCATAACATTCTCTTAACAAAGACGTCACTACTTACGATATGAGCACTTCTACACCAGCTAACAAAAGATCACACCTTGTCAAAAAAATACTCACCATAATGCTGGCAATATTTATCAGTGTTTATTTAATTATTTGGGCTATCTCTTCCCCAGTGAGTAAGTATTTTATTGCGCCACTTTTGCACGAACAAGGGTTAACGTTATCGCCCGAGGCAAGTATTTACTACAACCCTTTTTTGAGTGAGCTTACGGTTCGCAATTTTGCATTATACAAAAACAAAAAAAGTAAAACACAAGCGGTATTGTCAATAAAGCAGTTAACGATTCGTTTAACACTACACCGTTTATTGTTTGACGAAGTGGTAGTCAGTAAATTTGCACTAGATGATGCTTACCTTCAGGTAATAAAAACACCCACCCAGCTTATTATTTCAGGTGTTGATCTAAACCAAAATAATAACGAGCCTAATCAAGTAGCAGAGCAACCAGAGTCGGTAACAGAGCCACTACCCTACCAGTTAATTTTACCTGAGCTCACATTGAACCAAGTTAATATTGACATTAACAACAATGAAATTACGCATCAATTTGCTATAGAAGAATTATTGCTTAGCCAAATAAAAGCAGACCTGCAATCGCAAACTGCCGTGTTGAGCTTACAAAGTACTATCGATAAAACACCGTTAAAAATAACAGCAGACGCACAGTTTACACAAGGGCAAGGCGCGATTAGTAGCCAAATATCGCTATCTCAGTACCCTCTGCAAAAAATACAGGGGTATATCAGTGAATTATCTGCACTTAGCGGCTTGTTGTCTTTCACCAGCAAGCAAAAAATAACCATAACACCTAATACACTCACGCTGGATCTAACTGAGGCTCGGCTGAGTAATACCGACCTAGCCGCTAACTACCAAGCGCAATTTATTGAGTTAGAAAAATTAGAAAATATTAATAATAACTTACACATTACCCTGCACAATGGTGAACTAACCGCCCTTAGTGGCACCAGCCAGCTGACACTCAATAATGCGAATGCTTACCTAGTAAAACCAAGCCAGCAGTTGGCCTTTATTCAACAATTAGCGTTACAAGATATTAGCTTTCACTTAACTGATCAGCCGCAAGTAAAAATAGCCAACATTATTATCGACGATATTTTAGCTTCAAAAAACGAAGAAACACCACATCCTCCTTTAGTGACATTAAAACAGCTGAATATTGATGATATTTTACTTGATGCTACCAAGCTTTCTATTAACCAAATTATGCTAAATGGTTTACAAAGTGAAGTAATTTTAAACCAAGAGAGCACACTTGCTAACGTGATCGAACTACCGATTGCAGCCAAAGAGACTGACGCGAAAGAGCAAACTGAAGCTCCCCCTACGCTAGCGCAAGATAGCGCAGTAAAAATCGCTGAACAACCTGACTTTACACTTTCCTTAAATGAATTTTTAATCACAAACAATAGCCACGTACGCCTATTAGATTACAGTATTGAACCAACTAAGCCTTACACCCTATTTATTGATACGTTACGCTTAGGTGAGGTGAGTAACGCCCTTGACAAACACGACCAACAAACACCGTTTGAACTAATAGGGCGGAGTAATCGATATGCTCATTTCAACTTTACCGGCTTCACTAAGCCATTTTCTAAAACGCCTGTTCATCACTTAGCAGGGTCATTAGAAGAGCTGTCATTGCCTGAAGTTTCGCACTACATGAAAAAAGCCATCAACATGGAGCTGAAAAGCGGCCAACTGAATACCAACCTCAATGTAACGTTAACAGGCGAGGATCTTAACGGCAACCTTGTTATTGTGTTACGCAGCTTAGAAACTGCCGTCGCAGGTAGTGATGAAGCCGGCGCTTTAATTGAGCAAGGGGCACTACCTTTTAATATGGCATTAGGCATGCTAAAAGATAGCCATGGCGACGTAGAGCTTGACGTGCCGCTATCAGGCTCAACGTCTGAGCCAGATTTTGGCATGAACAGTATAGTGGCGTTAATCACTAAAAAAGCCATTTGGATGGCAACTAAAGACTACCTCATGACCACCTTTGTTCCTTATGCCAATGTTGTTTCTGTCGCAATGTCCGTTGGCGAATTTGCCCTGAAGTTACGCTTTGACGACTTAGTCTATGAAACTGAACAAATAACACCAAATGAAGCACAACAAGCCTACTTGAACGGCTTTATTGCACTAATGCAAGACAAAGAAAACACTCGCGTTAATATTTGTGGCATTAGCACCCCCGCTGAAATTAATTTACCTCCCGGTAACAAGGTCACTAATAAGGAAGATATTAACCGGTTAAAAGATATTGCAGAGCAGCGAGCAACCGCATTTAAAGACTATGTTATAGAGCACGGCGCTATAGCTTCATCAAGGCTATTGCTTTGCACACCTAAAATAGATAGCAGTAAAAATGCCAAACCCCGACTAGAGTTGTCGGTTTAATAAGCTAGGTATCACAAGTATAGAAATTGGTGATATAATACACTAGAATGTGTTTTTTATATGCTGTTTAAACGCCTTACTGTAATTAGGCCTTTAACATAGATAGGATATCTGTTAATTGCTGTATCAACGCTGGTGCTATTATTTTATCTTCTTTACCGGTCTGCTTATTTCAGGCCGTGCTTATAGCCACATACAGTCTTCAGAGCTTATGAATGAATACTCTGTTGACATGCTTACCGAAGAAGATGGTTTTGTTGCCTCAGAAATATATTCAATTATTCAAGATAAGCAAGGCTTACTTTGGTTTGGCACTGGTGAAAATGGGGTCATGCGTTACGACGGGCGCAATGTAACACTTTTTGACTTTAACAGCCTTAATACGAATGGCTTATCACATAATGACGCTGGCAATTTAATGCTAGATCACCAAGGCAGAATATGGATTGGCACTTGGGGTGGCGGCGCAAATATCTACGAACCTAAAACAGGCCAATTTCAACACTTTGCCCATGACCCAATGCACCCTGAGTCGCTTTCATCCAACCGCATACAAACATTGTTTCACGACCAAGAAGGCACTATATGGTTAGGCTCGTACGCAGACGGGCTAAATAAATACCTTGGAAACTCTCGTTTTGAACGTATTCAACACATTAACGGCGACAACACTAGTTTGTCGCATAATAGAATTTGGGATATTGAAAACAAAGATAAAAATAAGCTCTGGATCGCCACCAGTTTCGGGCTAAACTTGTACGACAAACAACAACAAACATTTTCTCACTTTTTTCCAGCACCTGACAACCACAGCCCTACAGGCGCTAACGAAATAAGAAACATCCTAAAAACATCGGCCGGTCAACTTTACATTGGCACACAAGTCGGTGCTTACAATTTTAACGCAAACACTGGCGTTTTTACACCGTTACCAACATCAACAGGTGATTACTTAGGCCAAGTAAACTCAATGATTGAAGATCACTCAGGCCATGTTTGGATTGTTTCAAGTAAAGGTCTATTTCGACAAACCAATACTGGTGGCCAACTGGAGCAATTTAAACTTGAGTACAGTCATGGGTTAAGAGTTATTTTTGAAGACAGCGCTAACACACTATGGGTAACTAGCGAAACTCACGGTATATATAAAATAGTGCCGCACCGTAAATTCAAATCTATTAACAGCGCAGTGCTAACTGCGCCCAATGCCATCACTGTAGACAATCAAGGTAACTTATTAATAGCCACTTCCTTATCTAAACTCTATAAATGGCACATTTCCTCAAAAAAACTAGAGCAATTATCTGAGCCTTTATTTACTCCTGAAAATGGTTATAGCCCAGATAGGTTATTAGAAATGCCGATACTGTATCTAGACGATAAAAATAACCTTTGGGTTGCCCAATATGATGGTTTAGCTAAATTCAACTTAGCAACGCAACAAGTAGCGTTACTTAAATACGCACCCTCAGAGAAAAACGATAACACCTTCAACGAGTTTAGAGAGTTACGTGCACTTAATATGGATCAACACGGTATTCTTTGGATTGGCACCTATAAAAGTGGTATCTACCAATATAATCCATTCACGCGCAGCTTTAGCCATTTAAAGGAATCAACTGGGTTATCTCATCCAGAAATATTTGAGATATTCAAAGATAGCGATAATAATATTTGGGTAGGTACTGGCGACGGTTTAAACCTATGGGATGAGAGTAACCAGCACTTTACCGTATTCAAAAGCCTTAAAAACCAAGAGGGTGAATTACTCGGAAAAAACATTCAAGATATTCATCAGTCACGTGACGGAAAACTGTGGATTGCCACCCAAAATGGGCTCTATTTGTACCAACCTACTAGCCGTAGTTTTCAACATTTTGGCAGAAAAAATGGTTTGCCAACGTCGTTAATTCGTGCCATTTCTGATGACGCTGAAGGTTACTTATGGCTAACAACCAACAAGGGGATTTCTAAACTAAACCCTATTTCAGGTGAGGTCACCAACTTTGACCATTACAATGGTTTATTAGGCTTAAACTATTACCCCAACAGCCTAACAAGAGGTAAAAATGAAACCTTTTTTGCAAGCAGCCAACGTGGTATAGAATATTTTAACACCACTGATGCCATAACACATCAAAGGCAATTTAATATTGTGTTAACCGGTTTTAATAAAATGGGCAAGGCTGTAGCACTCCCAACACCTTATTCTTATGTGACCGATATCGAGTTATCATACCTTGATTACTTTTTTTCATTTGAATTTTCAGTCTTAGATTTTATCTCCCCTAATAAAAACTTATATGCCTACAAATTAGAAGGCTACGATGATAACTGGATTAATATCGGTAACCGTAATGTTGCCTCTTTTACCAGCCTAGCCGGTGGCAAATATAAGTTCTTAGTAAAAGCAACCAACAGCAGTGGCGAATGGGGCGATAAAGTCCTGTCAATTAATTTAACGATTTCTCAACCTCCTTGGCAAACATGGTGGGCCTATACTTTATATGCACTGCTTGTCATGCTGATTATTAGTGTAGTAATTTATTTTCGAACGCGTTTTCAGCAGCGACAAATTGATAGACAAGAGCAATTTGTTTTAGCACTAGAAGAGCAAGTCCTTGAAAAGACATCTTCTTTAAATAAAAAAGCACAGGATTTAATTGCTGCCAATAAAAAGCTAGCAGTATTAACCTACCAAGATGGTTTAACTGGCTTATATAATCGTCGTTATTTTGATACTAGGTTGGCAGAAGAAGTTAAGCGTCATTTTCGTCAGAAACAGCCCTTATCACTTATTATTGCGGACATCGACCACTTTAAACACTTTAATGATTTTTATGGTCACCAAGAAGGTGATAACTGCCTTAAAAAAGTGGCGGAGTGCATTAACACCACTATTAGCCGTACTAGCGATGCAAATTGTCGTTATGGTGGTGAAGAGTTCGCCATTATTTTGCCTAACACTTCACAAGCTGATTCAACCATACTGGCTGAGCGCTTATGTGTTGCTGTAGAGCAGATGAGAATCCCTCATAAAAAGTCACAAACAAGCGCTTATGTTACCTTAACGATAGGTGTGGTGACCATTCCGCCCACCCAAGAAGTTACCACTGATGCGATTATATTAAGTGCTGATCAAGCGTTATACATAGGTAAATCTAATGGAAGAAACAGTGTTACACGCACTGGCGCTTCAAACTAACTTAACGGCGCCAGCAGTGAGGTTAAAATATCGTCCGTTAAACTCAGCTTATTATCACTGACTTCTTCCGACAACAATGCTTTTGCTAAGGCTGCCTTGTTTTGCTGAATTTTCTGAATTTTTTCTTCAATTGAGTTTTCAATAATATATTTGTACACAAAAACCGGTTTGTCTTGCCCTATACGGTAAGCTCTGTCTGTCGCCTGGTTTTCTACTGCGGGGTTCCACCAAGGATCAAAGTGTATTACTGTGTCGGCCGCCGTTAAGTTCAAGCCAACACCGCCAGCGCGTAAACTAATTAAAAACACTGGCACTTCACCTGCCTGAAATTTATCAACCATTTCTTGCCTGTTTGTAGTAGCACCTGTTAACTTAACAAAACCAATGTCTGCTTTGCCAAGCTCCTCTTCGATTAACGCCAACATACTGGTAAACTGCGAAAATATAAGTATTTTACGCCCTTCCTCGATTTGCTCTGGTAATGTTTCCATTAAATAATCAAGCTTGGCGGATTGATTAACCTTTTTCGCGCCGGCAAGGGACAACAGTTGCGGGTGATTACACACTTGCCTCAACTTTAATAACGCATCTAACACTTCAATTTGACTACGTTTTAAGCCTTTATCAGCAATAATGTCTTTTAAACGACTGTCCATAGCTAAGCGAACTGACTCATACAGCTCCGCTTGTTTGCCCTCAATACGTAAGGTTTGAATAATTTCAGTTTTCGGCGGTAACTCAGTTGCTATTTTATCTTTGGTTCTACGTAAGATAAAAGGTTTAATACGTTGATTAAGTAACTGCTTCCGCTCTTCTTCTCCGTGTTTCTCTATTGGGGTTCTAAACAATTTTGTAAACTGCTTTTGCCCGCCTAAAAAGCCAGGTAATAGAAAGTTAAATTGCGCCCAAAATTCACCTAAATGGTTCTCCATTGGCGTACCGGTTAAGCATAACTTATGCTGCGCTTTAAGTAACATAAACGCTTGATACAATTTAGTTTTGGTATTTTTTATATAATGGGCTTCGTCAAGAATAAGGTAGTAAAACTGTTGTTCACAATAATGTTCTAAATCTTTAGTGATTAAGGCATAACTGGTAATAATTATATCAACCGGCTTTTCCGCCCTTTCAGCGCCTTCAAGGCAACCAAAATGCTGTTTACGTTTAGTGCCATGTAAAACCTGATAGGATAATTGCGGTGTAAATTTTTCTATTTCATTTGCCCAATTAAAAATAACACTTGTAGGCGCTACAATTAACACGGGTTTTGTCATTCGCCCTTGTTGCTTTTCAATCAGTAAATGCGCCAAGGTTTGAATGGTTTTTCCTAAGCCCATATCGTCAGCCAAAATACCGTTTAACTGGTACTCTCGTAAAAACTGCAACCAATTTAGCCCCTGTTGCTGATAAGCCCTTAAAGTTGCCTTTAAACCTGCTGGCACAGCGACCGTTGTAACTTCTTGAAAATTTTGCAGCTTATCAGCCAGTGCTCTTAACTTGCTCGTACCTGTGGTTACCATGCCTTGGTCATCTAGCATAGATAAGGTTTGATGACCTTGAAAGCGTGATAACTGCATTGTACCGTCTTTATTTAAAGCATTTGGCATAAACAATTCTATAAATTGCTTTAAAATGGGCTCAACGCTTTTATAGCGCAATGCAATAAATTCACCTTTGTCTAAGTCAACATAAATAGGTGCGTCGGGAGGTATTGGTTGCTCTGCTTGGGCAGTACTTTCACTGCCTGCTTCGTTATCGTCAAGCGCATCTTGGGTTATCTTGTCTCTATTAAAAAGTGCTGAACGTGGGAGTTGCTCTATCGCCCCAAGCAAAATAGGAAACGCGGGCATTTTTTTACCATCAATGGTTAAATTCAGCCCCAAGGAAAAGAAATCATGATCGTCCGTTTCAATAATTTCAGCATCAAATACACTGTCAGTACTGAGCGCTTTATAATAAAAGTTGTCAGCAAAGCTAGTATGCCAACCCATTTCTTCTAGTTTTGCTAGCTCCTGATCTAAAAAGCGATGCCAAAAATGACGACCTTGCAGCAACATTAAAAACTCTGCTGGTTTTTCTTTGGGTAAAAAACCTTGGTGTGTATAAGCTCTGCGCTTTGGTTGCACACTAAATTTTAAAGCCGTTAGTGTATCTATCACGCTTTGTTCAAACGCTAAATCTCGATACAGCTTTATTGTGTTATCACTATCGCTAACGGTTAAGTTTTGAGCTGTCACCGTAGCGCCTTCATTGTGAGGGTTAACAAAATTACCCTGATAAGAAAAGCTAACCCTCACATAGCCTGCTTGGGGGTCGTTTCGAATAGGCGTCGAAAAATGTAAATGCACTTCGGGCTTGGTTAAGTCTTGAGAAAACTCTGTTTTGGGCTTAGGCAAGCGCTGTACTGCTTCACCTAACGACATTGACAGTTTATTCAGTACCCAAGGCAGTTTATCTTCTTCAAAAATAGGGGAATTAAGTAAATCTGCTTCAAAATCACACTGGGTATTAGTAATAACTTCCCCAAAACAGTTTTTTTCGTCATCGAAATAACACAAAGGTTGGGCTTTAATAATAGTAACACTGCTAGAGGGCTTTTCTAAAGCCAACTGTAAGGTATGTAAATTATTATCTAGTGCTAACCACTGCCAGTTGGCTTTTAATGGTTCACCTAATGTAAGAGGCTCATCTAAATCATAATTAATGTGCCAAAAGCAGCGGTTTGTCTTAATAATGCGTTCAAATAAATCAAAGTACTTAACGTCATCACTATATTGATTAGTGCGCATCAGCTCAGTAAGCACAGCAACATCTTCATTAGTGGCATAAGCACTATTAATTAACGACGTTGTAGAGTACTCACTCACCAGTGATTTACTCCAACCACCGCTTTTTTTCGGGCGAGTTGACTTAACCTCTAACGTTAAATAATCATCTTCATTATGGCTTTTCGGTTTTAAAAAATAAATTAGTGCCTTTTGTTGGCTATTAGGTTGATATCGGCTTGGTTGCGCTTGAAAACGGTTAACCCATTTTTCAATCACTTTTTCTGAAGAGGCAATACTATTTTTATCAAAGTGTTGCTCTATGAAGCACTGCGCCAAAGCTGAGCCATGTTTACAACCACGCCCTATGTAGCAATCACAATAACTGGTAATAGCGCCCGATTTGCTATTAAAAACTAAGCGCGTTAAGTAACTATTTTGGCGAGAACGCTCACTATAAACAACACCACGAATGGTTTCCCCGTCAAGGGCGCAAGTTTTAACACCTTTATTTTGCAATATCCTTGTACCTTTTTTCCACTCGTTCAGGGTGAAATTTTGTTCAAGTAACTCAGGTGTAAATGTATTGTTGCTCATAAATATGTATTATTAACTCTTTGGCTCAGTCACGCTGCTAGCAGCGTACATTGGAATGCTCTCTAACTATATTCTTTAACAAAGTGCAACTTTGCCTATGAAATATACTAAGAATGTAAACCAGTAATGTTAGCACTAAAGCCTTAAGATCATCTAGTAGAACCATGACCCTATCTGTTGTTTTATTTTCACTACAATAAAAGTGGTATTTTATTCAATGTTCGCTATCTGCTCGCGCATTTGTTCAATTAATACCTTTAATTCAACCGCGCTGGCAGTAATGTCGGTATTAATAGATTTAGAGCCTAGCGTGTTCGCTTCACGGTTAAACTCTTGCATCATAAAGTCTAGCCGACGCCCTTGTGCTCCCCCTTTTTTTAATATTTTTTGGGTTTCACTGACATGGCTTCTTAGGCGGTCGATCTCTTCAGCCACGTCCATTTTTTGCGCCAGCAACACCAACTCTTGCTCAACACGGGTTGAGTCTAAGTCTATGTCAGCGTCGGTGAACTTTTCAATAATGCGATTGCGTTGCCACGCTATAATTTCTGGCATGTAGCTTTGTACTTTATTGGCTTCAGTTGTTATGGCGCTTAAGCGTTGTTCAATCATCGCTTTGAGATTCTCGCCTTCACTGGCACGGGCAGTAATAAAATCTGTTAGAGCTTGGTCAAAGGCGGTAAGTAATTCAGCCTGAATAGCAGACATGTCGGCTTCTGGCGCTTCCATAACACCTGGCCAGCGCATCACTTCAAGTGGGTTTACTTGGCTATTTAATGTCTGGTTGTTAATCCAATTGGCGTGTTCAATGAGTTGCAGCGCTAATTTTTCATTGAGGGCCAGCTCGCTTTTACTGTCGATATTGGCATTAAAACGTAAGTTACACTCTACTTTACCGCGGTTAAGTTGCTTACGAAAGCGGTCACGCAATACCGGCTCTATGCCCCGAAATTGTTCAGGTAAACGAAAATAGGTTTCTAAAAAACGTTGGTTAACTGAACGTATTTCCCACACTGCGCTTCCCCAATCTCCTTTTACCTCTACGCGCGAAAAAGCAGTCATGCTGTAAATCATAGTTAACCCTTGTGTCTAGTCGTATGTTAATAAATAATACTAAATTATGCCTGAGCTTGTTTCATCTAGCTAGCATTGTGCGAACTTTACAGCCTATTTTAATGCCAAAAAAAATAGCACCTACCCCTGTTTAGTAACTTATCACTAGCCACCTAACAACCTTGCTCTTGTGAGTATTTTAACAATACTGCTTTCCCTTCTTCTTGCATAAAGTCATAAAAAAGCTTTGCCAGTGTTGACTGTTTACGTACATTATTTTGCACTAAGTACCAAGTACTTTGAATGGGGAAACCTGTTACATTAAGCGTAACTAATCCTGGTTTAAAAATATAATCTAAAGTATGTTGGCTCAAAATTGCTAAGCCTAAATCAGCTATCACCGCCTGTTTAATGGCTTCGCTACTTTCAATGGTCATCTTTTCTTTAAAGGTTATTTTGTGTTGACGGCAAAATTTATCAATTGACGTGCGCGTACCCGAGCCTAACTCACGCATAATAAAAGGATAGTGCGCCAACCTCGTTAAGCTAATTGAAGTCTTACGGGTAAGTTCATGATTTTCGGGCGCTACCACAACTAACGGGTTGTCTAAAAACGGCTCTGCACTAATATTTTTATCCGCTGGGTAATCACTGAGTACATAAAGGTCATCTTTATTTTCTTTCAGATTAGCAAGTACCTGCGCTCTGTTACCTATGTTGAGCTCTATATCAATTAATGGGTATTTTTTACAAAAAGAACCTAACAGTAGCGGTAAAAAGTATTTAGCGGTAGACACCACATTCAGTTTTAATTTACCTGATTTAACACCTTTAATATCATCTAGCTTTGTTGACAAGGTATTTAACGTGGTAAATATGTCATTCGATGCTGATAATACCGCCTTACCTGCTTCGGTTAACTTCACTTTTTTACCATAAACATGATAAAGCGACACATTAAAAAGCCCACTGAGCTTTTTAAGTTGTATTGACACCGACGGTTGGGAAATAAACAGCTTTTCTGCCACTAACGAAATACTTTTGTACTCTGCAAGTGCCTGCAATATTTGTAATTGTCGTAATGTCGGCGTTCTATTATGCACGATATAGCCTTTTATCTATACTTACTACATTAATTATATCTTTTTAATTGTTTTTTGTCTTGTTTATGATGAGTCTCATGACTGGAACTGGTGAATAATTGATTCACTCACATGCTATTGCAATAATTAAGAGGACTTTATGTTAGAACCTATTCATCAAAATGTACGCGATTTAGGAACTTTATTAGGGAAAACTATTGCCGCGGATCAAGGCGAGCAATGGTTACAAAGAATAGAAGCTGTCCGCTTAGAAGGTAAAGAAATAGCTGCTGGTGATGCCGCTGCTATAACAGCACTACAAGAAAAATTTGCGCGCAGTGATGAAAAGGACTTGCTTATTTACGCTAGAGCTTTTAGCCAATTTTTAAACTTGATCAATGTGGCTGAACAACAATATACAACCAGTGAGGAAGGATTAAACGAGTTAGATTTAGCTCATCCACTGGAAGATTTAAAAACACATATCACGAATGTTAGCCCTGAAGTGATCACTGCGGCGCTAAAAAAACTAAAAATTGAGCTTGTATTAACCGCGCACCCAACAGAAGTTAATCGCCGCGCTTTTATTCATAAATATAACAGCATTGGCCAAGCATTAGACACCCCCAATAGCGCCCTATCTCCCCGTGTAGAAGAACTGATTGAGCAAGCCTGGCACACAGATGAAATTCGCCAGCAACGTCCAACACCGTTAGATGAATCACGATGGGGTTTAAATAGTATTTCAGATAACTTTTGGTATGCCATTCCTCAGTTTATGCGCGAACTAGATGATTTCTCTGCTAATGTTACTGGCAAACCTTTACCTGAAGAATACACTCCAATCACCATGGCAAGTTGGATGGCTGGTGACCGTGACGGTAACCCTTTTGTTACCGCAGAGTTAAGTAGAAAAGCTTTAATCAATGCGCGTTTAACCGCATGTCAATTATATTTACGTGATTTTGAAACACTCTATTTAGAGCTGTCTATGTCTAAGGCAACGACTCAGTTAACCCAGCATAGTAAAAACTTACGTCGCCCTTATCGTCAACATTTAGCCCCTGTCATTGACTTATTGAAGCGCTCTATAGAACAGTTAAAAGAAGGCGCTACAGGCAATATACTTGCAAGCTCTGAACAATTACTTTTACCACTGCAAAATTGTCGTAATAGCCTGCTAGCCGTTGGTTTAACCCATGTTGCTAACTCGTTAGTACTGGATTTAATTCGCAAGGTGAACAGTTTTGGGATTTCACTCGTTAAACTTGATATCAGACAACACAGTGAACGGCACGATAGCGCAATAGCTGAAATAACAACGCGATTAAGTTTAGGCACTTATACCGACTGGAATGAAGATAAAAGACAAGAATTTTTATTAACTGAACTGAATAACCCTCGCCCGTTGTTACCCAAAAATGCTTGGTCAGCAGACACGCAAGAGGTGCTTGACACTTTTGCCCTCATTGCTGAACAGCCAGCTGAATTATTTGGTATTTATATTATTTCAATGGCAAGTAAAGTGAGCGATGTTTTAGCGGTTAAATTATTACTTAAAGAATCTGGAGTGCAATGGAATATGCCCATAGCTCCCTTATTTGAAACACTAGATGATTTAAACAACGCGCCCAAGGTGATGGCTGAACTTCTCAGCATTGAAAGCTACCGCAAAACTTGTGATCAACAACACAATGTTATGATTGGTTATAGTGATTCCTCTAAAGATGCTGGTGTACTTGCAGCGACGTGGGGGCAATATAAAAGCCAAGAACAATTGGTGGAAGTATTTGCTGAAAAAAACATTGAGCTGAAGTTATTTCATGGCCGAGGCGGAACAATTGGCCGTGGCGGTGGCCCAGCACACGCGGCTATTGCGTCACAACCCCCCGGTACATTAGACGGTGGATTACGTGTGACAGAGCAAGGCGAAACAATTCGTCATAAGTTTGGTACGCCCAACTTAGCCAACCGTAGTTTACATTTATACACGGCGGCTATTTTAGAGTGCTTAATAAACCCACCGCCAGTGCCAACACAAACATGGCGCGATATTATGGAAAGCATGTCTGACGAAAGCTGTAACACTTATCGGCAATATGTTGAAGGCAATGAGGAATTTGTAAAATATTTCCGTCAAGCCACACCAGAGCCAGAGCTTTCTTCACTCCCGTTAGGGTCACGCCCGAGTAAGCGTAAATCAGACGGTGGAATTGAATCATTACGTGCTATTCCATGGATTTTTGCTTGGGCGCAAAACCGCTTAGTGGTTCCGGCATGGCTTGGCTTAGGCAGTGCAATTAAAACAGCTTACACAGGTAATGAACCATTAATTAAAGAAATGTTACAACAATGGCCTTATTTTCGATCTCGTATTTCCTTAACTGAAATGGTGTACTTAAAAGCAGATAAAGAAATATCTGCACTGTACGATGAAACGTTGGTGGAAGACTCACTCAAGGTGATGGGTGATGAACTACGTACGCAGCTTGTTCAAGATAAAAAAACTGTTTTAGATATTCTAGAGCAAAAAGAAGCCTTGGAAAATGACCCTTGGAATTTCAATTCTTTTGAGCTGCGTCGTCCTTATTTAGCGCCCTTACATTTACTGCAAATTGAAGCGCTTAAACGTTTACGTGCACAACCTGAACACCCAGATAACGAACAGGTATTAATGGTTACCATGGCTGGCATCGCTACGGGGATGCGTAATACGGGCTAAATTATTCAAAGTGTTGAACAAGTAATAAAGGGCTGCAATGCCCTTTATTATTGCGTGTGAAAACTGTTGTACTGTTTCATACATTAACACTCACGTATAAACTCTTTGTTTCACCAGAGCGGGTTATCTATTGCTTTTTCATCTGAGTTCACAGGTTGCAATAACAGCCTTTGGTGTTATTAATGATTAAATTAGCATTAAATCCTTTACTATAGTTTTGTAACACTATATCAACTACCGAATTCTCTACAGCGCATTCAATTCCTTCGGCATACGGGCCTAAATAAATTAACTCTCCTACTTCATCAAGCACTAAAATTGCTGGCGTTGAAGGAATGATAGTATTATTAGCTTTAGACAGTGTTATATTTTTTATTGCAAAATTATTTTCTCTAGCTTTTTGATTAATAATTTTTTTATGAGGATCACTAGCGCTAGTGCAAGAACAGTTCTCGCTAGTGAAATGTATAATAGTACTGCTAAATTGCTCATTGTCTAATGCTAAACCTGCTTGTATTGCTTTCATAATTACCTGAGGGTCGTGCGCTAGCTTTTGCTGAGGATCAAACGCTACTAAGGCATCATAAAGAAAATATTTAGCCGCAATAACAGTAAAAGCCAACCAAAGCGTAAAGACGATATAATGGTACCGCCCTGCTTTATCGCTTGCTCTAGCCACCGTATTGCTCACACAAAACTATAATGAAAATAACCGAGAACACAATTAAGAAAAACGCCTCACACTATTGCTGAGTACTTTAGTCGACTGGTCAATATGTTCTGATTCTTCTCCTAATTGCGCTATACGCTTAACATCATCAAGGGCAAGCTTGCGCATAGCATCTGTATTTTTCGCAATAGCTGCTGTCACCGAAGACTGCGCCTCAATAGCCGTTGCAACCAGCCTTGCATTGTCTGTTGAGTTGGTGACTAAATCAAGAGAATTTAACACCTTTTTACTCGTTGCCTCAGATACTTCAAGGATTGAGTGCACCGCTTCAATACATAACCCCATCGCCTCTGTTGATGACTTTGAATAACCATTAAGTTTAACTAACGTATCACTTATTTTATCTGTACTTTCTTTGGTTCTCGTTGCTAAAGCCCTAACTTCATCAGCAACCACAGCAAAACCTCGCCCTTGCTCACCTGCTCTAGCGGCTTCAATCGCGGCATTTAAGGCAAGTAAATTGGTTTGATCGGCAATACCAGTAATCTCGCTTAATACTGTGGTGATCATTTGGCTAGATTGCGCTAATGATTCTATTTCAATATTCGTGCTGTTCAGGGTTTTCGCCAGGTTATGGTTTTGTTGGTTGATAGTATTAATGTCTGTATTGGTTTCTTGTGTCAATGCATTTACCTGCGTCATTTGCTCACTGAGTGCTGACGTTTCATTGGCAATTGAATTAACAGTACCAACAAGCTCTTCAATTGATGTGGCTATCATATCCGTTTCTTGTTTGCGTGCATCCGCAGAATGAGTCATCTCACCTTGTGTTTTTAGTAAGTTATTTGCGTTATCCACCAACTCTGCCGTTTGGCTTTTAACCTCAACAATGACACGCTCAAGCCGGGCTAACAAGGTGTTGAAGCGTTTTAATACTCTGCTTTTCTTGTTGTTGACCCGCACTGATAAATCAATAGCACGCTCATCTGCTGTTAGCTTTTCAGTGACTAAGGATAACTCTTTACCTACATAACCATTGTCACGCAAAGACTTGGCAATAAAAGCCGCAAGCAATGCTTCAACTATGGCATAAACGGCATGAATAATAACAGTAGAGAAGGCTAGTCTGTCTTGATCAAAAACATAAATAGCCATGTTATTCGTCTGCATAAAATAAAAAGAAAAATGGTGAATGGCAACAACCGCAATGGCCGAGACAAAAACGCGCCAATCCCTAAAAATAATCAAAAAAGCCATTAAAATAAATATTTCAAAATGAACTTCAATTAAACCGTTCATTTGGTGAATATGCAAAGCCGCATAAACCATAGCACCGATAGCTGCGGTATGCTTAGTTAATGCTGCTGAGGGTGCTGTTTTCATAAGCCACAAAGCAATCACGGTCGTTGGTAAACCGATAACAATCGCTTCTAAAAAGGTATTGTTTACAAACGCCATTGCGATTGATTCTAAAAATAAAATAGAAAAAAGCGCCGTAAATAATTTATGGGTATTCGTCATAGGGGGATTACCTTACTTAGCTTAATAGCGTTAGTATAAATTACACTTTGCAAGCATTTATGCACAATGGTTTACAAAGCCTTTATCAAGAATAGTAGCTTACCCTGAGAATTTTATCTCGTATATTATTCTTGATCAAACTAGTAGAAATTAAACGTTTTTTCGCTATATAGATATAACATAGTGGCTTATCATGGGGAGAGCTATTGAAATTAAGAGGTGAATATGACCGACCACATGCCTGATGACCTGTCAGCTAAAAACCGTGATTTTCGCGCATACACTGACGAATTAAGAGTGAAACACCCGATAGGAAAAAATATCGCCGGTGAATGGGTATTACTTCGCCATGCAGAAGTATGCGCAGCGGCACTGGATGATGCAACTTTTTCAAGTCAAGTTTCTCGTTATTTGCAAATTCCTAATGGTTTAGATGGTGAAGAACACACACAGTATCGAGAAATTATTGAACGTTATCTTAGCTACGAAGCTTTAGTACCCTATGTCGCTACCTTTGAGCAAGTCGCTCAACACTTAATGAGCGAATTACCCCAAAATACATGCCTTGATGCGGTAAGTGATATAGGTGCTCTGTTTGCGGTACGTGCGCAATGTGCTTGGCTTGGTTGGCCAGCAGCATTAGAGCCGAAACTATTAGCGTGGATGGCTGACAACCATGCTGCAACTCGCTCGGGAGACCCAGCTAAACTAGCCGAAGTAGCGGAAAAATTTGATAGTATCATTCGTTCAGTTATTCAACCCCGACGTGCACAAAGCTACGCTGGTGCTGATGATTTAACCGCACGCCTTTGCCGAGAGACTATCAATGGCAGGCCACTTAGTGAAGCTGAATTAATTTCTATTTTGCGTAATTGGACCGGTGGTGATTTAGGCTCTATTGCGTTATGTGTAGGTGTTATTGTCGCCTTTATTGCTGAGCGGCCAGAGTATATCGAGCAACTGCGCTTAGCAAACAACGATGAAGTTGAAGCTTTTATTGACGAAGTATTACGCCTTGACGACCCTTTTGTGTCAAATCGTCGCATGACTAAATGTCCTGTAACTATTGGCGGGCAAAACATTCCCAGTGGGGCAACGGTAAAGTTAAACTGGACTTCAGCTAATCGTGACGAAGCAATATTCAATGACAATAAGTTTGATCCTCAAGGCAATGCAAAATCAAATATTGTTTATGGTATTGGTAAGCACGTGTGCCCAGGTAGGTTATTAGCTACTTGGGAGTTACGCATTGCCTTACAAGCACTGTTAGCCAAAGCTGTAACCATTGAGTTTGCTCCAAATAAAGCCGTTGAACGAGAAGTTGCGCCTGTTGGTGGCTACCACAGCGTCCCTATTATTATTACTTAGTCACGCTATGAAGCACCACAACTCATCATAACGAGCATTTATCATCTGGCGCACATGGCTAAAAAGCACTACCGAAAACGCAACAACTAGTGATGTTTTACCTTGTTTTCGACAATAGCCATTGCGCTTTTATATGCTCAGCAACACGAAAAGCATTGGCGTAAATAGTAAAGGTATACGGCACACTACCCCCTGTAGGCATAAAGGAACCGTCAGTAACATAGAGGTTTTTTACTTCATGGGCTTGGCAGTTTTTATCGAGTACTGACCTTTTAGGATCGTCACCAAAACGACAGCCCCCCGCCATAAGGTTAGTGGCAGGGTAACCGCTAACAGAAGACGAAATATTCTTTGCCCCGAGGGCTTGCAGTAGCTTTTCAGCTTTTTTCGACAAGTATTTAGCCACGGCTAAGTCGTGCTCATGATAACCAATACGCACTTTTGCCACAGGGTCACCCCATTGGTCTGTTACTTTATCATCTAAACTAACAAAACAATCGTCGGTGGGCAGCCAGTCATTAAAAACCTCAAAACGCAGCGTTTTATAACCTGTAAACTCTGCTTTTAACACTTGTTTAAATTGCTCGCCCCAGATTAATTGTTCATTATTGTTTTCATCATATTGCCACTGATGTCCGTTCGCTCTTGCAATTGGGTTTTGATGAAATAAAAAATCAATCGTGCCGCCTTTAGCAACCCCCTCTTTATTAACACCACTATTTTTACCGGTGAAATTTTGGCTAAATTTTTTGTCTTTTATTTGATACCAATCTTGTAAAGCACGATTGATAAAAGGCCCTACTTGCTTAAGCTCATTGGCTTGTGCTTCACTTAAGTCAGAAAAAATAAAGTCACCCTGACCAACGCCGCCACCACTAAATAATAAGTTTTTACCTACTTGGCCACTATTGTTTGCTAATCCACTAGGGAATTTATCGCCGGTTGATGCCAACAATAATCGAGACGTTTCCACCGCCTGACATGCCACCACATAAATTTTAGCCTGAACTTGCCGCTTTCTCCCAACGTGGTCATAATAATGTACGCCAGTAATATCACCCGCATTATCCGTCGCTATTTTATATACTTTGGCGTTGGGTGTAATAGTGCAGTTACCTGTCGCAACAGCAGGGTTTAATAAAGCTGCCCTAGCACTACCTTTTGCGCCAGTAGAGCAGCCATAGCTGCTGCAATAGCCTGAGTATTCACAGCTTTGTCGCCCCATGTTAGGCGATGCTATGTTGGGTTGAGATAAAATAGCCCGAGGCACAGGAATCGCATGGTAGCCAATTTTGGCTGCGGCTTTATCTATCCAAGCTGAAATAGGCAACTCTGCCACTGGCGAGTAAGGAAAGTCTGTTGAACGCGGCTCTTGATGTGGATGGTCAACAACACGGCCTGAAACACCTACAATTTTTTCCACCATCGCGTAATAAGGTTCAAGATCTTGGTAACTAATAGGCCAGTCGGCAACGTTTGCCCCATTTATCTCGCCAAATTCAGATTTTAAACGAAAATCAACCGGCTTAAGTCGATGAAAATAGCCGCTCATAAAGTTGGCAGAACCGCCAACAACGTTGCCATTCCACCAACTCCACCCTGACTCACTAGTCGCTGTGCTGTGCCAATAAGATTCATTGTTATCGTTAATATACTCCTCTTCAATAACGTGCTGTTCTTGTGCTAATTTGGGGTTATAAGCATCGTGTACACTAATAGTCAGCTCGTCTTTATAAAAATCTTGTTCCGTTAGCCAAGGCCCCTTTTCTAGTACCACTACTTTAGCGCCAGCTTCTGCTAACCGATAAGCAATGGGGGAACCACCAGCACCACTACCAATAATACAAATATCAAAGCGCATTAGTTAACCTCGTTTGTATTAATGCGCGTCAGTTTTATAATGCTAGCGCGCGCGGGTAACTCAAAGTATCGTTGTCCTTTTTCTGGCAATGGAAAGCCAGCTTTATGCCCAAGCCATTGCCAACCAACTCCCTCAGTGTTACCACTGTATGACGGTGGCGCTAACATAGCTTGTAAAATATAACCCAGTAGCATATTAAGCCAATTACTGCCCGCGGTTGATTGGCTTATGCTTTTAAGTAACTGCTCTTTTTCGGTAAAGGTAAGTTGCACAAACACCTTATTTTTTTCACTTTCTGCGTAACTATTAAGCCAACCAACGCCTTTAAAAATGAACTCTTTTTCATCTTCTTCAATGGGGTGAATCGTGATGACTTGGTGTAAGTAAGCCAAGGCATGAATATCTTTTGCGCTGGGGCCTGTTGGTGATGCAGGCAGCAAGTGGTTTAACGTGGCATCAAGTGTTAACCAAGGGTCTGATTTAGCGCGCTGTAATAGTGATTGTTGCTGATTCACAGTGAAACTAAAAGCGGGTAAACTCGCCACAGCGCCCATACCAGCGGCCGATTTCAATAAAACACGGCGCGAATGTTGTTGCTCTTTTAAAAAACGAGGCGTTTTATACTTTGTGTCAAAAAAGGACTTAATTGATGATAAGTTCATTATTTCTCTGCCGCGTACTGGCTCATCGAGCTGTCTTGAATGACAACTGTATTTCTGCTTGGTGACCATGTATCAAGGAAGGTTAGCCAATACTCTCTTGAATAGTTATTACCCAATAGTAATTCCGCCGTGTCTTTTGATACCAGCATTTTGCCATTAGCATCTGAAATAAAGATGTGTGGATAACCCAGCACAGGGGGTAAGTCTTTCATAAAGGCGGTATTCTCATTGCTGTCGCTCACATTAACTTTCAGTACAACATAGTTGGTATGTAATGCCTGATAAACGTCGGGGTTGTTATGTAAAAACACATCCATTTTTTGACACCAACTACACCAGTTGCCCCCCACCTCTATCAGCACTTGTCGATCTGTTTCTTTTGCTAATTTAATTGCATTTGTCGCATCGGTAAACGGGTCGCTTTTATCATCGTACACTTTGCTATATTGCGGTAAGTTTTCGTCAGTTTCAGCCTGTGCTGGAAGCATTGTTACTGTAACGGCAACTAGCATACATATAATGTGGGGTAGCCTTGTTAGTAAAGTTATCATTTTATTCTACTTTAAGTGATGCTCAGTGTATTTATGCTGTAATCTAATCACACAATTTTAGCTCTCTAATTGGGTAATTGATCACATAACCTAGTTACTATATTTCAAATTACCCTTGTGTGCATTATAATGGCGCGCATATTTCATCGTTTTTTCATTTAAAGGGTATTACATGCGTCCAAGCGGCAGAACATTAGGACAAATTCGTCCAGTAACTATCACACGCCAGTTCACGAGTCATGCAGAAGGCTCTGTATTAATTGAGTTTGGCGAGACAAAAGTTATTTGTACCGCTTCAGTAGAAGAAGGTGTACCTCGCTTTTTAAAAGGCCAAGGCAAAGGCTGGGTTACAGCAGAATATGGCATGTTACCTCGCTCCACCCACAGCCGTATGCGCCGTGAAGCAGCTACTGGCAAACAAAGTGGTCGTACCCTAGAGATCTCTCGTCTAATTGCGCGAGCTTTACGTGCCGCAGTCGACTTAAAAGCCTTAGGAGAGAATACAATTGCCGTTGACTGTGATGTTATTCAAGCAGATGGTGGCACTCGTACAGCTTCTATTACCGGTGCTTGTGTTGCATTAGTTGACGCGCTTAACTATATGCGCGCTAAAGATATTATTAAAATGAATCCTCTTAAACACATGATAGCAGCAGTCTCTGTGGGTATTTACCAAGGTGAGCCGGTATCTGATTTAGATTACGTTGAGGATTCAAATGCAGCAACCGACATGAACGTGGTGATGACCGATACTGGTAAATTAATTGAAGTGCAAGGTACTGCTGAAGAAGAACCATTCAGCTTTGATGAAATGCAAGCCATGCTAGACCTCGCTAAAAACAGTATTAACGAATTATTTGAGTTACAAAAGTCAGCGTTAATTTAATTGTTAAATAAGTTATATACCGGTAGGAATGAATAAAATGAAAGATTATCAACGTGACTTTATCGAGTTTGCTTTAGAGAAGCAGGTATTACGTTTTGGTGAGTTTACCTTAAAATCTGGCCGCATCAGCCCCTATTTTTTTAATGCCGGTTTATTTAAAACCGGTGGTGATTTAGCACGTTTAGGCCGCTTTTATGCTGCGGCTTTAGTAGATGCCAAGATTGACTTTGATCTAATATTTGGTCCTGCTTATAAAGGTATTCCTATTGCTACAACCACGGCGGTTGCTTTGTTTGACCACCACAAGCAAGACATACCCTATTGTTTTAATCGCAAAGAAGCGAAAACTCATGGCGAAGGCGGCTCATTAGTGGGCGCAGAGCTTAATGGTAAAGTGATGCTTGTTGATGATGTAATCACTGCTGGTACAGCTATTCGTGAATCGATGGAAATTATTAAAAGCCATAATGCCGAGCTTTCTGGGGTATTAATTGCGCTTGACCGCCAAGAAAAAGGACAAGGTGAATTGTCTGCAATTCAAGAGGTTGAACGTGATTTTTCTACTCAGGTTGTGTCAATTGTTACCTTAGGTGATGTCATCACTTTCCTTAAAGAGAAGCTAGCAACAAAACAGGGTGATGAGTCTGAGCTAACCGCTAGCTTAGCGCGCATTACGCAATACCGCCAAGATTACGGTATTTAACCACTAGAATAAGCCAATAGAGAAAAATTAAGCCGTTAGTTCAAAGTGAGACGTCGACGGCTTCTCATAAGCTTGCATAATATGAGCATAAAACCCCTCTATTCTTAAGGCCCGCTTTACTATGACTTCCGATTGGCTAACTGTTGCCCCAGCTTGACTATCTGAAGCGACGTCATTTTTATCACGGGCGCTTGTACTCTTGTCTTCATCTGCTTGTTTAGCAGCTAACTCGTTCAATAATTCTGATTGCGCTTTCAATATTTGCTGTGCTGCTGTCGTTGCCACACTGATATCTTGAGTAGAAGGGTTAACCGGTGCTAAAGCCGCCGCATGCACTTTTTGCATTTTGGCAATAGTGGCACGGGGGTCACCACTAACTGGTGTTAAGTCAACCGAGACCTCGCCTGCAACCGCATACCTTTGCCCATCAGGCCCTTGCTCATAAGTATAGTTTGGTGTACCCGCAACAGAGCCCCCAACAGATGCGTGCGCAGATTCATGGGCGCGAACCTCTTGATCTCTTTGTTTGAGCTCATTAATAATTATCTTTTGCTCTAGTGCTTGCTCACGCGTTTGTTGCTCTTGATTATCCTGTGAGCTTACATTGGGCGATGCATCAGCGTTGGCGTTGTTAGCCTCGTCTTCTGGCGAGTCTTTGGCTGCTGGTGGTTGACTAGCTTCTTGGTTTTGTTGTTCTTGCTGCTTTTCATTGTGCTCGGCAATACTTGAGTTTGCTAATTCTGCTTGCTCGGTAATACTGGCAAAGTCAATATGGGCTCGGTGTTCAGCGGGGGTTCGGCTACGCTCTCGATCTGATGCAACACCTTTCTCTGCTGCCGACTGACCAGTCGCTGCTGGTTGGGTAATAACTTCTCGTTGATTGTTTTCTCGGCGCAAGCTTTCCGTATGCGGATTAACCACCGTTGGAATAGATAAGTTGGGCACTTGCGGGATAATATTCATAATTTAGTTTTTGCTACAGTTAATTAATCGTCAGAGTAAACTATTTATACAAAACCAAAGTTAGTGTTAACAATATTTTAGCTATTATGCCGTAACATCAAGCAGCGTACCTAAGCTATCACCTGCTGTTTGAATAACTTCTGTTGCCGCTTTTGCTTGATGCTCTGCAACTTTTAATTCAACAATTGACTGGTTCAATTCAGGAATTTCTTGCGTACTGGTGATTGCCGCTCTGTTTGCGTTATCCGGCTCATTTGCTTTTATTTCACGCGCAGCACTTGTTTCAGCGGCAATATCTGCTGCTGCTTTAGTTGCCATTTCGGTCGCGTTTTGAAAACCTTGTACACCGGAATTAAATGCTGATTGAATTTCCATAAGCCCCCCTCTTCACTCACTCTTACTGAACAATTATTGTACAAAATAAGCTAAAAGTAAAGCTAATTCGATTGAATAGCATTGTCACCTACTATTTTTAGCACCCAAGATAAAAATATTGACTTAAAATCATTGGCATGCGAAATAAAAGGGGCATGTGATGCCTGCTTAAAAACATGATAGTCACTCATGGGTGCCAGCTGCCCTATTTTCGCTATAGCCGCTTTAGGTACTAAGCTGTCGGCATCGCCATACAAGCGAAGAAATGGTTGGGTGACATTTTTAAGGCTGTGCCTATAATCGCTACTTTCTAATAATGATAATGACAAATCGAGTGTAGACTTATAGGGCATAGCATGTTGAAACACTAATTCGCTTATGAGCTTTATGTCTTGACGAACATGTTCGCTTCCCATTGCTTGTATTTTTAAAAAATTCCCAATCGTTTTTTTGGTGTCAAGTTGGAGCTGTTGGTGGAAGCTTTTGAGCACCTTAGACTTAATTCCCGGCCAAATTACCTGATTGCTTTTTGTGTGCTCTTCAATAAAATAGGGAGAACTAGCGACAGTGGCCAACGCTAATACTTTATTAGGATAAGTTAACGCCATTTCAGTGGCGACCAAGCCACCTAACGACCAGCCTAAATAAATTGCTGGCTCGGTTATTTCAGCATTAATTTTTTGGCAAATATTTGCTAAAGAGTAACAAGATACTGTTTCTTCTACTTTATGACCAAAACCTGGCAAATCAAGTGCTATTACATTAAAAGTGTCTGTAACGTGTGTTGGTAAGCTGTTAATCAATGGCTGCCATATTGCCGAGTTTAGCCCCCAGCCATGAATCAACACTAAAGACGTTTTTTGTGCATTCCTGCTTGATTTTATTTTAGCGAGGTTGGACATATTAAAAGTTTCTGCCATGCTGATAACTTAAAGGAGTAAATTAATAGGTGTATTTTACAAAATGGATGTTAATAATGAAATGGCAAAGTCAAATTCAAACACTACAAAAGCTGTATAAAAGCTTTTTATTTTCATTAGGTCAATGCGCCCTGTGCAACCACCATTTATCTGCAACTAGCAGATATGGACAAACATTGCTTTGCTCAAGTTGCTTTGCTGACCTCCCCCTGTTTAAACTAGTGACTACCCAAGGTGATTTATTAAACTGGCCAGCTATTAACAAAGCACTACCTCACATTAGCTTTGACCATTTAGTCTCGCTGTCACCTTATCTTCCCCCGTTTAATCAATGGTTACCGCAACTTAAATATCAAGGTAGGTTTGAGTTAGCGACAACGCTCGCTAATTTGCTAGCCCAACACTGGAGTCAGTTGAATTGCCTTCACTTAACGTCTTCTGTAGACCTTATACTCAGCGTGCCCCTGCATATTAACAAGTGGAAAATCCGAGGCTATAACCAAGCACATTTACTGGCGAAACCTTTTGCGCAATCTTTACAACTTCCCTACGATGCGACAGCGTTAATTCGTACTCAAAATAACACGAGCCAGGTGGGTAAAACAGGCAAAGAAAGACGTCACACATTGGCTAATGCTTTTGCACTTAACAAAACCTTGCCTAGTCACATTAAACACGTGGTGTTGGTTGATGATGTATTAACAACGGGTAGTACAGCAAGCGCAATTAGCAAGCTATTAAAAGGCGTTGGCATTAGTGAGGTCACCATTGTTACTGTGTGTTTAACGTTGCCAACAACATATAAACCTTAGCAGTCGTCAGCGCAATTTAGATTTCACTTATGCACCAATGCATAGCAACAGATTAAGTGGCGACAATATTTACAAGGGTTAAACTTTTATGCCCCAAATTAGTTAATTGGCGCACTAAACGCTTTAGCAAAAAATACGCTATTTGCTAAAAGTTTAGCGCTGCCTAACCAGTAACCTCGAAACGCTAAAACATCTGAGCTAGCAATAACCCGCCCTTTACCGTAATCATGAGCGACAATCGCTGACTTATGCGCCACAAGATCTACTAATTTTTTATCGGTGTAACCACTAAGCAATGGCGAAGCACTATATTTAGCTAAGGTGACAAATGGTTGCCGCCCAACATCCATAATGAAGGTACTGTTTCTAAATAACGGCACACTTTTGTCTGTATAGCCAAATGATAGCGGGTGTGAAGTGTCAAGCTCTGCCGAGAAAATAGCGCCGGCAATACGCTTTTTAGCACTGAGCTTTTCTTGGTCTTGGTAAGTAAACTCTTCAGTATTAAATAATTGATCAAGCTCTTTTTGACTAAGAAAATTTACCGCCAAAATATTCTGTTTAGCCAACCACTGGCTCGCGCTTTTCTGCGCAAACACAACCCCCCCTGCTTGCAACCACTTTTTCAGTTGACTAACATGGCGTGAAGACAACAAGTTATAATTACCATCAACCAGAATAAGATGGCTATAACTTGATAGCTCTATCTTGGATAAGCGAGAATGCTCAATAATACTGACAGGTATTTTTAGGGTTTCATCGAGATAAAAACGAATTTCACCTGCTTCATATTGAGAAATTCCCTGACCACCTAACAACAATACTTTGGGTGGCTTTAGAGTGTTGAATGAGTTGCTGCCCAAATCAATACCTTGGCTTGTTAATCCGCTATTAATTGTGATGAGTTCTATATTAGAATGACGCGCTAATTCAGCTAACGTTTTCCGCCAACGTTTGCCTTGTTGAATGCTTGCAGGAATAATAATAGTACCGCTCGCAAAAGAGCGTTCCTGACCTTTGACTTGACTAACAAAAGCACGCGTGGCTACTTTCGCTTTGATCTGTTTACTTTGTAATTGGTAAAGCAATTGAGGCGCTAAAAAATGGTGCCATTCGAAGGCGTAAGCATAATCTGTATTGCTGATAACCGCCTTGTTTATATGCGTAATATCTTGCCGCGACCAAGCCTGTTTATTTAACGACAGCCCTCTTGTTTTATGAAGCTTTTTAACGTTAATATTCATCGCTAACGGCAGAGTCCAGCCTGACACATCATAAAACGTATTATCAGGAAAGTCGGTTTCTTGCGTAAACAATGCTTGTATTAATCGGTATTGGCTTTGCGCTATTGGCACATAATAGCTGTTTTCTTTGGCGTGTTTTTTTCCTTTATAGTTGAAATCCTCTGTTAACTGATAAACATTAATTTGATGCTGTGTTAATTTATCTAATAGGGAATGTAAACGATAAACATCCTTTTCTTCATTAAGCAAATAGCCTTTAAACTTCTCTTTCTCTGCTTTTTTTAGTGATTGTTGATAGAAGCTTTTCCGATATTCTTTCAGTGCTACACGGTTTTTCCACGCGCCTTCAAGGGTTGAAAGTGAGGTTAAGACATGGTTTTGAATGCCATACTCAAAAGTGAGCAAACCATTAATGGTATCTTGTTGCATGCCTCGCGCGCTTGCTTGTTCAAATAGAATACCAATAGCCCCATGAATGTCTGGATAAGTTGAGCCTTTACCATAATAAAAGTCGTCAAAGTTTTCTTCGCTATAATATAAGCGCTGGGCTTGGTCCAATGCTTTTGCATGAAAAGCTGCCAACGTTTTGGTTAAGGCAACATTTTCTTTAGGGGTTAAGGGATTAGTTCTACTGGCAATACCGGGCTGAAAAAAGTAACTACTATTAGCACTCATTTCATGATAATCACCTAGCACATGCGGTTGATATTGATGAAAGTACTTAAGCCTGTGTTGGCTCTCTGCTTGTGTTAACAAAAGCCAATCTCGGTTTAAATCAAACCAGAAGTGATTTGTTCGACCACTAACCCAGCCTTGATGATGCTCAATATGGTTAGCATCGCTATTGGGCACCGAACCTCGATAGTTTGTGACCCAATTAACAAACCGGTCCATACCGTCGGGGTTTAAGCTAGGCTCCAATACGATAATGGTATTGGCCAGCATGGTTTCAATGTGCTTTTCTTCGCTAGCAGCTAAATAATAACCCAGCACCATCGCTGCATTAGCGCCACTAATTTCATCACCATGCACGCTATATCCCAACCAAACAACCAAAGGCTCATCAGGCTGTGATGAGGCTGTCGTTTTATATGGTATACGTCGTTTGGCAAGCAGCTTGTCTAACTTAGCCAGGTTTTCAGGACTAGAAACAGTGACAAGAAATTGCTCACGTTGTTGGGGGGTTTTACCAATTGCTGTTATTTTAATACGCTGAGAATGCTGCTCTAATTGTCTAAAGTATTGTTGAAGTTGATCATACCTTAAGTGCCGCTCGCCAATTTCAAAGCCAAGCGATACTTTAGGTGAGGGTATTTTTGAATTAACACTGATATGTTGGGGTAAATAGTCTTCTATTGGCTTAGCCCATAAACACCAACTAGGAGTGAGCAACAGAAGAAAAACAAGCAGGCGGCTGAATAACATAATAATTTCCCGTTTGACGACACTGTTAAAATAGCAAATAAAAACAGAGAAATCATTAGTACAGAGTAAAATGGCTATACTTGAGTAAATCAGTCAAGTATAATCAAGCTATTAGCCCCTCTGAGTCTTGAACTTTGAGGAGTTTTCCTGTTTACAATGAAAAGCACAAGCGAGTTACTGTATTATGATTACTATATCCCCTACCGCCCAAGAGCATTTTATTAAGCTATTATCTCAACAAGCAGAGGGTACACATATTCGTGTATTTGTTGTTAACCCTGGTACAGCAAAAGCAGAGTGCGGTGTATCCTATTGTCCGCCTGATGCAGTAGAGCCCGACGATTTAAAATTATCTTTTGATGGTTTTTCTGCCATGGTTGACGCTGACAGCAAAAGCTTTTTAGAGGAAGCTGAAATTGATTTTGTTACTGACCAAATGGGCTCCCAATTAACGCTTAAAGCGCCTAACGCTAAGTTGCGTAAAGTGGCCGACGATGCCCCCTTATTTGAGCGTGTTCACTATTTCTTACAAGCAGAAGTAAACCCTCAACTAGCAGGGCATGGCGGCGAATGTACTTTAGTGGAAATTACGGATGACGGTTATGTTGTTCTTGAGTTTGGTGGTGGCTGTAACGGTTGTGCCCAAATTGATGTCACTGTCAAAAACGGTATTGAAACGCAATTACTTGAACTGATGGGTGATGAAATAAAAGGCGTTAAAGATGCTACTGAACATGAACGAGGTGAGCATTCATATTACTAATAAACCTATGCTCGGTTTAAGTAACTGATGCGATATTTACTCGCTAAATTAGGTCAAAACCCAGCACGTAGCCTAACAATTTTTTTACGTGGGCTTGGCCTTTTTGCTACTGGGGTGTTTTTCATTGTTATCGGTTATTATTATCATCACTTATGGCAAGTGCTTGGTATAAGTATTACCGCTTTAGCTTGCTGTATTGCTGCTTGGGGTTACCTGGGTATTTTTGCTAACCGTTGGTTTAATATTCTAAACAAGCACCAAGCCAATCGATATTAAGTAAGTACTACGAAGATTCATGAATAATTTACGTTGTTTAATCCAGCTCATTCAAAAAAACTGGGTTTACTTAACTCTGATACTCCTTATTAGTATCGCCACCTTATCATTGTGGCCAGCAACTTACCTACCAAGTGTTCCTGGCACCGATAAAACCCACCATTTCATTGCCTACGCTGCTTTAGCTTTTCCTGCCGCACTTAAGCACCCTAAGTATTGTTTTCTGTTATTTATTGCTTTTATCACTTTTAGTGGTGCCATTGAATTGATACAGCCTTATGCCAACCGCTATGGTGAATGGCTAGATATGGTCGCCAATACCTTAGGCCTGGCTTGCGGTTGGCTTTTGGCAAAGGTGTTATTGTTTGTTTCTCAAGAGAATGCGCATTAAGGGGTTTTGTGCCCATCCCCTCGAAATGAACCTTAAGCTTGTTTTTTAACCAAATTTGAATTTATAGTTACTTATGATTAATCAAAATAAAGCATATGAAGGGGTTTGTGCTAATGCTCTCGACAATCATAAAATAACAGTTTAAGTGAAAAGGTTTTTCTGCTTTAATAAAATTCGAGATATGAGGTTAACCGTTAATATCTCAAGATACTTTCCCTTAAATATTAAAGGGAAAAATTTAACATGGATATAAGGATATTTGTTATGAAAATGAATAAAACGTTATTAGCTTTAGCTGTTATCACTAGTGCTTTCACTATGAATGCAATGGCTGTAGAACAAAAAGATGTAGAGTTGCAATTTGATCCTAGTACAGTAGAAATTATATCTGTAGACCAACTTGAATCTCCACGCGCTTTAAAATCAGAAGGAGGCATTCAGGCTTTTGCGTCAGCAGGTGCGTGGACAAAAGTTGTATATAATCCAAGCCTTTATACAGCAGGCCAATGGTATGTAGGCCCGGTGATGAGTGCTCCTGCTGGAATATCCCCTTCAGCTATAGTTCAAAATATTACTTGGCAATGGAATATATGGAACTATAACAGTAACCTACAAACATTAATATGTACAAGCACATTCAGCCCCTGTTTTGATATAAGTGGTAATTTTGGTGCAGGAGGCACTGTTAGCGGTTATAACATACCTGCCAACACATCTTAGGTATATGCATTTAAATATGCGGGCAGTGGTACCATTACTCCCACATTAATAGGGCAAAATGGTTCAATTGCTGTAACGTATCAATAAAAATATCCTCTAGCAGTTTTAATTTAACTTAAAACCGCTATTCAGAAAATAATTAAGCATAATAATTTACATAGCTAGGCGTTAATTCAACCAGCTTGGCATAAGTTTTAGGTGAACCAAGCCCTTCATTTCCCCAGTGCATTGCTAATTTATATGCATCTGATTGTTCATCTTGCATGTTTACAATACTCATTAAAATATCCTTGGCGCTCTTTCCCTCAGCCCGTCCTTGACTGATTAAGTCCTGTTCTTTTTTCAAAACATTATTAATTTCTGGTTCCACTTGACTGCTTAAGCGCTTTGCTCTTTCAAGTAATTCATTTCCGTTATTTTCATTGTCGGTATTTATAACTCCTCTCATATCAATACCGATCAAAGATGGCTTTCGGCCTACTAATGAGTTAACTCTGCTCTCCAATTCTTCTGGAGTAGCTGACTCAATAAAAGATATAGTATTTTGACGGAAGTCAAGATTATCGGTATTATAAGATTTATTAGGAGGATTTAAGGCTATTTGTTCAACTTTATTCGTATTATCACGAGTTTGTTGCACAGCATAGTTCTGTGAACCAATAGAATTTATCATGTCATTATCCTTAATTTTTTAATAACAAACTACATTTTTTGTATGAGTATATAAATACTTACTCATACTTTAAAAGCAAATAGCATACCAAAAATATTCTCTACTATTTTTAAAGCATTAAGTATAAAAATACACTCTAAAGTAGAAATATCAGTAATTTTGGTCAATAAAAACGGTAAATAAGGTCACTGTATAATTTTAAGTCGGCAAATTATTGCCGACTTAATAAGAGGGTAAACAGGTATTCAATTATAATACGTATTCTAATCAGGTAAAATTATTGTTTCAGTTGATACTTTTTCAAACACATCATTCAATATTCTATAAATGGTCGCTGACCCCAAGTCATAATTTTTTGCCAATTGACCAATAGATACGCCTTCTTTCCTTTTATTATAAATTTCTAAATCTATTTCATCGGTTCTCTTGGTTGGCCGACCAAATTTAACTCCATGTTCTTTAGCTTTAGCAATACCTTCTAATTGTCGCTCAGCGCGTAAATCAGTTTCAAATTCTGCGATTGCCGCTAACATGTTAAACATTAAACGCCCAGTTGGAGTAGATGTATCAATAGCTTGGTCAATTACCACTACAGTCTGCATGTCTTCTGAGTTTATAAACTGTCTTGTATTTAACTAATGACGCGTAGTATTCAAGGTTTTTGGGGGATAATTTGAGTTCAGCAATAAGCACTTTAATTTCAGGGTAAAGTAAACGTATAGTTTTATGTGTCTTCAACTCTTGTGCTATTTGACTAGCCGAAAAGTCTTTAGCCATTCTTTTCAATTTGGTTAGGTCAGTAAAGGTACTATTTGATTCAAGTAATTTAAGTAATATGGCTTTTGTGGATTGAGTTAAATTTTCAGTGAGAATATGCTCAATACGGCTTCGTTCATTTGATAAAACGGTTGAGATAGTGTCTTGTAGTGTTGTATAACCAGCAAGCGCTATTCTGTTTTGACCAAAATAAGCAATACACTCATCGAAAACATACCTAGGCTCTAAGTTTATTTTTACGACATCATTGAGTCTTTTAAGAAGTAGTTCTTTATCTACTTTACTATGATAATTTGAAAAGCCAGTATAGTTAAGTAACTTTTTGAACAGCTTTGTTTTTGTTGTTCGAGGTAAGTCAGTCAACATTATATCTTTACCATTGAAATATTTAGTTCTGACATAATCAAGATCAACAATAACATCTTCAAATGAAAAATTAAAAATGATAGGCCGCGATCTAAAGTAGCCTAATAACAGGATAAAATATACTCTGGTTTCTAATCGTCTTAGCTCATTAACCAGTTTTTGGGTTTCACTATCCAATGAAAAATAGTCTTCTCTGTCTGTATGATTAAAGTTAGGAAGAGCGTAAAGTTCGTTTATTTCAGACGATGTAAGTATTTGAATACGTTTAGTGGTTGGGTTAGTGATGATAATTGACCTTTATAGTTATTTTACACCATCATGACTTATGAGTGGTCAATAAATAATCTTAAGGTTCATTTCGAGGGGATGGGCACAAAACCCCATTAAGGCTTCAAGCTTGACCTTTATCAAGCAGTTTAACCTTTAAGCTGCTAAACTGTTTCTTTATCATCTTACTTGGAGAAATAAATGGAACCCGTTAAACATTTGCCTAAGCACTTCTGGCAGAAAGTAATCACTGTGCTCGCTAATACTTGTTTTATTTGCGCAGCTATTGGGGTGATAATAACTCTGACTTATGTAAATGAGGTAACCAAAGAATATAAAGCTGCTTTAGGCGCTATTACCTTCTTTTCTTTCTCTATTGGCATTGTTTTAAAAGCCATTGCTAGCACTAGTATCCCAAGCTTGAAACCGAAAAAATAAGTGCTTTGTGAGTACTAATGCTTTTTCCTTCCCTGGTTAGCCGTGACTAGGTCAAATAAATAACCAACATTTACTAATGGGCAACATTATATTGCTAAGATTTTTGACAAAAAAATGTTATTTTATTAGTCTTTTGAGCAAAATTGCTACTTTATTATAGGAGACTCTGTGATGAAAATTAATCTTACATTGCTGTTTTTATTGTTTTTTCATTCAACAAGTTTTGGTGCTGTTATTTTACAGTATCATCATGTTAGTGATCTAACGCCTAAAAGCACAAGTATTACACCGAGCCAGTTTGAGGTGCATTTAACGTATCTACAAGACAATGGTTTTAATGTCATCCCTTTGTCTGAAATCGTTGATAAGATTAAGCGCAGAGAACCATTAACAGACAAGACTGTTGCCATTACTTTTGACGATGCTTACGCGAATGTGTTAACACAAGCTAAACCATTACTTGATAAGTTTAACTACCCTTATACAATATTTGTTAACCCCAGTATTATTTCGCAAAACTCTTCTGCCTACCTTTCATGGCAACAGCTTAAATTATTAGCTGATGAGGGCGTTATTATTGCTAACCACGGCTTTACACATGATTCTATCGCACGTATTCCTGATGATGTAACACAAAAACAATGGCTAATGAAACAAACCGAGTTATTACTAAAGTCTGAAAAATTAATTCAAGAAAAAACTGGCCAAAGTTGGCGGTATTATGCTTACCCATATGGTGAATATACCCCTGCTATACAAAGCTGGGTAAGGGAAAATGGCTTTGTCGGTTTTTCTCAGCAATCTGGAGCTGTTGGCTTAGACACAGATTTAACAATTTTACCTCGTTTTCCGGCCTCAATGCCTTACGATGAAATAACCGCATTGCGTGATAAGTTAAATTCACTGCCTTTTAATATACAATTGTCAGGAAAAGAAGCGGAAACCATTTTTGAATATAAAGAAGCGACAAGTGTTACCTTTACCGTTGAAAGTGATGACTTCTATCAATCAGGATTGAATTGTTATATTTCTGGTTTAGGAAAACAAAAAATACAATGGCAAAGTGATAACAGCTTTACCATCAATTTTAACGGTGATCTACCTACAGGACGCGTACGTTGCAACTGTACTGCCGCTAGCATCAGCAAACCGGGTCGGTACTATTGGTATTCTAAACCTTGGTTTATTTTAAAAGAAGGTGGACAGTGGTACCCTTTATAGCAGTATTAATATTAGCGGCTGAAAAACTCATCAGCCAAACTATGTATAAAGCTACCGAGTACTGTCGCCTCTGCTTGCTCAATAAGGTGAATTATAACTGTATAAGTGTTAATCATATTAATTAATACAAGGCGACTATTTTTTTGAAGTCGCCAAGTAATTTATCATTATTTATCGTCGGAACTTTTCCAACCTCTTGCTCTGGCTTGAATATAGACGTTATTTGCCCATCTGGATTTACTAAAACAATTGATGCACTGTGATCTACTAAGTACCCTTCTTCTTCGCCGCTAATAGCATACATTAACCCTAAATTACGTGCGAAAGGGAATAAGGCGCTATGTTCACCTCTTAAGGCAATAAACTCTGGGTTAAAATAAGGAATATATTGACTTAACTTCTCTTGCGTATCTCTAGTGGGATCTGCACTGACTAACAGCACTTGCGTATTACTCGATACAGCTTTTAAATCTTCATAAATAAAGCCCAAGTTTTGTAACGTTGTTGGGCACACATCAGGGCAAGAAGTATAACCTAAAAAGACTAATGACCACTTATCTTTAAAGTGCGTTGCATTAAAAGCATTACCATTATGGTCCGTTAATTCAAACGGTTTAATGTCCCTTGGTTGTTGGTAATATAACGCATGCTCTGGCTGAGCCGACTGATCAACCTGTTGAAAAACCAACACGCCAATAATGGCGGCAACTAAGCCACCTAAATAAACAAAATAATTTTTCATACACTAGTCTCTAGCCAATTGGCAGTAAATAATGATCAAATAACAATATAATAAATAATAACATTAAATGAACAATCGAAAACTTAAAGGTATCCATTGCTGTACTTTCATCAGCATTAAACTTCAATTTCCACGCATAAGCAAAGAAAATCAGGTTAAGTACTACTGCACCAATTAAATATAACCAATTACTCATGCCAACTAAATACGGTAGTAAGCCAACGACAAATAACAGTATTGTATAAAGTAAAATTTGGGTTTTAGTGAAATTAACACCATGAGTAACTGGTAACATTGGAATATTTACTTTTGCATATTCATTTTTACGATGAATAGCCAGTGCCCAAAAATGTGGCGGTGTCCAAGTAAAAACCAATAGCACTAACAAGAGTGCATGTGGGTGAATTTCATTGGTCATCGCAGTCCATCCCAACAAGGGCGGAATTGCACCTGCTAGGCCCCCAATAGTAATATTTTGTGGGGTGGCGCGTTTTAAGTACAAGGTATACACAAAACTATACCCTACTAGCCCAGCTAACGTTAGGTAGGCAGTTAATGGGTTGACTAAAGTGAATAGTAAAACAAAACCGAATAAGGCCATACTGACAGCAAACACGATGGCATTGTTAACTGTAATTCTTCCTTCGGGCAAAGGTCGGTTATGCGTTCGGCCCATGATGGCATCAATTTTCTCATCAACAATATGATTAATTGCCGCCGCTGCAGAAGACAACAAAGCAATCCCTAACATTGCTGGTAAAAACAATTGCCAAGGTAAGCCTCCTGGCACTGACAAACTCATACCCACGACAGCTGTTAACACTAATAAGGCAACAACTTTAGGCTTGGTAATGTCATAATAGGCACGCCACTTAGGTAAATATTTAGATAACGTTATCCGCGCTATTTTTGTAGTATTAATTACTTCATCTGACATAATATTTCCCTTGTTGTAATAGCGATAACACCCACTTGAGTATCCGAGTGTTCACTTCTGCATCATGTACACCTTAGCACTATTACCTGGTTCGCCAATGTAAATTTAGTACTAGTTAGATTTTACCGCGTAAACGATAAGTTAGGTTAATAAGCGTTAGCAGTAAACAGGCGGCGACTACGTTATGTCCGACGGCAACATAAAGGGGTAATGAAAACAAGATATTACTAACGCCTAGTACCACCTGACCCGTTAAAACTAACCCAACCACTATTGCCGAAGCTTTAAATACGCCCGTGCTCGCGTTAATGTATACCATTAAAGTAAGCCATAATAAGTATATTGTAGTAAAGATTGCGCCAAAACGGTGCATTACATGTACCGTGACACGTTCATCATGTGTTAAGTGCCCAAACTCATAGCTGTCGAGTTTAGGGGGGACTAAATCAAAGGAGTTTTCAAAAGTCAATTGTGATTGCCATCCTGGCTGACAAATTGGCAACTCTACACAACTTAACGCAGCATAGTGAGACGAGGTCCAGCCCCCTAGTGCTATTTGTCCAGTTAAAATAACAATCCCAAGTAAGGCATAACGGCCATATTTTTTAATTGAGAAATCACTTCGCTTAATTCGGCTTGACCTTAGGCGTAAATGCAGCAAAAACAATAGGCTCAGTGTGGTAAACCCACCTAATAAATGAGCCATAACCACTATTGGCATTAATTTCATGGTTACTGTCCACATGCCTAATGCCGCTTGAAATACAACAATGACCAAAATAAGTAAAGGCAAACGTAGCGGTGTACCTTGCGCCCTATTTTTAAATGATAATAAAGCGATGGCCAAAATAAATAAGCCCAATGCACCGGCAAAATACCGATGAATCATTTCATTCCACGCTTTATGTGACTCAACTGGGCGTTCTGGAAAGGCTAATTCTGCTTTTGCTATTTGTTCTGCTGTTACCGGTACATCAAGCTGTCCGTAACATGTCGGCCAATCTGGGCAACCTAAACCCGCATGCGTTAAACGCGTATAAGCGCCTAAGGCAACAACAACAAATGCTAACAAAATGCTAATAAAAACTAATTTTCTAACGACATGATTATGTTTCACATATAGTGCTTGTTCGCCCATATTAACCCACCTTCGAGTATTTAAGCAGTTTTTTCATATCGGCTAAAATCTGTTTACCAAACTGTGGCAAAGACTCAAGGTCTTCAGGTATTTTATGGCTTAATAAAACATTACCCATAGGGTCGACAATCAAAATTTGTGGTTGTATTAATTGCTCCTTAGTTTGTTGCGACATTGGCGTTAATTGCCATTTACTATTCGCAATATGTTCAAGCTGAACAGTAGGCAAAGCCTCTTGATATAAGGCGACGGGAGTAACTCTTGGTGTATCTTGACCTATGGCAATGTAAGTGTTGTGAACAGAGTTAAAAACTTTTTGACAATGCATGTCGCACTGATTAGGCAGGTTATATAGAATCAACCATTGATGGGGAAATTGGCTATTGTCAATATCGAGTTTATCAAGGGTGAGGCCGTTTTTTAATAAGGTACCCTTATTTGTAACGCCCGTTGTTAACCACTCGCCATCTAAAGCAAGTTTAGCCAATACAACTGGCAAAATAAAAACAGCAATCATCAGTAAAAAGCTACTACGGTTTTTTCTTTTTATAACCCTCTCTTGTGAGACGTTTTTTTCATCTTGCACTAAACTCATACTACTTTGCCTTACTGTTATTATTACCATTACTTTTACTAACGCCAAACTTGGCCCAGAGCATCAACAATAGCCAAGCTATAGCTAGGCTAAACCACTGAAAAGCATAGGCGCGGTGCTTCTCTGGTGGCATCACTATTGGTTGCCAATTTTTTTCAAAACCTAACCTTTCGTTTTTATCCATATACACGACAAAAGGCAAGAGTTTCCGTTTGATTAATAATGAAAACTTCTCTAATTCAATTTGTTGCACTCTTAGCGGCCAGCTTACAGCTGAAAACACTTGCTCTTGTAATAAAACTCCGGCTTCTATTAAACGAATATGTCCTTGAAATCTGTGGTTTCCATGCAAGGCTGAAATATTAGGTAATTCTTGTCTATTCAAAGAGCCTGCTACCCAACCAAGGCTGACGAGTACTGCAAACTTATCGGTTACTGCAACTTGGTAAACGCGATAACCTAATCGTCCTTTACTTACTTGGTTATCTAATAAAAAAACTTGGTTTTCATTAAATTCACCGTTTACCAATACAGGGTAATCATTAACTGCATTTAACGATTGATTTTCACTCGCCAAGCTTAACACTTGCGTTAACGTCAATGGCGCTTGTGCACTTAGTTTTTCAATTTGCGTTAACCGCTGCTCCTTTTCTAATGCCCTCGCATTTTGCCAAAAGCCAAGTTTCACTAAGACTGAAAAAACCAGTACAGTAAGTAACAACCAAAGCAAGTTAAGCTTACTAACAGAGTGTAATCGCGTTTTATTTTCACTTGAGTTTTCACTATTGAGCATTAACAAGAAAACCCTTATTGTCGTTAATATTTATTATTATTTCTGCGAGATAACCACTAATATAAACGCATTTGAGTAAAGCAAAAGAGACAGCATTGACAACAGCCAATGCGTACCCCACACCATTACTACAGTTTTAGCACGGTATTAACATCACAAGATGTAAACAAAAACAAACAGTAGCACCCAAACCACATCAACAAAGTGCCAATACCAACTAGCCGCTTTAAACGCAAAATGATTATCAGGTGTAAAGTGCCCTTTAAGCACCCTAAAAAACATCACAATTAACATAATGCATCCGAGTGTTACATGTACTCCATGAAAGCCCGTTAACATATAAAAAGTATTACCGTAGATCCCACTGCTTAAATACAATTGCATTTCATCAGAATAACCATGGACATATTCCAGTATTTGGAGCGAGATAAAAGCTAATCCCAAAATAATGGTAAAGCCTAACCAAGCTTTTAGTTGTGGGCGTTTGTTTTTTTCTAATGCCACATGGGCAAAATGCGCCGTAAACGAGGAAGTGATTAACAAAAGTGTATTGATTAAGGGTAAGCCATACCATCCCATTCCTGTGGTTTCAGTGCCATCAGGTGTTTTAATAAGTGGCCACACTGCAGTAAACTCTGGCCATAAAACAGCGGCTGTTTCAGCATTGTTTCCTGCCCCCCCCAACCAAGGAACCGAAAAGGTACGTGCATATAGCAATGCGCCAAAAAAAGCTGCAAAAAACATCACTTCAGAAAAAATAAACCAACTCATGCCCTGTCTAAATGAGTTGTCCATTTGGCGGCTATACTTGCCGGCCATGGATTCAGTGATAACATTACTAAACCAGCCTGCTATCATATAAATCACTAGCGCAATACCTGCTAATAAGATGTATCCACCATAACCACTGGCTTCACTTTGCATATCACTGACATAATTAGCAGCACCAACCGCAATCATAAATAATGCTACTGCGCCAACTATGGGCCAGTGACTTTGTGATGGCACATAATAACTTTCATAATCTTTCGTTGTCATTTTTATTCCCTCTTTACTGTTAATAGCGATAAGAGTTATCAATGCATTACGAGTCTGCCTTTTCACTAACGTCATATAAGGTATATGATAATGTCAGCGTGCTGATATCTGCTGGCAAGTCTAGATCAACATAAAACTGCAAACCCATTTCAACTTCTTCACCACTTTTTAATGGTTGTCGCGCGAAACAAAAACATTCAATTTTTTGAAAATAACCAGCAGCAATACCTGGAGACACTGACGGCACTGCTTGGCCAATAATGTCACGTTGTGATTGATTTTTTGCAAAAAAATTAACAAACTTCATTTCACCAGGATGTACGGATACCTCATTAATAACGGGCTCAAATCGCCAGGGTATTCCCTTGGCCATTCGAGTAATAAACTGCACTTTTATCGTACGCGATGTATCAACACCGTCATCGGTATAAGTGACTGCAGCATTATTCGTTTTACCGTTTAAGCCTGTGATATCACAAAAAACATCGTATATAGGCACAAGGGCAAAACCAAAGCCAAACATAGCAACAACCATAAAAACGAGTTTTTTAATAATTTTACTATTACTTGCCTTAATAGGCTTTTGCGTTATGTCATCATTCATGATTAGTCAACCTTCGGTGGTGTTGTAAAGGTATGATAAGGTGCGGGACTGGCCACAGTCCATTCTAAGCCTTCAGCACCATCCCATGGTTTAGCGGGTGCTTTGTCACCGCCCCTAATGCATTTGATTACAACAGCTAAGAAGATTAGCTGTGATAAGCCAAAAGCAAAACCACCAATACTGACCCATTTATTAAAGTCTGCAAACTGCAAGGCATAATCTGGGATCCGGCGCGGCATACCTGCTAACCCTAAGAAGTGCATAGGAAAAAAGAGTAAGTTGACCGAAATTAATGAGCACCAAAAATGCCATTTAGACAAGGCGTCGCTATACATATGGCCCGTCCATTTAGGCAACCAATAGTAAGCTCCTGCATAAATTGAAAATAATGAGCCCGTGACAAGCACATAATGAAAGTGCGCAACAACAAAGTAGGTATCGTGGTATTGAAAGTCTGCAGGTGTTAGCGCCAGCATCAAGCCTGAAAATCCGCCAATGGTGAACAAAATAACAAAAGCAATTGAAAACAACATGGGCACTTCAAATGATAATGAACCACGCCACATCGTTGCAACCCAGTTAAAGACCTTAACGCCTGTAGGAACCGCGATTAACATAGTACAGTACATAAAGAATAGCTCACCAAATAAAGGCATACCTGTGGTAAACATATGATGAGCCCAAACAAGAAATGACAACAAGGCAATTGCTCCTGTTGCATAAACCATAGAGCTGTAACCAAAAAGTTTTTTACGCGCAAAGGCGGGAATAACTGTTGAAACAATACCAAATGCCGGCATAATCATAATATAGACTTCAGGGTGGCCAAAGAACCAAAAAATATGCTGGAACATTACAGGGTCACCACCACCAGCAGCATTGAAAAAGCTGGTACCAAAGTAAGTATCAGTCAACACCATAGTAACAGCACCTGCTAGCACTGGCATGACGGCAATTAGCAAATAAGCCATGATAAAAAACGTCCAAACAAACAGTGGCATTTTCATATAGGTCATACCCGGTGCACGCATATTCATAATGGTAACAACGACATTAATTGCTCCCATTATTGAAGATACTCCCATAATATGCACAGCAAAAACAAAAAATGCCGTACTACCATTTGAGTAAGTGGTTGACAGCGGAGCATAGAAGGTCCAACCAAAATTAGGCGCACCACTGTTCATAAAAAAGGTAGAAAGCAAAATAGCAAACGCGAAAGGTAATATCCAAAAACTCCAGTTATTCATACGGGGCAAAGCCATATCTGGCGCACCGATCATCATAGGCAACATCCAGTTAGCGAAACCGGTAAATGCTGGCATTATTGCGCCAAAAACCATAATCAGCCCATGCACTGTAGTTAACTGATTAAAAAAGTCGGGTTCTACTATTTGTAAACCTGGCTGAAATAACTCAAGCCGGATTACCATCGCTAATGCGCCCCCCGTTAACAGCATAATAAAAGAGAACCATAAATATAATGTGCCAATATCTTTATGGTTAGTGGTAAATAGCCAACGTTTAATACCTTTCATTTTATGATCGTGATGCTCATCATCAAGGGATTCATTTATTATATTTGTCGTCATGTGTTACTCCCCGCCTGCTGCTTTAACATCTGAGCTTTGAACTAAATCACCCGTGTCATTACCCCAAGCATTACGCTCAAATGTAGTCACCGCTGAAATTTCTTGTAGTGTTAATTGTTTACCAAATGGTGGCATCATACCTTTACCATTGACGATTAAATTAATATGCTCTGTAATACTGCCTTGCGTTGCAACCACACTGCCCTTCAGTGCCGGAAATGTGGGAGGCAACCCTAACCCCGTTGGTTGGTGGCAGGCTGCACAATGAGCCATATAAGTTGTTTCACCTAACTGCATTAACTCCTCTTTACTCAGAGAAGCAGTTAAAGAGGCCCGCTCAGCATCAGCGGCTTTTGCGGTTAAAGCATGCTGTTCTTTCAACCATGCGTCATAATCTTCGCTCGATTTCACTTCAACAACAATGGGCATAAAACCATGGTCTTTACCACAAAGCTCAGCACATTGGCCACGATAAATGCCAGGTTTATCTACATTCGTCCATGCCTCATTGATAAAACCAGGGTTAGCATCTTGTTTAATTGCAAAGGCAGGCACCCACCAAGAGTGAATAACATCATCGGAGGTAATAAGAAATCGAACTTTTTTATTGGCAGGGATAACTAAGGGTTTGTCAACTTCAAGTAAATAGTTTTCACCTTTAGCTGTCTCATTGCCTTTAAAGCTACCATTTTGATTCTCATATTGCTCTCTTGGTGTTGAAAGCACAGAGTAATACTCAATGTTTTGATCAAAGTATTTATAGTGCCACTTCCACTGAGACCCTGTTACTTGGATAGTAATGTCGGAATTTTCATTATTTTCCATGCTAATTAGTGTATTAGTGGCAGGGATAGCCATGGCGATAAGTATAATGACAGGGATGGCAGTCCAAAGTATCTCAACCTTGGTGCTTTCATGAAAATCAGCGGCTTTTGCTCCTTTAGATTTACGATGAAATATCATTGACCAAAACATGATACCAAAAACTACAACACCAATACCAGTACATATATAGAGTGCAAGCATATGTAAATCATACACTTCTCTACTAATCGCTGTTGCTCCTTTAGTCAAATTTAACTGTGAATTTGACCAGGCCGAACTAGAAAAAAGGCTTAAAATAAATAACCCAATTCCCATCAACCTACGATGGTTAGCTCTCTTCACTCAACTTCTCCCTCATTATTACCTACTTAAGCTAAAAAATGATTTTAAATATCACTTCAAAAACAAAGGTATAAGAAATAGAAAACAGAAAAGCAGCAATGTACTTCATACTCATTAAACTGATTAACTGTTAATTTAGTTATTATTTTCAAACAAGATAGTAATACCCTATTTAAAATTTATTAAATTAACTGACGTGAAACTGCTAACTCAGCACTACATGAATGTAATAGTAAGTTTGGGTATCGAATTAGCACATCAACGTCTTTTTATTTTTATACAGTTCTTGCTTATTATTTTGTTCGATTCCCACTCTAGAATCGCTCAAAACTTGATCTACGTCAAATGGTAATTATAAAAAAAAGCTGTAGTATCAATAGAGTAAGCACTCTAAAGCTTTGGAATAGCTTGATAGATATAGCCTATAGCTTTTTTCATTGATCTTATATTTACTAAGAATTATTGGCTATATAACAAGCAAAGTGGGTTTTATTAGTTAAATCGGGTGATATATAGGGGGATAGATAAGAAAGGTGTTGCCGCCAAAGTCTTTAGCAGCAATTGATTAAAAAAGACTAAAGCAACGCAGTTTACATCCAATTACCGTTACGAATTACGCCAACGGCAAGCCCTTCAACATTGAATTCTTGGCAAGTAAGATCGACCTTTATTGGCTCAAAATTATCATTTTCTGCGACTAAATAAACAACATCACCGTCTCGTTTGTAACGCTTAACCGTGACCTCGTTCTCTACTCTAGCAACAATGACCTGACCATTTTGAATATCGCTGGTTTGATGTACTGCTAATAAATCACCATCTAGAATGCCAATATTTTTCATACTTTCGCCATTAACTCTTAACAAGTAATTGGCGGGAGGATGAAACAAATCACCATTCATTTCATAATGTTGTTCAATATGCTCTTCTGCTAATATAGGTTCACCTGCAGCAACGCTACCCACCAGTGGCAAGCCTTCTACTACATTAAATTGCTCAGCTAAACGTATGCCACGCGAAGTGCCTGGCAACATTTCTATATAGCCTTTTTTTGCCAAGGCCTTTAAATGCTCTTCGGCAGCATTAGCTGATTTAAAACCAAAAAAAACTGCTATTTCAGCTCTTGTAGGTGGCATTCCTGTTGCTTGAATGTTTTCTTTTATTAAATCAAATATTTGTTGCTGGCGCTTAGTTAAAGGTTTTAATTTATTTACGATTGGCATTAGCTTTTCCTTTCTAGGTAAAACGCTGTATTTATTCACAACTGTTATTATATACAGCCACAAGGTAAACACAAGGTTTTACTGCTTACTAGCAAGGGTTACCTATCCTACTTTACTAACGCACTCACCTTTATACTCAGAAGACTAAGCGATAACGACCCTGACTGTCTTGTCTACCCAAAAACGGCAGGGCGTCATTAAGGGCGGCAGGAAATTTAGCGCCAGGTTGTAAATATCCTTCACCTGATACTTTACCGCCTTGTGCAACATACGCGGTAAAGGTTAACCCTAAATCATTTTTAGGTGACATTACTAGCGCTAGCGTGCCTTGGTCACAGCTAATATCGGCAGTTAATATGCCTAACGGTACAGTACGAGACAGAGCAGTAACACCAGCTTTAGACCACGCGCCATTGCCTGTTGCACTAACGCATTGATTGTTTTTGCTAAAATCAATTTCCGCTGATGCAACAGTTAAGGTGACATCACCTTGCGCTAACATAGGTAAAGGTAGCGGTAGTTGTTGTGCTATTTCATTAGCGCTTATTAACATATTAGCATTGCTTATTTTTGCTTTCGTTGACGACAGTACTAGATCAAAAGCCCCTTCTGGACCAGCATTAAACGGGTCACCAAATGTGATTGATAACTTAGGGGTTAATGACAATAAAGACCAAGGGCTTAACTGTGCGCTAACCTTGTTAATAGGCGTACCATTTATGACAACTTGTGCGATATTAGTGTGCCAAATACTGCCGCTAACGCCTGAAAGGTAAAGGCTTTTTTTAACATTATTAGGTAATGGTACTTGCTGTAAAACGAATGCGCTTGGCAAGGTAGCAATTACAAAGCCAAGATAAGCGATGACAAAAATAATGCCCATGGCAAGGTTTTTTTTCATTAGTAGTCTCTGTTTAACATTTGAAATTATAAGTACTAGCCGCTAGATTTTAGGCGTTGGGCTCTAGATGCTAGACGCTATTTTTGCTTAATTTTCACATCTGCCTGAATTTTATTCAGGCACCAGTTTTTATTATTGTTATGCACAATTAACCTTTACACTTTCCAGCTTATTACCGCCCAAGCTGTAAACGCCTCACCTTCACTTCTCCTTGGTTATTGCCCTGTGTTAGGTCAATGGCTTGTACTTGTACGCCTTCTTTGTTGGTTAGGTGCTCTAACCAAACCAACAGTTGTGTAAAGGGA
>NZ_JBWDLI010000005.1:0-9185 GCF_056238625.1 Colwellia sp. F1
ATAACTTATTAAAACGTCCTGTTGGTTAAGCTTTTTGGCTGAACCCCTTGGAACTGGAGCGCATTGTAGAGAGTTTTCAGAATGGTTCAAGCTTTATTTTCAAGTTTTTGTTTGTTCGCAGATAAATCGCACTAAATGCGGGATTAACAAGCTAGCTGAGTGTTTTTTATCATACCCTATGCTATTCTGCTCACTTATTTGCTTATACCGTCAAGCCCCCCAAAGAAAAGTCCCTGCTTATATTTCTTTGCGTGTAAAAACAAGTTCATTACCTTGAGTTAAATCAGGATTGTATTGGTAACCTGCTAAGTCAAAGCTCTTTAGTTGTTCTACATCGGTTATCTGATTTTGAATTATATAACGTGCCATTAAGCCTCGTGCTTTTTTAGCATAAAAACTAATTATTTTATATTGACCGTTTTTCCAGTCTTTAAATTGTGGAGTAATAATTGATGCTTTTAACAGTTTAATATTAACGGCTTTGAAATATTCATTTGACGCCAAGTTAATTAAGATATTGTCGCCTTGCGCGGTTAGTGCTTTATTTAATTCATTAGTAATAATATCTCCCCAAAACTGATATAAGTTTTTACCGCGCACATTATCTAACTTAGCGCCCATTTCGAGTCGGTAGGCTTGAATTAAGTCTAATGGTTTTAACAAACCATATAAACCAGATAATATACGAAAATGCTGTTGGGCAAATTTAAAATCCTTTTCACTGAAAGATGCGGCATCTAACCCACTATAAACATCCCCATTAAAGGTTAATATTGCTTGACGTGCATTTTCACTAGTAAATGGTTGTGACCACTCACCAAAACGTGCCGCATTTAATCCCGCCAACTTATCACTTAATTTCATTAACGAAGCAATTTGTGCTGGTGAAAGCTTGGCACAGCGCTCGATTAAGATTTCACTGTGTGATAACAAACTTGCTTGGCTCGATTGAGTAGTTGCCAAAGGTGATTCAAAGTCTAACTTTTTTGCAGGTGAAACAACAAGTAACATAATATAACTCGATTCTATTTTTTAATATAGTTTATAAGGCAAACTATAACATAGCTTACAATTTAAGTGAGCGTGTCAACTATAATAAATTACATCACTGCTGTTCACCTTAATACTGGCTAAAGTTTTACCTAAGTTACAGAGAAATTGCTACATTTATTGACTTAATGTAGTAACATTTCATCGTGCATACCCAAACCACTTAAATTTAAGCTTGCATGCTTTAGGTGGCTTGGGTATATACTCAAAAAATTAAATTCTGTGCTTAGGTAGCTGAACAATTCATGGGTATAGATTACGTATTCATATTTTAGCAAAAACATATAGGTGTCATTATGACAAACACTTCTTCACAACTTGAACAACTAAAGCAAATGACCACAGTAGTTGCCGATACCGGTGATATTGAGGCCATTGCTAAATTTAAACCACAAGACGCAACAACCAATCCGTCTTTGTTATTAAAAGCTGCCGCATTACCTTTATATAAAAATTTGTTAAAGGATGCTGTGACATGGGCTAAAGCTCAATCAACTGACACAACTCAGCAAGTTACCGACGCAGCAGATAGGTTATCTGTATTAATTGGTTTGGAAATATTAAAGACAGTTCCTGGACGCATATCTACGGAAGTAGATGCTCGTTTATCTTTTGATACACAGGCTTCAGTTGCTAAAGCACATAAATTAATCGCAATGTACAATGAAGCTGGCATTAGTAATGACAGAATTTTAATTAAGCTTGCATCAACTTGGGAAGGGATTAAGGCTGCTGAACAGCTTGAAAAGGAAGGGATTAACTGTAATTTAACATTACTTTTTAGTTTTGCCCAAGCAAGAGCTTGTGCTGAAGCAGGTGTTTACCTTATTTCACCATTTGTCGGCCGTATTCTTGATTGGTTTAAAAAAGATACAGGTCGCACTGAGTATCCCAGCGATGAAGACCCTGGTGTCATTTCTGTTACTACTATTTACAATTATTACAAAAGTAAGGGCTATAATACGGTTGTGATGGGTGCTAGTTTTAGAAATATAGGCGAGATTCTTGCGCTTGCCGGTTGTGACCGCTTAACTATTAGCCCTCAACTTATGGATGAACTAGCTAACAGTAACGCTATTGTTGAGCAAAAGCTTAGCGCTGAAAATAGTCAAGCCGTAGCATCTGATGAACAACCGTTAACGGAAGCGCAATGGCGCTGGCAGATGAATGATGACGCAATGGCTACTGAAAAACTTAGCGAAGGTATTCGTAACTTTGCCATTGACCAAGTAAAACTTGAGCAACAATTAGCACAAATGCTATAAGCAATTATGCTGTCACTGCGCATATTTTTTTTATGCATTGACCTTGTAGAGTTATTTAACACTTCTGATACTGTTTTTTAAGGATATAGGCAGCAATTAAAGTATATGAAAAACGCACATTCTTTTAAAAAATGTGCGTTTTTTATTTCTCATTCTTTAAAAAATATGATATTAAAACTAAGACGATTGTTTGTATTTTATAGAAAATCTATTAATGTTTTTACACAAGAACTATTAAGGGGTACATTTATGGATAGCTTAAAGCAAGAGTTAGCATCAGGTAGCCAAGCCGTTAAAGATAAGCCTGTGGCAAATAAAAAAGGTAAGTGGCGTGAAATCGAGCAGTTGAAAGATAAATATCAGCTGGAAAAAGAACTAAAAATATATGAAAACTCGTTAGAGTATATGCTAGAAGAATTTTAATTTACTCGTTTATTGAATAAACTACTACCTAAACCCAGCTATGCTGGGTTTTTTATTGCTAATTGTTCCCCTTGCTCTAAGAATGAGTGTTGACAAAATTCAAACAACCGTTTAACTTCCTTAATCTTTATTATTTAATTTTAATATGGGTACTCACTCTTATATGTCAAAAACACTGATTAATTTTGTACACGCCAATGGTTTTCCGTCAGGTAGTTACCAAACTCTCTTTAATTATTTACCTGAAGAGTACCAAGTTATTGCACACAATATGTATGGACATGATGAGCGCTACCCTGTTGAAAGTAATTGGCAGCCTTTAGTTGATGAACATATTAGCTTTGTAAAGCAACAGATAAAAATTAACCAAGAAGCAAAAGTAATTAATGTAGGCCACTCTTTTGGGGGGGTCATCGCTTTTATTGCTGCTTGCCAACAACCTAGTTTATTTAAAGGCTTGGTCATGTTGGATCCCCCCGTCATCACAGGCGCAACTGCTTTTGCAATGAAGTTTATAAAGCGCACGCCCTTCATTGATAAGTTCAGCCCTGCCGGTAAAGCAAAAGTAAGAAGAATACATTGGCCCTTAAATACTGATGTAGCAAAACTCTTCGCTCGTAGATCACTATTTAAAAATTTTGATCACCGCTGTTTAACAGATTACGTTAAGCACGGTATTATTGAACGTAATAATCAGTTAGAGTTAGCTTTTTCTGCACAGGTAGAAGCTGATATTTTTAGAAATTTAGCCGATAATTTATCCCGCTATAAAAACAAACTACAGATTCCAGCAAGTTTAATATATGCTGAGCAAACTACTGTTTGCCCTCATGTTTTTTTTAAGAAATTTGCTAAGTTAAATAAAAACATTCAATTAAGCACCACACCTGGTGGGCATATGTTTCCTCTTGAACAGCCTGAAAACACAGCTAATATTATAATAAATAAAATTGAAGCTTGGTAACAATAGACTCCCTTACTCTTGCATAACAGCAAAAATTTGACGCTGATATATTAGCTTAAAAATGAATACGATATATGAGTAAAACTCGGTTAACATATATAAGTACATTATAACTTCTCTTTTATTTACAATGCATTATACGAAAAAGTGAAACTTAACCTTGTCAAAAAAACAACTGGCATAACACTTGCTCCTTCTTAGTAATAGAAATTATTTTTACTATGAAGGTTGTTTATGCATGCTCTCAATATATCTGATTTAAACTCATCCACTATAAAACATAGTATGACTGTATTATTATGCCTATTTTTATTTGCTTGCAGTTCGACAGAAAAAAATAATTATACTAGCCGGACCGATAATCACTATAATTCTGGTTATATTGGCGAGGGTTTTCCACGCACCAAGTTTACTCTTAACAGCAAACGCACTATTAAAAACACCCTTGTCTCAGATCATCAGTTAATGCTATCTTTGCTAAATAGAGCAGTGACAACAGACCGCGCAATGATGCTTGCCTTTGAGCATAAAAGAGCTCGTTACAATCCTAACTATTCAAGTTATGCAGTGAAAATCAGAGGGGATAAAAGCGCTGATAGTAGGGACATGAGAGCTGAAAACTTTTATACATAACTTATCTCACAAGATATAAACGCAATTGATATTCGGGCGCCTAAATAAACTAGCGTGGCTTAAGTAAGATAAACAACTATTTTAAGGCTCCGCATTCAATAATCAAACAAGCAGTATCAATATTGAGGCTAGCCAGTTTATATGTTTGCTATTGACCAGTTAAGCGCTTTAAAAACCTGTTGCCACTGAGTATCAAATTCAGCGGTAATTGTCACTTTCTCTTGGGTAACAGGGTGAATAAAACTGAGTGACTTAGCAATAAGCATTAAACGTTTAAAACCAAAGTGATTATGAAAGAATGGGTTTTGTTTATTGTCTCCATAATTTATATCACCAATAATGGGATGGCGCAAATGTGCTAGGTGCCTTCGAATTTGATGTCTTCGTCCAGTTACTGGTGTTAGTTTGACTAAGGAGTAACGAATACTAGCAAACTTTCCTAAGGCAATCGGTAAACTTACTTGTTCTATTGTTCGGTAATAAGTCTTGGCCTGTTGAGGCGCTTTATCACGGTTGACATGTTTATCACCTAGCTTGTCTAACTTCTCTTTTAGAGCATAATCTATTAAGGTATTGTGTCCCACAATGGGTAAATGTCCACGCACCAATGCGTAATAGGTTTTATTAAGCGCTACATTTTTATTTTGTTCTTCTGCTTGCTCATTTGTTATGCCTAGTTCAGCTGTTACCTCATTTGATTTATTAGCAAAAGCTTCGTTCATTTTTCTGGCAACTGCTTGGGTTAAAGCAAATAAAAGTACGCCAGATGTTGGCCTGTCTAATCGATGCACAGGGTAAACATACCTGCCAATTTGATCACGAACCAATTGTAATGCAAAGTACAGTTCATTTTTGTCCATAAAGCTTCGATGAACAAACAAACCTGCAGGCTTATCTACAGCAACGAGATACTCATCTTGGTACAGAATAGTTAACACAGGTTTTTCAAGGCCAATTTCAGCTGTTGGCTTATTGTATTGGTCAGACATAAGTACACATTTACTTTTGCTAGGTATGCGCATTATCTCTATAATAGCCCATAGACTCAATCCTTCTTTACTTTGGCTAATTAATTTCTCCTATGCATACTATTGATACTATTTCACAGCTTTTACACGCATCCAACTCTCAGTTTCGCCTTTATGATATTGGCCGAAAAATAGAAAAAATATCAAAAAAAACATTTGAACAAATAGAGCTAAATCAACTACCTTATCCAACTCCTACCCAAGGCCATGCCTGTATTGCTATCGCGTTTTGGCAAAAAAAATCACCGCAACCTTATTTATGGTTAGTAAAATTTCCTCTTGATGAGCGCGGTTTGTTAAATCAAGGTGCTAGAAATCACTTTATTGCAATTATCATTGAAGCTTTAGGCCGTGACCTCACACAAGACGCTAATGAACAGCAAGAAGCGCTATTAAAGAATAATCCCTATTTATTTACCCCTGCACAATACAAGCTAGCTTCATTAAACAGCAAAATAAAGTTTGAATTGAAACAACCTTCTAGTGAATATTTAATGCCATTTTTAACTTACCTTAATGGTGAAGAAGTAGGAGATGTTAACAAAACTAAAGCAGGACATTGGCATACTTGGCAACAAATCAGTGTGCAAGGTATAACTGATTTTGCTGCTCGTATAAATGAGCAAACTTCAACGACAAAAAGTAAAAAACAGCTATTAATTGACGCTCTACCCCATCTGCCAAATGAAGTTATAACCCCTTTATGTAGTGCATTAGAAAATGAAGCACTGCCTGTTGAATTAATAAATGCTTTACTAAACCTATACGACACAAGTTGTTTAGAAGGTAACTCCGTAAAAGACGATACAATACAACTACAACAGTCTTTACTCCGCAGCTTAGCAAGCAGTTGTCATAATACTCTTGTGAAAGAGTTTATTGATGGTCTGCTTAAACAAAACAATATAGTACCTGAAATATTGATAACACTTTCTGGCCGCTGCTGGACGGCACTTGCTGACCCTAAGCAATTAATCGCCTTTTTAGAGCACTTGATTGCCTGTGAAGATCAAGCTCTATTTAACTACATATTTAAAGACTTGGTAGCAATTCCGACTATCCGCCCGATCATTTTTGAATGCATGCGCTCACCTGAGCGCAGCAATGCCTTATCACATGCTATTGGTCAACTGTTTAACTAAATAACCATATTCTAAAACTTATCATTTAAGGTATAGCAAACACGATGGAAAATATATATTACTTATTAATACTTTGTTTAATTTGTTGGTACTTTATTTTTATGCGAAAAGTGTCTGAAGCTGCCCTTACACACGCGAACCGGTATTGTGAACAAAGTCAGTTACAATTTATTGCTATTGCACGGCGTTCAAGCAGGTTAACATTTAATAAAACACACGGTCTAGTATGGTTTAGCATATTTGATATCGAATTTAGTGGTGATGGAGAGTCAAGTCATCACGCAACATTAAGTTTGTATGGGCTAAAGTTAGCGAGTGTTGATGTTCCACCTTATCGCGTTAATTAAAACGAGTGTTTTTTATTTTAGCGCTAATATCATAGGAAGCTATTTTGCAGTTTTTGAAGTCTCTTTTTTGTTTACAAGGTTGTGATAACCGAGTGCGTTTTTTTAGCATTTTTAGTGCTGTTCACTTGCTATTTATTATGTTGTCTGCAGCATTGATTAACAACATAACAGTGTCTCTAATTATATCTTGTCTATTGGCGTTTATACTTTTATTAACAACTGTAAGGCGCTTGCACGATGCAACTCTTAATAAAAAGTGGATTTTAGCTCCTAATTTATCGTTTATATTCGTGGCTATTATTATTATATCGACGAAACAAAGTACTTTTTATTATTTACTTATTGTTCCCGCGCTTTGCTCAGCAGCTTTTTTAACTTACCCAAGTAAAACAAAACGAACCTATATCTTAGGTTACTGTGGCCCTGTTGATCTAAAAGCGTATCAACAAGCACATAATCCAAGTAAACCAGCAAGACTTCGAATTGAGCCAACACTTATTAGTACTAATACAGACAGTGTTGCTAATGCTATACACCAACCTTCAAACAACCATGGAGCAGCAGTGCTACACAACAAGGGTGACAACTTTCAAAACAAAAGCCCTATGGACAAAAAACTAGATATTGGTGAGCAACTACGTCTGAAAATTTTGAGTAACACCAAGACACAATTAGCTGCTATCGCTATCGTGGGTTTAACCATAATTGCGGTTGCAACATCATGGTTAATTACTATTTTAGACTCACCCGATGAGGCTAGCATTAAACCAGATGAACCCCCAACAAACCTTAACTCCCAATCTAATATTACAAGAAATCACCCATTAACTATGCCTGATAATTACACCTTATATTTATCACAGTACAATGGCATTAGTATTAACTGGCAAGCAGATGAGGTGCAAAACACTGTAATATGGTCACAATTAACCTCCAAAGGTGACAAAAGTTGCCAAGCAGTAAGTTTTGATAACGGCCAATCTATCCGTACTCTGTCGGTACAGGTTGAGAAAGCTTCCGGCGAGAATAATGATTATTATGCTACTTTTTCACCCTTAGACAGTGAGACGTTAGTCCAAGCCTTGGCGTTTCGTGGAAGTTTCAGCCTGTGTGGTTATAATTTTTCGTTAAAAGGCAGTCAGGCAACCTTGGCTCAAAGTGAACCATATAAGCGTTGGGTGAACTATTAAAGATAAATGCAAAGTCGTCAGCTTAAGTTCTCCTTTGCTACCATCGCACTCTGTCAATGATGGTAGCCTGCTTGTTTCTTACTGAAATTAATGAGCTAAACAGATGATTATGCCCCCAAAATGCTATGTATTTTTGTTCGACTGCCTGGCAAGGTCTTCTAGCTTTAGTTTTAACACTTTGCGAGAGGGCTTTTCCTGAGCACTTTTATTAGGGTTCTTATAAATTTTACTGGCGTTAGGCCGTGCACCTTCAACCCGTGGTTCAGTATTCTTGTTTTTCCTTTTATAGGAATTGTTTTGGCCAGTAATTTTAGTATGACCTTCTTGAGGCTGGCCTTGTGGTGCAGTGTCTTGCAATCTATTACTAGTAGTGAACCCTGGTTGAGGGGAATTGTGTTCAATTTTTTTAGTTCGAGCAACATGATATTTTTTATCTATGGCTTGCAGTAAGTTGCGCAATACTTGATCTTTACATTCTTTATAATTTTTATGTTCTGGTTTTCTTGAAAAAGCACTAAGTTCCGGTTTATTTAACCGAAAGTCTACATGGTTTAATAATTCAATTAACTCTTCAGCTCTTAAGTTAAGTGCAATTTTTAACTTGGTAAGTATAATGTTATTAGTTAAACGTTTTTCAGGAACCGCAAGAGGCCCTTCTTTTTTACCACGCTTCTCGTTAATAAAACCGTTTAAAAATGTCGCTAACTCTGTATCACTGCAGCTGATAAAATCGGTATCACTATCTTTTTTTAACCATTGACTGACCTGCTCTCTGGTGACCTTAAGCCCTGCTGAGGAAAAAATTGCGACCATTTGTTTATCATTATAGTTAAAGGTATAGCGTAACCGGCGCAGAACGTCATTATTATTCAAAGTGTTTCCTAATAAAAAAGTGATAATACACAGAATGGGGTTAAAGTCATTTTAACAGCTTTAGGTAACTATTATACCTATTTGAATCAATTTTCCTTTTCCAGGGGACCTGTTTATATGCTGAGTTCAAATGCACTTAAACAAGCTCTGGACGATCAAAAAGCGAGCTTAAAGCTCGCTAAATTAAAATTAAGACCAATACTAGCGCCTAACCACCGCATTTTTTTGATTTAGCTTTACTCTCACCGCACTTGCCTTCACCACATTTCA
>NZ_JBWDLI010000005.1:9285-83994 GCF_056238625.1 Colwellia sp. F1
TTTTGGCTTTAGCTTTACTTTCACCGCACTTACCTTCACCACATTTCATTTTGGCTTTAGCTTTACTTTCACCGCACTTGCCTTCACCACATTTCATTTTGGCTTTAGCTTTACTTTCACCGCACTTACCTTCACCACATTTCATTTTGGCTTTAGCTTTACTTTCACCGCACTTGCCTTCACCACATTTCATTTTGGCTTTAGCTTTACTTTCACCGCACTTGCCTTCCCCACATTTCATTTTGGCTTTAGCTTTACTTTCACCGCACTTGCCTTCACCACATTTCATTTTGGCTTTAGCTTTACTTTCACCGCACTTGCCTTCACCACATTTAGCTTCTTGTACTTCTTTACTGCTGACTGTGGTTAACGTATTAGCTGCAAATGGATTTGTTTCTGCTTTTGCTATACTGCTGATTCCTAACACAACTGTAAATAAGCTTAGTAATAGCGTTAGTCGGGTTTTCTTTAATATGTTCATGGTGTGCTCCTTATTATTTGTAGTTAGGTACACTATTAATACCATTAAAATTATTATAAAAAATAATTTTTTAAAATGATACTTTTATTCAAACATAAAAAAAACCAGTATCCCTTTAAGGATAGCTGGTTTTTTAATAAACACATCAAATATAGGTAGTTAAATAGCTACATTTTTACGTTTAGCTGTGTCTACAATAAAGCCTTTCCAACCTCTTGCCGCTTTACGCGAATTAGGATCTTCCATTGCTTTATTAATAGCAGCATAAGCTTGTTTGTATTTTTCAAGGTAAAAATATGATTCAGCTATACTCATATACAAGCGTCCTTCATTTTTAATACCTAGCTCTATCGCTTTATTTAACGCTGTAATAGCTTTAGCAAATTGTTCATCTTGCTTCAACAACATACCTTGCTTACTATAATGCTTAGCTTCACCGGTCATTTTAGCTAACTCACCATAATACTTGGCGGCTGTACTAACATGTTGTGCTGCATGCCATGCATTAGCCAAAGTAGAGATATTATTATCATCTCTTTTAACTAAGCCTGAAGCAATATGCTTTTCTAATAACTTAGCCGCTTTATAAGGCGTTTCGTTAGAAGAATATAAGTTCGCTAAGGTTTTAATTTGAGACTCTTTGTCAAGAAATCCCTGCTTATAAGCTAAATCAAGCGTTTGTAATGCTTTAGGATAGTTTTCCACTAGCAAATAAAACATAGGTAATTGTGTCCACCAAGTTTTATTTTCAGGGAAAATTAAAATAACCGTTTCTAATACATCAATAGCTTCTTTATATTTTTTACGTTCATAATAAGAAGTTAACTTTAATATATATGGGTTTTGGTTAGGTTTATCACCAAAAGCGGCGATAGCTTTATCAGCAGGAGCAATCATTTTATCTAACCGCCCTAGCTCATAGTTTGCTTGAGCAACTTTCACCCAAGTAGCACCGTCGTTTTTACCAGTGAATGCCATCCAAGCATCATAGTTACTTAAAGCGCCTTCGTAGTCTTTGGTCTGCATTTGCAAATCAGCCAACAACTTTAACGCCTCGCCATGGTCACCTTCATTTAATATATCTGGCGCTATCGCTTTTTTAAGGTATTTGATTGCTTCTGTTTCATGCTCGCCTTTAGTGGCATACATAACAGCAATAAAGCGTGCAACATAAGCTTCATCATAACCTTCTTTGGCATCAATATCTTTTAAGATAACTAACGCACCATCAATATCATCTTCAGAGTAAAGTTCAAACGCTTTTTGAACTTTTTTACCAACAGATTGACCAACGAGTTGTGTAGGACGCTTCTTTTTTTCTTCTTTAGCACTCGCCGCATGTGCATTGTCTGCAAATGGTACTTGTACCGCAAGAAGAGCTGCAACTACAACTAAGGAAGTAGATAACTCCTTAAAGGTAGAAGGCTTAAAAGAAAAGCGCTTAAGGGTAAATTGTTTCAACATAACTATTGCCCTCCGTCCATTTTAAAGTCTAATTGAACTGTTAAGCCTTCTTGTCTCATTGGCTTACCGTCAACAACCTTTGGTTTATATTTCCACTTTCTAAGTGCGCGTTTAGCTTCTCGGTCAAACACACGCTTAGGATCAGCTTCAATAACATCTACATCTTCAACACCACCAATTTCATTGATAGTAAAAGAAAGCTTAACCCAACCTTCTTTGCCATCACGTGCTGCTTGAATAGGGTATTTAGGCTCTATTCGAACAATTGGCGTTGCTTCACCGTCACGGCCAAAACCAGCACCAGGTGCCGATAAGCCCGTTGACGCACCAGATAGTTGCACACCTGGCATGTTAAATTGCAAACCGCTAGTGTCGTTACTTGCTTCAGGCTCAGGAGTCTGTTGCTTTGGCGGCGCTTTAGGCGGCGGCGGCGGCGGAGGCGGAACACGACGACGTGTTTCTGCAGAAGACTTTGGTGGCGTAGTATTTACTTCTACGATTATATTCTCTTTTGCCTCTTCCTTGTTTCTATCACCGCTAGATACAAGGAAAGCCATAAAAGCAAATAGACCAAAGGTAACTACAGCGCCTAGTAGTATTGATACTAAAAAGCGTCCCATTTTCTACCCCTTCGCTGCAGCAATGGATATTCTAAGACCACTTCCTGCTTCTTTAATTGCATCCATTACTTTAACAACAATACCATGCTTAGCATCTTTATCTGCTTGGATAATAACGACATCGGTCGGTTGTTCAGCAAGCAATTTCTCGATTCTTGCGCCAACACGTTCGATATCAACACGGCCTTTATCTAACCAAATTTCACCATTATCTCTAACTGCGATAAAGATATTGGCATTTTTCTGTTTAGTTTGCTGTGCTGCTTTAGGTTTATTTACTTCAATACCTGCTTCTTTAACAAAAGAAGTAGTTACTATGAAGAAGATCAGCATGATAAATACGATGTCAAGCATCGGTGTCATATCAATTGCTGCTTCTTCGTCCTCACGAATCTTTTTACGTGCCATGAAAATATCTCTCTAGTGATGAGGTAAACTGTCAACCAGTTTAGCCTTTGCTAGTTTAACTTGAGCGTCTAATCTTGAACTAAAAAACACACCAGACAATGCTGCTACCATACCCGCCATCGTCGGAATAGTTGCTTGCGATATACCAGCGGCCATTAATCGCGGATTACCTGTACCTTGTTGTGCCATAGTTTCAAACACTCCAATCATACCAGTTACAGTTCCCAACAAACCTATTAGTGGACACATTGCCACTAATGTTCTGATGGTTACCATGCGTTGTTCAAGTAGCTCATTTGCTTCGGAAATCCAAGTCTCTCTAATACGATGTGCATACCAAGACGTTGTGTCTGTGCGTGCATCCCAACGAGAAACAATATTGTTTTTCATTGTTGGGTAGATAGATGCTAAGAACCAATAACGTTCTATCATCATAATCCACATCAATAAGAGTGCAAAGGCAACAACGTAAAGTACGTTACCGCCAGTCGCAATAAAACCCCTGACAGATTCCCAAAGCTCTATCAGGAATAACATTATTTAGACTCCTTCTCAGCAATCGCTGCGATTAACCCTGCGCTTTGCTCGTCTAGTTTTTGTAAAACGCTTTTCGCTTTACCAGCAACAATAGAGTGGATAAGAATAAGTGGCAATGCACAAATCAAACCTAATGCTGTTGTAACTAATGCTAGTGAGATGTTACCAGCCATAATTTTCGGGTCACCTGTACCAAACAAGGTAATTGTTTGGAACGTCATAATCATACCGATTACTGTACCTAATAACCCCATTAATGGTGCTATAGCAGCAAACATTTTGATTAAATTAACACCACGGTCAACTTTAGGCGTTTCTCGTAAGATTCCTTCATCAAGTTTGAGCTCTAATGTTTCAGCGTCAACCGTTTTATTATCATGATAAATTTGAAGTAAACGACCTAATGGGTTGTTATTGTTTGGTTTATCAAGGTTTTTCTCTTGTGATTTGATTTTAGCGCTCATACTACCTAAAACGATAAGACGTTCAAGAGCAATTAAACAACCAATAATTAAAAGAACCGTGATAGCGTAACCAACTTCTTTACCTTCATGGAAGAACTCTTCAAGCGTTTTCTTACGTGTTTCTAGTGATAAGATACCGCCACGTGAAGGGTCAACAAATACGCCAACATAGCCTGAGCTTGCGTTGAAAAACGCAGATGCTGTCTCTGAGATATAACCTGCTGGTTGCTTAGGTAGTGGTTGAACTTGATCTACTTCATCGTTGTAAGTTAAGTAACCATTATCAGAAACCAAGTTAAATGTACCAATACGCGTGATTGTCTCAGTTGTTTTTGAACCATCTAAGTTAGTGACATTGGCTGTAAACTTAGAAATTTTACCTGACTCTGTCATTTCCGTTTGTAGTGCAAACCATAACTCTTCAAGGTCTTCTAATGCTGGAATTTCTTTTGCGTTAGCAATACGGTTTAATGTTTCGCCACGTCCTGGATATTCTGCACTTACGATTGATGTAGCAATTTGACCATATGCGCCAGCTGCTGCTGCACGAGAAACACCAAACATTTCACCTAAAGTACCGGTAGCATTATCTAGTTCGACTTCTTTTTGTGCTAGTGCAATTTCATTAGCAGCATATTCTTTCGTTAAACGAGCATTACGTGCATTTTGATTGGCAAGTTCAGCTTTCGCTTTATTTAACAATGCTTGTTTATCAGCGCGTGCCGAAATAAATTCAGCTTCGCGTTTTTTATCAAGCTTAGCTTCAGAGATACGCTCATTTTTAACTTGTTTTAATAAATCATCTAACTGGTTGGCTTGAGTTGTTGTAACTATACCAGCGGTCATGATTGCGGCTAGCGTTACAAAATTAATAACTTTCTTCATTATTCTGCTCCTGCTGCAAATACTGGTAATTTAGCTAAGTCCATCGGAAGTTGCTTGCGCGCCATCGCGATAGCATCTTTAACAGGTTTTAAATATTCGTCACCTAATTCTTCCCATGCACGGCTTTGGTTATTCCATAACCAAGAACGCTTGCCATCTAGTGATTGTGCAACAAAGGCAATTCGGCCCATGTGAACGAAATCAGCAGTTAAAGTCGTTCCACCAAAGTCCATTTCTGCTTGATAGGCATCAAAAATTGTACCGTAACCTGCTTCAATTTCGTAAGCTTCTAGTACTAAACGAAACTGTTCAGACGTTGTAACGTTTGAGTTTGTCATCACTTCGCGTAGGTTCGCTAAACGTTCTTTACGACGTTCAATATTCATGGGTACATCAAGTTTGATAAACTCTTCTAAGGTATCGATCATTTTGTACATTAACGGTACAACACCTTGTTTGATTTTATCAATACCATCAATTTGTTTCTGTAATGAGGCAATATTTGCTTTTTGATCATCAACCATACGTTGAACATGGTCGTTATAGCCACGTAAAACATCGGCTTCATCAACAGTATTACGATACTCTGCAAGTAATTCTTGTGTTTGTTCGTAGATGGAGTTGATTTTAGCTTGTGACTTAGCTGACTGCTTAAAAATTTGAGCTTCAGCGTTTTGAAGATCTGTTAATGCATTAGCAGAGGCGATATTGCTACCGGTTAATGCTAGTGCGCCTACCATTGCCGTGGCGATGAGGCTTTTCTTACTTACTTTGGACATAGTTCCCAACCAATTGCTATTTAAATTTTGATAACAAATTTTTGTTACCGCAAATATAAAAATCTGTCGTTTTTTTACTTGTTACTGTTTTTACTTGTTACTACTTTCGAGCAGTAACGGTATGTAACTTTTTTTAATACAACTTATCAATAATCCCAAATGACAAACAAACTGTCAAGAAAGGAGTTCTAAAGTTGGCTATTTTTTCAAGTAATAAATAAAAAACCTCACACTTTAAAGCTGAATATAAACTATTACGAGTGACTTCAACTTCAAGGATGTTCTTTTTTGATTATTACTTAAGCAAAAACCATTAAAATGGAGACAATTTTTTTGCTGTGCATGTTTTACTAATTCATTCGTAGTAAGTCAACTTTTTTTGCACCAATTAACAATTTAAAATACGGCAACCCTTATAATATGTGGTGATAAAGCAACTTAAATAGACTTAAGTGCCTGCTATTTAACCTATTCTGTTGGTTACCTAGCCTTTTAGTAGGCTATTTAACCGAGGGAGGGGTTTTAAAACTCTAAGGAAAATAATAACTCTGATAAGCTTGGTTGCCACTGAAAGTCATTTAGTTTAACTTTGGCACCTACAATCACTACCGATTCAGCTTGTAAATATTGCTTTTGCTTGATAAAAAGCTCACTGTCATTCGGGAAGGATATTTTACCTTGTGCGTTAATTACTCGAAACCAAGGTACAACTGCGCCACGCCAGCCTGCTGCAGGTATATTAGCTAAAGCTGTGCCAACGAGTCTTGCCCTGCCGGGTAAACCGGCAAGATCCGCTATTTGCCCGTACGAGGCCACTTTCCCTTGAGGAATTAACTGCACTGTTTGCCATATTTGAACATACTTTGGTTTTGGCTTACGCTCAAGTGTTTCAGACAAAGAATTAACCTATAGATAAGCGATATAAATAAGTTATTATATCAGTTGAAGGGTTAATTATATTATAAATTATAAAGTGAGAATTTCCATGAGAATTTGGGTTGATGCTGATGCGTGTCCGGTCGTAATAAAAGAAATATTGTTTAAAGCGGCGGAACGAACACAAATTCAAACAACATTGGTTGCTAATCACCATATACGTACCCCGCCATCACGCGTAATACACTTTATGCAAGTCAAAACCGGTTTTGATATTGCTGACGATGAAATTGTAAAGCAAGTGAATAAAGATGATTTAGTTATCACCGCAGATATACCGTTAGCCGACGAAGTAATAAGTAAGTCAGCAACAGCATTAAGCCCACGGGGCGAACTTTTTACTAAAGAAAACATAAAGTCTCGGTTAAACATTCGGGATTTTATGGACACAATGCGTGGTAGTGGAGTACAAACAGGCGGGCCACCTGCTTTAAGCCACAGTGATCGCCAAGCTTTTGCTAATCATCTAGATACGATATTAATGCGCTATCAAAAGAGGCGACAGGGGTAACTTTTAACTTTACCTCTGCATATTTTGTAATTACTTAATTTGTAGTGCTGATATCGCATAAATACACTAATTTTATACTATTTCAATAGCTTGTTTACATAGCATAAACGTGCTTTGTTTTAGCAACATTAAAATACAAATTTCGCTCTCAAAATATTTAGCTTTTACGTTATAATCCCGCTTTTAAAATATACTCTAACGGAATCTTTGATATAAAGTATGTACGAATCTATCAAATATAAGCTAAACAACTTAAAAAACAACAAAGCTTTTGAACTTGCAGTTGTTACTGTAATTATTATCTCTGCATTAGAGATTGGCGCTAAAACCTTTTCTTTGTCTGATAGCGCTATTTCAATCACACATATCCTTGATGTGTTTATCACTGTGTTCTTTTTATTCGAAATTTCAGTGCGTTTTATTGCTGATGAAGACAAAAAGAGTTTTTTTAAAAACGGCTGGAATGTGTTTGACACCCTGGTGGTTGTGATCAGTTTGGTGCCAATAAATGACAGCGAAATGGCACTGCTCGCGCGGTTAGTTAGAGTCTTTAGGGTTTTAAGGATGGTTTCTGTTGTCCCCGAGCTAAGAGTGTTAATTAATTCTTTAATTAAAGCACTACCCCAACTTGGTTATGTGGTGCTTTTAATGTTTATTATTTTTTATATTTACGCTGCTATAGGTAGTTTTATATTTAAAGATATTAACCCTAAGCTTTGGGGCGATATTGCAATATCAATGCTGACACTGTTTCGAATAATGACATTTGAAGACTGGACCGATATACAATATGAAACAATGGAAGTACACCCTTATTCATGGGTATTTTATTTAACTTTTATTTTCTTTACTACTTTTGCATTTTTAAACATGATAATTGGCATCGTGGTAAATGTTATGGAAGAAGAGCACACGGCAATGCGAGCAAAAAAAGAGCCTACATTAACCGAGTTACAAAATGAAATCAGAGAGTTAAAAGCGCTGGTAATAAATTTAACACACAAAAGTGACCCCAACTAAATGCACGGTTCGGCTTGCTACTATTAATATTCACTTTATTGTAAATCGCTTATACCAAGATTAAGTAGTACCTCATGTGTTATATCTATATATTGTATAGTAGCAACAACACTTAAAATATCTTGTTCTATTTGTTTACTACGGTGAATAGCATACGTACTCACATAACTAAGCTCTGGATTCAGGTACTCTAGATCTGGGGGCCCTGTTCGGGAAATTTTTAACTGGAAGCAATAAAAATTACTCTTATTTAAGGCTTGTTTGATAAAGCTCTCTCGAAGCGCTGTACTATGAAGCTCGCGTTCAAACTTTACCTTGACTGCTTTATCAACCTGCTCACTATTTTTGGCTAGGCCAATATACAAAATATCGGTAATTGGCTCAGGGTTCACCACTAACCTTTTTAAACAAGAATCAAGGTAGTTGTCTTTATACAGCTTAGTAAGTAATGGATAAAAATTATAATAGCGCTTTCTATCACTTAGGTGATGTAACTGCTGCAAAAACTCATGATCTTGCTCATTAGTAACTAATGCGTCTACTTTATAGCGGCTACCACTTGTTTGAACAATTAATGTTGGAACTTTCATGCTTTGTGCATAATGTGTTCTCAAAGACTCGGCCAACCCAGGCACTAATAAACTGTACTCGTCTGCTGTTAATTTGTCTTTATTCTTATCAATTAACAACTTAAAAAATGAGCGGCCGACATGCTGATGCGCTTTAATATACACACGACAATTAATAACGGTATTGTTGTTATCAAGTTTTACCACTACGTAAGGCAATTGATGTAGATCATGGGATGAAGTGATTTTTTGCAAGCTTGGAAAAGAAATATTCACTATATCCCCCACACTGACTTGCGCGCTTTCAGTTAACTGCGCTTTTAACCCCGACACGGAAAAGTTAAGGGAATGTCCTTGCCACTCAACTTGATTAAAACCTAACACAATTGGCGTTTTATATATAAACCTAGGCTCTTTGCGTAAGTTTTTGTATGTAATCCCTAACTTTTCTACTACTAGCTTGCTTTTTAAGCGCCTATGGCCAAACTTTTTAATTTTATTTACGTCTAGCGTGCCATGTAAAAGGCCTTGATATCGCTCAATTGATGTTTTATGTGTTATGTCACTGGCCACCACCGAAAAGGCTAAAGAATTAATGCACTCAACAACCTCTTCAGATGGCGGCAAGTTTAGCTGCTGTTGTTCAGCGCCTTGGCTATTAGATAAGCTAAAAGGCGAATATATTTTAGACTTATCAATAGGTATATAAGTTAGTTTTGTAATTGCCAATGAAGGTTTTTTCGCAGCGAAAGTAAAAAAAGTGGATAATAAATCCTCTTCTTGCGAAAGCTGTTCTTCATCTACCGTGTAAAAGTAATCTTTACCTTGGTGTTGATGAATAAAGCTACACACCAGCAAAGATTTACCTTGTTTATGTTTTTTTAATAGCCGAGTTAAACGTTCATCACTCACTAGTAAATGTAAATTAGCGCTGTTTTCTTCGTTTTGCCAGTATTGAAAAACCGCCTGATTATTATTGGTAGTTAATACATAACGAGGAATATAACTATTGTTAATCTGGGCAAAAAATATTGGCAATTCATTTATTTTAGGTAAAACATACTGCTCAAGGCTTCTTGATTGCAGGGCTGAAATAGTATTTTCTAGATTGATTTTATAGCGACGCTTATTGGTTTGAATAAAGTTTTTTAAAAAACTTTCAAACCTGTCATTATCATCTTGGCCTATACGTTGGCAACCAATCAGTTGGGTAGTATCATCACGGTATATATTTTTTATTTTATATACTAGGGTATCAGTTTGGCTTAATGTAAATTCATCTTCTAAGCCTTTAAAAATAATCGTTAGCGTTTGGTCTATATAAAAAGGAGCTTTACTGTTTAACCTAAACTTAACCCCAGTTGGGCTGATATCAATAGTATTGGCCTGCTTGCTTTGATTATCCTCTAAGACTAGGGTTAAAGGCATCACAAAATTCATGCGCTCTTCTAGGCGGTTATAATATTGGTTGAGTGGGAATGGACTCACCGGATATTGTACTTTATCCGCTATTTTTTGCGGTGGTTCAACCGGTTTTTCAGGTAAATTAGGCTGCCCTAAGCCTTGTTGCTCTTTTTGATAGATAACGCGAAAGTTATTTTTAGTATTTTTTACTGCCTCATACACACCAAAGGTAAAGCCTTGGTATTCTTTAACATTCTCTTCAAAAACCGCAATGGCAATATCATCTAGAAAGTGGCTTTGCCCTCTGTATTGATACAGTTTACAATCACCGTCAACTAAACCACGTAAATCAATAGAGCGAGCGCACGCACTCGCTAAACGCTTCAGTTCCATTTTTAGTAGAAACCTCTGCGTTTTATCTAATTGTTTTGTGCGCTGGGTAAATTTAACATCGAAGCTAGGCTTGTTTACTTTACCACGAAAGCTATCAATTATATTTTTGTACTTTGAAAAGTCAGTGCTCATGGAATAATATTTCGTTTGCTCGTTAGGTTAAATTAAACTTGTTAAGTGTTGAGACTAATTACCTAACATTTCCTTGTGACTCAGCTCTATAGTATAAATACAACACTAAATAGCATTATAATTTGATCGCATTAAATTCAGCAACAGCATTTACTAAATAATCTATTGCACTATGATTGTTATGGTTATGAACTTAGCAATTTTTGTGCCTAAATATAATGACTAATAAGGAAAACCCATGGCAAAAAATAAAGTTGTCTATGTCTGCACAGATTGCGGCTCTGAATATTCACGTTGGCTAGGGCAATGTAATGACTGTAAGGCATGGAATACCATCTCTGAATTTAGGCCTGCAAAACTACCCAGCCGTGGAGGGAACTTTGCTGGGTTTGCAGGGGCGGCTCATAATGAGCAGGCAAAAGTACAAACCCTTGACACTATTGATTTAGCTGACTTACCTCGGTTTTCTTCCGGCTTTATTGAGTTTGACCGTGTACTAGGCGGGGGTATTGTGCCTGGTAGTGCCATTTTAATCGGTGGTGAGCCTGGTGCTGGGAAAAGTACATTATTATTACAAACGATGTGCTCTTTAGCGACCACTATGCCTGCTTTATATATCACAGGTGAAGAGTCGCTACAGCAGGTTGCTATGCGTGCTAAACGCTTAGGCTTACCGACTGATAAGCTAAAAATGCTTTCAGAAACCAGTGTTGAAAATATTTGTCAAATTGCCATAAAAGAACAACCTAAAATTATTGTTATTGACTCTATTCAAGTCATGCACATGAGCGACATACAGTCTGCGCCGGGAAGTGTTTCACAAGTCCGTGAAAGCGCCGCTTATTTGACACGCTTTGCCAAACAGTACCATGTGGCAATTTTACTGGTTGGCCATGTAACAAAAGACGGGTCACTTGCTGGTCCCAAAGTATTAGAGCACTGTATAGACTGTTCAATTATGCTTGAGGGCAGTACCGACTCACGTTATAGAACCCTGCGAGGCAATAAAAATCGCTTTGGTGCTGTTAATGAGCTGGGTGTTTTCGCCATGACAGGCACTGGATTAAAGGAAGTGAAAAACCCCTCAGCAATTTTTCTTAGTCGTACGCAAGAGCAAACTGCCGGCAGTGTAGTAATGGTGCTTTGGGAGGGAACTCGCCCGTTACTGGTTGAAATTCAAGCCCTGGTTGATCATTCTGCTTTAGGCAACCCGCGCCGTGTTGCTGTAGGCGCTGATCAAAATCGATTGTCAATGCTATTAGCCATTTTACATCGCCATGGCGGTTTACAACTTAACGACCAAGATGTATTTGTTAACGTGGTTGGTGGTATTAAAGTGACTGAAACTAGCATTGACTTAGCCCTAATTCTCGCCTTAGTTTCTAGTTTTAAAGATAATGCACTGCCACAAGATTTAGTTATTTTTGGTGAGGTAGGCTTATCGGGTGAAATTCGCCCTGTGCCTAGTGGGCAAGAGCGTATCAACGAAGCGGCAAAACATGGTTTTAAGCGTGCGATAGTGCCTTTTAATAATATGCCCAAACAGACAATAAAAGGTATGAAAGTGATTGGCGTAAAAAAATTAAGTGAAGCATTAGAGGTAATATAAGCGTCCATTTCTCAGTATTTCAGTCTTGGCAAAAACAAAGATACTAAACTACTCGCTAACTTTACAATACTGCTTAGCGGTAGAGACCCAACTTAGTTAGCGAGGTAAGCTTTATGTCGATAAGCTTACCTCTCATTCCTAAATACTTAGTCCGGCTCGTAATCTAAATTAGCCGACAGCCAGCGCTCTGCTTGCTCTAAGGTCATGTTCTTTCGCGCTGCGTAATCAATCACTTGGTCTTTTGCTACCTTGGCAACGGCAAAATATTTAGACTCTGGGTGAGCGAAGTACAAACCACTTACTGCAGCACCTGGGTACATAGCATAACTTGACGTTAACTCCATACCAATGTTTTCTTTGACATTAAGTAACTGCCAAATTAGCCCTTTTTCTGTATGCTCAGGGCACGCGGGATAACCAGGCGCTGGGCGTATTCCTTGATAGCTTTCACGTATTAACGCGTCATTATCAAGATTTTCATCTGGCGCAAAACCCCAATATTCTTTACGTACTTTTTCATGTAAGTATTCGGCTGTTGCTTCTGCTAATCTGTCGGCCACCGCTTTAATTAAAATAGAATTATAAGCATCATGCTCTGCATCAAAGGCTTTTACTAATTCATCAGCACCAAAGCCAGCTGACACAGCAAAGGCACCAATATAGTCATTAATTTGTGAGCCAATTGGTGCAATATAGTCAGCTAAACAGCGGTTAAATTGCCCTGAAGGCTTTTTACTTTGTTGGCGTAATTGCTGAAGCCTCATTAACTTTTCGCTACGACTGTCATCAGTATAAAGTTGAATATCATCTTGGTTAGCATTAGCAGGAAACAGACCGAATACAGCTTTAGCGCAAAGTTTCGAGTTGTTAATAACATCATCTAACATAGCGTTAGCTTCATTAAAGAGTTTGGTTGCCTCAGCCCCAATGACTTCATGTTTTAAAATAAGTGGGTACTTACCCGACATTTGCCAAGTCATAAAAAATGGCGTCCAATCGATGTATTTCCTCACTTCATTCAGGTCAATGTTATCAAGTACCGTTACCCCTAATTTATTGGGTTTAGTTGGCGTGTAATCGTCAAAACTCACCTTGACAGCATTGGCTCGGGCGTCTTCAAGGCTGATTAAACTTGAACGTGGCCCTTTTTTGTAATGGCGAGCACGAACACGTTCATACTCCTCTTTTGTACTCGCAAAATAGGCAGCCTTGTGCTCGTTAGACAACAAGTTACTTACCACTGATACTGCACGAGAGGCATTTGAAACATAAACGACAGGCTCATCGTATTGTGGTTCAATTTTAACGGCGGTATGTGCTTTAGATGTAGTTGCACCACCAATTAACAACGGCAATGTCAATCCAGTGCGCTTCATCTCTTTCGCTACATGCACCATTTCATCTAGCGATGGGGTGATCAAGCCTGACAAACCAATGATATCAACCTTTTTCTCTTCTGCTACCCGTAAAATATCTTCACACGCAACCATGACACCAAGATCTATAATTTCATAGTTATTACACTGCAATACGACGCCGACAATATTTTTACCGATATCATGTACATCCCCTTTGACTGTGGCAAGTAACACTGTGCCATTATTGCTTACATCTGTTTTCCCTTCTTCTATAAAAGGATTTAAATAAGCAACGGCTTGTTTCATTACCCTGGCTGACTTAACCACTTGTGGCAAAAACATTTCGCCAGCACCAAACAGGTCACCAACGGTATTCATCCCCGCCATTAAGGGGCCTTCAATTACATCTAAAGGCTGCTCAGCTGCTAAACGAGCTTCTTCTGTGTCTTCAATAATGTACTCATTAATACCTTTAACTAACGCATGTGCTAATCTTTCATTAATGGGCAGTTCTCGCCATGACAAGTCGGTTTGGGTAGCTTGTCCGCCCGCTTGGCCATGGTATTCTTGAGCAAGATCCAGCAAGCGCTCTGTAGCACCGTCATCACTATTTTGAATAACATCTTCTACCGCTTGTTTTAGCTTTTCAGGTATATCTGAATAAATAGCTAACTGTCCTGCGTTAACTATTCCCATGTCCATACCATTTTTAATGGCGTAATATAAGAATACTGCATGAATCGCTTCACGCACTGGGTTGTTTCCTCTAAACGAGAAAGATACGTTTGATACCCCGCCTGAAATCATAGCGTACGGTAGGTTGTTCTTTATATCGCCCACCGCTTCAATAAAATCTACCGCGTAATTATTATGCTCTTCAATACCTGTAGCTACCGCGAAAATGTTAGGGTCAAAAATAATATCTTCTGGTGGGTAGCCAATTTCATCAACCAATATATGGTAAGCGCGATGACAAATTTCATATTTGCGTTCACGGGTGTCAGCTTGCCCTACTTCATCAAATGCCATAACAATAACGGCTGCGCCATAACGACGAAGCAATTCAGCTTGTTGACGAAATATTTCTTCCCCCTCTTTTAGGCTAATAGAGTTAACAATGCCTTTACCCTGAATACATTTTAGCCCTGCCTCAATAATATCCCACTTAGAAGAGTCGATCATAATGGGCACTTTAGAAATATCAGGTTCACCTGCAATAAGATTTAAAAAACGCACCATAGCCGCTTTTGAATCCAACATGCCTTCATCCATGTTTATATCAATGATCTGCGCACCATTTTCGACTTGCTGCAAAGCTACCGCTATAGCTTTATCATAACTGCCTTCTACAATTAAGCGCTTAAACATAGCCGAGCCTGTAACGTTAGTACGTTCGCCTACGTTAACAAACAGGCTGTCTTCTTGAATGGTTAATGCTTCTAAACCCGACAAACGGCAAGCAATAGGACGAGCTTCAACCTTGCGTGGTTGAATTTTAGCGACCGTGTCTGCCATTCCTTTAGTATGAGCAGGTGTGGTGCCACAACAACCGCCAATAATATTTAAGAAGCCTGACGAAGCCCATTCACCAATGTGAGCATTCATATCTTCCACGCTAAAATCATAACCACCAAAAGCGTTTGGCAAGCCAGCATTAGGGTGGGCAGAAACAGCCACATCACAAATACGGCTTAACTCTTGTACATATTGGCGTAATTCAACTGGGCCTAACGCGCAGTTAAGGCCAAAAGAAATAGGTTTAGCATGGCGTAAGGAGTTATAAAATGCTTCGGTGGTTTGTCCTGATAGCGTACGGCCTGATGCATCGGTAATGGTGCCTGAAATCATCACGGGTAAGCGCACACCGAGCTGTTCAAAAGCTGTTTCTACGGCAAAAATGGCCGCTTTGGCATTAAGTGTGTCAAATATTGTTTCAAGTAGAATAATATCGCAGCCACCTTCAATTAACGCAAGTGTTGACTCAATATACGCCTCTTTTAGCTCATCAAAGGTGACGTTACGAAAAGCAGGGTCATTTACATCAGGAGAAATTGAACAGGTTCGGTTAGTTGGCCCTAAAACCCCAGCAACGAAACGCGGACGCTCTGGCGTTTTTTTCGTGTATTCATCTGCAGCTGCTCGTGCTATTCTCGCAGCTTCTCGGTTAATTTCAGCGCTGTACTCTTGCATGTCGTAGTCGGCCATGGCAATAGTCGTCGCGTTAAAAGTGTTAGTTTCTAGAATATCAGCACCAGCTTCTAAATATTCAAGATGAATTTGTTTTATGATCTCTGGCTGAGTAAGCACTAACATATCGTTATTGCCTTTTACATCCGTATGCCAATCAGCAAACCGCTCGCCTCTAAAGTCTTGCTCTTCAAACTTATAGGCTTGTATCATTGTACCCATAGCGCCATCAAGAATTAAAATATTATTAGCCAGTTGCTGTTCAAGTAAGGCAAATGATGGATGTTTTTTCATGCGTTAACGTTTCCTATGGGTAAATCTTTAAATCAAGTAATAAAGCTACTAGTTTATATAGCTGAATCTGGGTTAATTGCCTTAATATTAGAGGCATCTAATTTATATGGGGTAATTTGATAAACATAATAATTAAGCCAATTAGTAAATAATAAGCTGCCATGGCTACGCCAAGAGCCTACCGGCGCATTTTGTTTATTATCATCCTTGTAGTAGTTTATGGGTATTTCTGTACTACTATCATTTAAACTGTCGCGTAAGAACTCTTCGTGTAAGGTGCAAGTGTCATATTCTGGGTGCCCTGTTAAGTAAACTTGTTGTTTGTTCGCACTGGCCGCTAAATAAACACCGCCTTCTTCAGATTCAGCTAATACTTTTATGTGCGGGATACTTTCATAGTCAGCTTTATCAATGTAACCATAACGTGAATGCGGTACATTAAAATTTTCATCAAAGCCACGTGTTAATTGCTCTTTTTCATCCAGGGTTTTGTGTTTAAATACACCCGACAGCTTATTTTTACGTAAGTGTCTATTTAACCCATAATAATGATAGAGCGCTGCATGTGCTGCCCAACAAGAAAACATAGTTGAAGTAACATTTTTTTTAGCCCAGTCAAATACTTCACAAATTTTATCCCAAAAGGTTACTTGTGAATAATCAAGTAACGCCAGCGGCGCCCCTGTTATAATTAAACCGTCGTACTGTTTGTGCTTTACATCATCAAACAAATGATAAAAGGTGTCTAAATGTTCGGTTGGCGTATTTTTTGATTCATTGGCATTAATACGAATAAATTCAATATTAACCTGTAGCGGTGTGTTTGATAACATTCTTAATATTTGTACTTCAGTTTCTATTTTATTTGGCATTAGATTCAAAATAGCAACTTGCATTGGTCGTATTTCCTGAGAAATAGCACGGTGCTCAGACATTACAAAAATATTTTCTTTATCCAAAATAGAGAGTGCAGGTAATTGATCAGGAATTTTAATGGGCATAACGTACCTATTACGAATAAAAACAAATAAAAATAGTGCAAAACTAGCCTGACAATACTACTTTGATCAATAGATTTGTCAACATCTAAACGTTTAGATGGCTAAATAGTTTATCGTGAATAACTTCTCTGCTTTTAACAAAGATTAATTCCACTCTGGAAATATCACCTAATTAATAAAAGTTGCCTCTGCAACACTTTATATTTTGTCGATAAATTATTGTGATATAAATTCATTATTGTAGCCAATAAAGTGTATGCTTAAACGATACGTTATAAATAGTCATTAACTTTATGAGTACTACCTTCAATAAATATCGAGTGCTAAGGTATGCTAAACGTTATTGCTATATTACACAGTGTTTGTTTATATTAATATTTTTAATATCCATAATATTTGTAATGAAAGGAGGCTCTGGCGTGCTTAGTATTCAGCCTCGAACAGTAACAAACTCACTGAGCATTGAGCAAGCCCAACAAACTCGCTTAGGCGCCGCAATCGCGCCAATGGCAAAGCAACATCCACAGCAAAGTGGCGTCAGATTACTTATCAACCCAAAAGATGCTTTTGCCGCCCGTGTTTTACTAGCGGCTAAAGCGCAAAAGACCCTTGATATACAATACTATATTTGGCAAAAAGACATTACCGGTGCCTTGCTGTTTGAGGCAATAACCGCGGCGTCGCAACGAGGCGTGCGTGTGCGACTTTTATTAGATGATAATGGTATCTCTGGACTTGATGAGGTTTTAGCTTCGATAGATAGACTAGAGAATGTTGAAATACGCCTTTTTAACCCTTTTACACAACGCCGCTTCAAATGGCTAGGTTTTATTACTGATTTTTCTAGGGTCAACCGGCGCATGCACAACAAGTCATTTACTGTAGATAACAGTGTCACTGTCATTGGTGGCCGCAATATTGGCGATGGCTACTTTGGGGCAACGAGTGGTTTATTAAGACAGGATCTTGATGTTGTCGCCATTGGCAGCGTTGTTAACCAAGTTTCCCTTGATTTTGATAAATACTGGTCAAGTGCCTCAGCCTTTCCAGTGAAAAACGTAGTGAAATCTTCAAAAAAGAGTACATACACCACTTTAGAATATATGCCCAGCCAGGTTACAAACCCAAAGCGAAGCGTTTACCTAAAAGCATTAAAACGCTCATCTCTCGTAACCTTGTTATTGGCAAATGAGCTTTCATTTGACTGGAAAAAAACGCGGATGATTAGCGATAGCCCCAGCAAAGGGTTAGCTCAACACACTAAACATAACCTACTATTTTATAAACTAAGGCAAATAATAGGTCACCCTCGTTCGTCCCTGTTACTGGTAACACCCTACTTTGTGCCAACTAAAGCAGGGGTTAACGCCTTTATAGAGCTCGCTAACCAAGGCATTTCCATCAATATTTTAACCAACTCAATGGAGGCTACCGATGTTTTGCCTGTCCATTCGGGGTATGCTAAACACCGGAAATCCCTGCTCAACGCAGGGGTTAACTTGTATGAGTTGCGCGCAAGTGCTGAGCACCATGACGGTAATCTAAAAAAACTAGGTTTATTTGGTAGCTCGGCATCAAGCTTACACGCCAAAACTTTTACAATTGATTCACAAACACTCTTTGTTGGTTCATTTAACTTTGATCCTCGTTCAATGCACCTAAATACAGAGTTAGGTTTTGTGATTGAAAGCCCTAAGCTTGTCAACCAAGTTGAACAAGAATTTTATCAACACGCGAGACAAACAGCCTATCAGTTGAGCCTAGATAAACACGATAACATTATTTGGATAGAAACAAACGGTAATACACAAACCATTCACACTACAGAACCAGGCATGACAATAGTTTCACGTGCCGCTTTATCAATACTCAGCATTTTACCTATTGATTGGTTATTATAACTAACTGTTAATAAGCTAATAATAGCGTTAATTATTGTTGAGCTACACCGGAGTTATTATGGAACAAGCGCAAGCAAATTTAACTTATATTTTATTGGTGGTAGCAACCTTAATCCCCATTGCTAACCCATTTGTAACGGCACCAATATTTTTATCACTCACTGCTAGTTTTTCTAAACATGAGCGACAAAAAACTGCCAATTTAGCGGCGATATATTTTTTCATATTTTTAACCGTGTTTTTATTATTTGGTGCCTATTTACTTGATTTTTTTGGTATTCAATTCAGCTCACTGCGCGTTGCTGGGGGCCTTATAATAGGCTACCTTGGTTTTAAAATGTTATTCCCAGCGCCTGATATTATGTACGACGACAAAGAACCCACAACATGCGCAAAAGATATTGCATTCATCCCAATATCTATGCCTTATATGAGCGGACCTGGCTCAATATCCGTTGTTATTACTATGGCAGCTCAAATTAATACAGCAGAAACTTTACGAGATGAAATGTTCGGTTATGCCATGGTTATTTGTGGTATTGCAATTTCTGCATTCTTTGCATGGTTGGTACTTAGAGGCGCACCTAAAGTCGTTAAATTTATGGGTGCTAATGGTATTATCGCGATGACCAAAATAATGGGGTTCTTTCTAATAGGTATCGGCGTAGATATGGTCTTAGACACCATGATACAGCTGTTCAAATAGAAATATAGCGAGCTATTCTTAACAGTTAGCGATTATATAACCAACTAAATATAGGTCGCTTAATTTAAATTACTCAACGCACATATACTGGACGGCAAAAGTGCAATAAAAAATACCTGACTAAGGAGTGCTTCTCACTGTCACTGTCACTGTCACTGAATTATCCCCCTATAAATATATTAAAAAAAATATTGTTTTTGTCCAAAAACAAACTAAACTAGTTAGATATAAATGTCTATGAAACGTGCCTATACCTTAGGATTCATTCAAAGTTTCTTTGCGTCAAATATATATAACAATTCAGAGCTTGATTCCTTTGTTTTATCTTTAGAACAAAAAAGAGTATTTGTTAAATGACCACTTTTTCTACCATCGTTTTACCGCAACAAAAAGTTGTGCCATATTCTGGACACCAGTTTGATGCCAACCGTCACTGGGCTGCTTCTTTGTCCTTGGGCTTTTGTAAAGCCGGTGTTCCTGGTGCCACTCGTATGAATAGTGCTCGTCACTATGGGCCATTACGCGTTCAAAGACCTTTTTATCCAGAAGGTCGCGAGGGTTGTTGCCATGTATATATATTGCATCCACCCGGTGGCTTAGTTAGCGGTGACTCACTCAATATAGATGTCACCGTGGCCGACAACGCCCACACCTTAATTACCACACCATCAGCCAACAAGCTGTATAAAGCTGATAGTTATGGCGTAGCTTGGAGCCAAAATACAAGTTTAAAAGTTGCTGAAGGAGCCACCTTAGAGTGGTTACCCCAAGAATCTATTGCTTTTGACGGTTCACATGGTGAGCAAACGTTTAACATTGAATTGGCTGATAATGCAAAATGCTTAGGCTGGGAAATTCTTTGCCTTGGTCGACCGGCTAGCTATTTACCTTTTGCCAGTGGTCACCTTAAGCAGCGTTTTGAACTCAGCCGTAATGGCCAACCACTGTGGCTAGAGCGACAGTACTTAGATCCAAATCACCCACGCTTTACTGGAAAATGGGGCCAAGGTGGGTCAACCGTACATGCTACTTTGTGGACAGTAGGTCTTAGTCAACCCAATGAAGCGATAGCTGCACTGCGAAAAAATTTACCTGCGGCGAATAATTGGGCGGTTACCTATCGTCGCGGCGTACTGCTATTGCGATATATTGGTGATGATCGTAATCAAGTGTGGGATTTGTTTCAACAAGCGCGGGATATTCTGCGACCTATATTAACCGGAGTTAAGGCTACTGTGCCTAGAATTTGGTTGACCTAACTTATTGAGCTTTGGCATTACCAGGCTGCATAGCAAATATATCTGTGCCTATATTGCATAGATTAACAATCAAACAACGTTGAGGTATGGAGTTAACGATGGAATTGACACCTAGAGATAAAGATAAATTAATGCTATTTACTGCAGGTTTACTTGCAGAGCGACGTAAGGCCAAAGGTCTTAAACTTAACTACCCAGAATCAATAGCCCTCATTAGTTGCGCCATTATGGAAGGTGCTCGTGAAGGCCGCACAGTGGCTGAAATGATGAGCGCAGGCCGAGAGATTTTGACCCGCGATGACGTCATGGACGGTATTGCTGAAATGGTTCAATCGGTTCAGGTTGAAGCTACTTTCCCCGATGGTACCAAACTGGTCACTGTCCATAACCCAATTGTTTAAGGAACTAAATCATGATTCCTGGTGAATACCAACTACAAAATGGTGACATTGAACTATGCGTCGGCCGTGAAAGCATTTCTATTAATGTTGACAACACTGGTGATCGCGCCGTACAGGTCGGTTCTCATTATCATTTTGCCGAAACGAACTCTGCACTGCGATTTGATCGTAAACAAGCTTATGGCTACCGTTTAGCGATTGCTGCTGGTTTGTCGATTCGTTTTGAACCTGGACAAAGTCGAGCAGTGTCATTAATCCCATATTCAGGATCACGTAGACTCTATGGTTTTCGTGGCGAGGTAATGGGTTCATTGGATCAGCCTTTACCCCCGGAGGAAACAACATGAAAATTTCACGACAAGCCTATGCTGATCTGTATGGACCTACCACTGGGGATAGGATCCGACTAGGTGATACTGAACTCTGGGTAGAGATAGAAAAAGACCATACCCATTATGGTGAAGAAGTTGTCTTCGGTGGTGGAAAAGTTATTCGTGATGGCATGGGTCAAAGCCAACGCTGCGATGATACCGTAATGGATACCGTGATCACCAACACCATTATCATTGACTGGTGGGGCATAGTAAAGGCTGATGTTGGTTTGAAAAACGGTCGCATCGCTGCCATTGGTAAAGCTGGGAATCCGGATACCCAACCTGACATTGACATTGTTATCGGCCCCGGTACCGAAATTATAGCAGGTGAAGGCCAAATTCTTACTGCTGGTGGAGTCGATACCCACGTTCACTATATTTGTCCACAACAGGTAGACGAAGCACTAATGAGTGGGTTAACCACCCTGATTGGCGGTGGTACCGGTCCAGCTACTGGTTCGGTTGCCACTACCCATACGCCTGGCCCTTGGCACCTGGGTACAATGATGCAGGCCGTGGATGATTTACCGATCAATATTGGGTTCCTCGGAAAAGGCAGTGCAAGTACACCGGCAGCGCTAGAGCAACAAGTTAAAGCTGGGGCGATGAGTCTAAAAATTCACGAAGATTGGGGTGCAACACCGGCCACTATTAGTAATGCATTAGATGTAGCCGATCGTTATGATATACAGATCGCTATTCATGCAGATAGCTTAAACGAGTCAGGTTTTGTGCAAGATACTATAGCGGCGTTTAAAGGCCGTTGTATTCACACCTATCACACAGAAGGTGCTGGGGGGGGACATGCGCCTGATATCATCGTCGCCTGTGCTATGCCTAATGTACTCCCCTCATCCACTAATCCGACTCGGCCTTACACCATTAACACCGTTGATGAACACCTCGATATGTTGATGGAGTGTCACCATCTTGATCCAAACATTCCAGAAGATGTTGCTTTTGCCGACTCACGCATTCGCCGTGAAACAATCGCAGCCGAAGATATCCTCCACGACATGGGGGTGATTTCAATGATGTCTTCTGACTCTCAAGCGATGGGTCGCATTGGTGAAGTGGTCTGTCGCACTTGGCAAACAGCGCACAAAATGCGTCTGCAACGTGGTCTATTAACAGAAGATAAAGCACGCGGCACCGATAATTTTCGCGCTAAACGTTACATCGCAAAATATACTATCAACCCAGCAATTACTCACGGTATCAGCCATGAAGTAGGTTCAATCGAAGTGGGTAAACTGGCCGATTTAGTCTTATGGAAACCAGCGTTTTTTGGTGTTAAACCCTCTATCATTATTAAAGGCGGCATGATTGCCGGAGCCGCTATGGGCGACCCTAACGCAGCCATTTCGACACCTCAACCTGTACATTATCGCCGTATGTTCGGCGCCTTAGGCAGAGCTGCTGCTACAACACGCATGACCTTTGTCAGTCAAGCCGCGATCAACACCGGTTTGGAAGAAAAGCTTGGGCTTAAAAGTCAATTAGTCGCGGTTAAGAATGTTCGACATGTAAACAAGAGCGATATGAAGCTGAACGATGCTTGCCCTGATCTTACTGTCGACTCTCAAAGCTATGAAGTACACGCTGATGGCCTATTACTGACCTGTGAGCCTTCAACTGAGTTACCGTTAGCTCAACGTTACCACCTGTTTTAAAACCGTTTTAAGGACTTTGAAAATGCTTAAATTAACACAGAGAATCGATGGTAATAACCAAGCCGATGCGCACGACACTCTGACCTTAGCGTACGAACTACGTATCCGCGGGCGCTTACGCGCTGTCACTGACAACGGTGTCGAAGTCGGTTTATTCCTCGACCGCGGTCCGGTTTTGCGTCATGGCGATCTACTGCGCGCTAGTAGCGGTGAAATAATCCGCATTAATGCCGCTGATGAGCCAGTAACCACAGCATATATCGACAAGGGTTTGCCGTTAGCTCGACTGTGCTATCACTTGGGTAATCGCCATGTTTCTCTTGCTATTGGCATAAATGCAGACGATCGTCACTGGGTGCGTTTTCCGCCAGATCATGTCTTGGAAGAATTAGCCGTACTTTTAGGCGCAACCCTTGAGCATCATGAGGCACCATTTGATCCTGAGTCTGGTGCCTATGCGCATGCGGGCCGCGAACATGCACACAGTCATGAACACAGTCATGAACACACGCATAATGATAACCCTATTCATAATCATAGTGATGAACATGACCACTCATACTAACAACCAAGCAACTATGCCCAGCGATTTGGCGTTACTGGGGCTAATGCAACTAGTAAGTCCGGCACTACCAATTGGTGGTTTCGCTTGGTCACAGGGGTTAGAAAGCGCATTTGAGTTGGGGTGGGTGCGCAATGAACAAGAGTTAGCCGCCTGGCTTGAGGGGGTGCTTGACGATGGCATAGCTCGATGTGAACTCCCTTTACTTGCACGTTTACAAAATTGCTGGGCAAATGGCGATAGCAAAGGCCTCTCATATTGGAATGAATGGTTACATGCTAACCGAGAGACCGCCGAGCTTAGCGATGAAGACACACGACTAGGCTTAGCACTATTACGATTGCTCACCAATTTAACACTGCAACCACAACAAGAAAAAGGCCACGCACAATTACCGCACGAGCCTGCTTATGTAACCGTGTTTGCTTGGGTGGCACAACAACGCAATATTTCTGTACGCCAAAGCTTACTCGGTTTTGCATGGAGCTGGCTGGAGAATCAGCTTGCTGTTGCATGCAAAGCAATGCCATTAGGGCATACCGCTGCGCAAAGGTTAATAGAACAATTACGGCCAAAATTAGTGCGTTCAATAAACACGGCGCTGGCTTTAAACGATGACCAATTAGGGGCAATTCTGCCAGGTTTAGCGTTAGGTAGTGCCCAACATGAAACCCAATACTCAAGATTATTTCGAAGCTAATTAGCTTCCATTTCACAAAAGGAACAGCTTAATGAAACATTGTTTACGTGTAGGCGTTGGCGGCCCAGTTGGCTCTGGAAAAACAGCCTTACTGCGCCAGTTATGTAAAGCCTTAAAAGATCACTACGATATTGCCGTTGTTACTAACGATATATACACCCGTGAAGATGCTGACTTTTTGCTCAAACATGATGCACTGCCTGCTGATCGGATTTTGGGGGTAGAGACAGGCGGTTGCCCACACACCGCCATCCGTGAAGATGCCTCGATGAATTTAGCCGCCATTGACGATTTACAAACTCGTCATCCAAACTTAGAGCTAGTGTTAGTAGAATCAGGCGGTGACAACTTAGCCGCCACATTCAGCCCAGAGCTTTCTGATCTAACTTTGTATGTAATTGACGTTTCTGCCGGGGATAAAATTCCGCGTAAAGGAGGCCCTGGCATTACTAAGTCTGATTTATTGATAATCAACAAAATTGACATTGCCGAATATGTACATGCCTCATTAGAAGTGATGGAGCGAGACTCCAAAAAAATGCGTGGTGAGCGCCCATTTATTTTTGCCAACCTTTATGACGGTGTTGGCGTTGAAGCGATAATCAGCTTCATTCTAAAACAGGGAATGTTGCCCGAGCGCAGACCCGGAAAATAAGCAGTACCAAAGCAACGGTTACCCCCTTAATTAAAAGAAAACTGTTAAATACCAATCTACACACAAAAAATACCAACGGAGTACAAGATGAAAATAATTACAAAATTGCTTATGGCTGTAGGCTTAATGTTAACTACTACCGCCGTTTTAGCACACCCTGGACATGGTACAGCTATTCATAGTGACTTTCTTAGTGGGTTGTTACACCCAATGATGGGGCTTGACCATATGTTGGCAATGGCCGCTATCGGGTTTTGGAGTGTCCGCCAAAATGTTTCGATGAAACGCGATGCCCCATTATTTGTTATTGGTGGCATGATACTGGGCGCAGCAATTGCTTTTTCTGGTATCAGCATAGTCGGCGTAGAAACAGGCATAGCTATGTCAATATTACTGATGGGTATACTCATCGCTACGATGACAAAATTGTCTACCGCTATTGGTGGTACGCTTGTTGTATTGTTCATGATCACACATGGCTATGCACACGGTGCTGAAATGACCCAAGGCGCAAGTTTACTAGCCTATATGGCTGGCTTTATAATCGCTACGTTAGCGATTACCTTCTTAGGTCGTTACTTAGGTACTATTACGCTTAGTGCTAATAACCGCGTAACCAGAAGTTTAGGTGTAGTTATTGCGGCAATTGGCCTAGCATTTACCGCAGCTTAACTAACAATATATAGGTAAAAGTGTATCGCTAACAGCGTGGGTAAAGTAACAATTAAGTTTACATTCACAGGTGCTTTACCCCACGCATACGTATTAAACATCACAGGTATATCAATATGAGTGACAATATCATAAAGCTTTCAAGAAACACAGAAAATGCCCCTATGAGTGTAGTATCGACACAAACCGTCGCTTTTTCTCATTACAATAATATTTCAGCACAATTACCGATAGATCCAAAAACGGGGACAATAGTCTCTGGGGATATAAGCACACAAGCAACACAGTGCTTAGCCAATATTAAAGCTATCGTTGAAAGTACCGATCATGTTATGGACGATGTTATCAAAATAACTGTATTTTTAAAAAATATTTCAGACAGTGACGCAGTAGATGCTGTGTATGCAAAGTTTTTTAACAACTATCTACCGACAAGAACAATAATAGCTGTTGCAGACCTACCTTTAAATGACGCTTTACTACAAATAGATGCGCTCATTTCAAACGGAGAAGGCACTCAGCCACAGACACCTTGTGATCTTAAAAAAGTGGCAGTAAATACTGATAATGCACCAAGAAGCTCAATTTCTACACAAACAGTCGCATTTTCTCATTACAACAATATCTCAGGCCAACTACCTATTGACCCTAAAACGGGAAAAAAGATAGCTGGTGGAATAAAAGAGCAAACTGCACAGTGCCTTAAAAATATTAAGGCTATTTTAACAAGTATCGACGTGCCGTTTGACGATATAGTTAAAACAACCCTCTTCATTAATAAGCTCTCAGATATCGATGTCGTCAATGAAGTCTATAGCACCTTCTTCCCTGACTCAGCCATTGCTAGAACAGCCGGTTATGTGCCAGCTCGAACGACTGTTGTGGTGTCGGCTTTACCGCTCGATGCTTTGGTGCAAATAGATGCTGTTGTGTCACATGGGGACGGCACACCGCCACAAGCTGTTGAAGATAGACACGGAATTGTTATAAAAGCGAATAATACACCAAGTGCACCAAAAAGTGCTTACGCTACACAAACAGTGGCTTTTTCGCACTATAATCATATTTCTGGGCAGTTACCTATCAACCCAAAAACAAATGAAAAAGTAGTAGGTGGTATTAAAGAGCAGACTGCACAGTGTCTAGAAAACATTAAAACTATTTTAGAAAGCATTGAGCACGTTATGGACGACATAGTAAAGGTAAATATTCAGGTGAGAAATGCTGCTGATATTGATGCAGTAAATGAAATTCTGACTACGTTTTTCAAACACGAACTTCCTGCCAGTACTATTATAGGAGTAACTGATATTGCTCTAGATGCTTTGGTACAAATTGATGCAGTTGTTTCTAACGGTGAGGGTACACCACCAAAATAAAAGTAGTGCTGTATTTTAGCATTTGAAGTTTGTCTTACGGGAAAATAAAATCAGTTAGTGAACGTATTTTTACCAATGTATTTAGTTTAGCGCGGTGATCTCATAAGATTACCGCGCTGTGCTTTTCGTATCAGTAGTCGGCAAGAAACACCGCAAGCTAAGTAGCGTTTAGCTTATCTTATGCCAACCTTATTCTTCAAGAATTTTTGTATCCGCTTTGGCTGCTGATTTAGTGTCAACTCCGGCTTCAGCATTTTGTGCTTCAATACTTTTAGTCAAAAACATGTCACGTAATTTAGCGTCGACATCTTTCGCCATCTCTGGGTTTTCTTCCAGATATTTTGCCGCATTTGCTTTACCTTGACCAATACGCTCACCATTACAACTATACCAAGCACCTGCTTTTTCAACAAAGCCATTTTTAACACCTAGGTCAATCAACTCACCTAAACTGTTTATACCTTGCCCGTATAAAATTTGAAACTCTGCTTGTTTAAACGGGGGGGCTATTTTGTTTTTGACTACTTTAACACGGGTTTCATTACCGACAATTTCATCACCATTTTTAACGGCACCTATACGACGAATATCTAAACGGACTGAGGCATAGAATTTTAACGCATTACCACCGGTTGTTGTTTCAGGGTTACCAAACATCACACCAATTTTCATACGAATTTGGTTAATAAAAATTAACATCGTATTAGATTTTTTCAAGTTACTGGTAAGTTTACGCATGGCTTGCGACAACATTCGTGCCTGAAGCCCCATGTGTGAGTCACCCATGTCTCCTTCAATTTCAGCCTTTGGCGTTAGTGCCGCTACTGAGTCAACCACAATAATATCAATAGCGCCAGAGCGTGTTAACATGTCACAAATTTCTAATGCTTGCTCACCAGTATCGGGTTGTGATACGAGTAGTTCATTTATATTTACGCCAAGCTTTTCGGCATAAATGGGATCAAGTGCGTGCTCAGCATCAACAAAAGCACACACTTTCCCTTCACGTTGTGCTTGTGCAATAACCTCTAGCGTTAACGTTGTTTTACCACTTGATTCTGGCCCATATATCTCAACAACACGACCAAAAGGTAAACCACCAGCACCAAGAGCAATATCCAAGCTTAACGAGCCAGTAGAAATGGTCTCTACGTCCATTGTGGTATTGTCACCCAGTTTCATAATTGACCCTTTACCAAATTGTCTTTCTATTTGGCCTAAGGCTGCTTCTAATGCTTTTGCTTTATCGTCTTTCATAGTTTACTCCGCTAATCGGGTCTGTGATTTTGTTTAGATATGGCAAGTATACTGTATAACGATACAGTATCAAGTTTTTTAACGACTTATTTTATTTTAATTACAAACACAACAAACCTATACTTTCAAGTGATTGATTTATAGCTGATTATAATCCATTAATAACTTTTTACTTTTATCATCAAAAAAGTTACAACCTAAGTTACCATGCACTATTTTCAAGCGGAGCCTGTCGTTGCTAGTTCTTTGTACTTTTTTAAAAATGTTAAATAATTTTATCAGCTATATAGTATAATATCCTTACACAACCTTATTGATTAGATGAGTTGCAGCATTTAAATGACCACAACAATTTCAGACCTTTCTTCTCACACCCCTATGATGCGTCAATACCTTACGATTAAGGCTGAATTTCCAAATATTCTGATCTTTTATCGTATGGGGGATTTTTACGAATTATTTTTTGATGACGCAAAAAAAGCCGCTGACTTATTAGATATTTCTCTGACCGCACGTGGTAAAGCAGGCGGTAATGCTATTCCTATGGCGGGAGTACCCTATCATGCAGTCGAAAATTATTTGGCCAAACTAGTACAGTTAGGTGAGTCTGTTGCTATTTGTGAACAAGTGGGAGATCCGGCCACAAGCAAAGGACCAGTTGAGCGTAAAGTGGTACGTATTATTACACCGGGCACTGTTAGCGATGAAGCACTGTTGCTAGACCGACAAGACAATTTAATTGTTGCTATTGTAGAAAATAATGCACGAAGTAAAAAAGGCTCTGATCCTAGTTTTGGCCTGGCCTACCTAGACATAACCAGTGGGCGCTTTGTCATTACTGAGCCACAAACAAGCGAACAGTTACAAGCCGAGTTACAACGTTTATCACCCGCTGAATTGCTCTACCCTGAAACCTTGTCATCAATGCAATTTATAGAAGCCTACAAAGGCTTGCGCCGTCGTCCTGAATGGGAGTTCGACCTTGACACCTCCTTGTCATTACTTAATAAACAGTTTGGTACAAAAGAATTAACGGGGTTTGGCGTTGACGAGAAACTCTTAGGTTTATCAGCTGCGGGCTGTTTATTTCAATACGTTAAAGATACACAACGCACTGCACTACCGCATATTCGTGCAATAGTGTCTGAGTCTGCAAGTGCTGGGGTTGTTCTTGATGCAGCAACAAGACGCAATTTAGAGTTAACACAAAACTTGCAAGGAGGAACTGACAACACACTCGCTTCAATATTAGATCGCTCGGCCACGCCAATGGGCTCGCGTTTATTAAAACGGTGGTTACATTTTCCACTGCGTGATTTAACTATTTTGTCGGCTAGGCAAGAAGCTATTGAACAAATCATTGCAACGGAATTGCACCTAGATGTTCACCCTATTTTAAAAAGTGTAGGGGATATTGAACGTATTGTTTCTCGTGTTGCTCTCGGCTCAGCAAGGCCACGAGACTTTGCTCGGTTACGTCACGCTTTACAAGTACTACCTGAACTACAAGGGTACTTATTAACAGCAGCTAATACTGGCTATGTTGAGACATTATCAAAATTAATGGCACCTATGCCTTCTCTGCAAACATTACTTGAAAAAGCGCTCGTCGATAACCCACCTGTACTGATTCGCGATGGTGGTGTCATTGCGCCAGGCTATCATCAAGAGCTTGATGAGCTGCGTGATTTAAGTGATGGTGCAAGTGAATTTTTAGCACAACTAGAACAACGAGAAAAAGAGCGTACCGGTATTAGCTCGTTAAAAGTTGGTTATAATAAAGTTCATGGCTTTTTCATTGAGATGAGTCGAACTGCAGCAGCTGAAGTACCTGACGACTATATACGTCGCCAAACGTTAAAAAATAATGAACGTTTTATTACACAAGAGCTAAAAGAGCATGAGCACAAGGTACTTAGTGCACAAGGTAAATTTCTAGCATTAGAGAAACGTTTATATCAAGAATTATTTGACTTAATACTCCCTGAAATATCAAATTTACAAGCACTAAGCCAAGCTATTGCTGAATTTGATGTACTCAGTAATTTTGCTGAACGCGCAATTAGCTTAAATTATGTTAAGCCGGCTTTACATAGTGATTCTGGCATAAATATAGTTGCGGGCAGACACCCTGTTGTTGAACAAATGACACCAGATGCTTTTATCGCTAACCCAACGGTTTTAACACAGCAGCGTAAAATGTTAATAATAACGGGGCCTAATATGGGGGGTAAATCAACTTATATGCGTCAAACTGCCTTAATTGTGCTACTGGCCCACATTGGCTGTTTTGTACCTGCTAACTGTGCCGACATCGGCTTAGTTGACCGAATATTTACTCGTATTGGCGCATCAGACGATTTAGCCAGTGGCCGCTCTACTTTTATGGTAGAAATGACCGAAACAGCAAACATACTGCATAATGCCACCGATAAAAGCTTAGTATTACTTGATGAAATAGGGCGTGGAACTAGCACTTATGACGGCCTATCTCTCGCTTGGGCTTGTGCTGAGATGTTAGCGCTAAAGACAAAAGCCTTTACTTTATTCGCCACCCACTATTTTGAGCTAACTTTACTTGCACAAGAAATCCCTACCTTAGCCAATGTTCATTTAGACGCCGTAGAGCACGACGATAATATTGTCTTTATGCATGCAGTACAAGATGGCGCAGCAAGTAAAAGTTTTGGTTTGCAAGTAGCGCAACTTGCAGGGGTACCCAAAGGGGTCATTAACCGAGCTAAACAAAGGTTATTAGAGTTAGAAAACCAAGAGGCTGCTTCTATTTTACCGGTACAAGGTGACAGCTTTGAGCAATTAACACTAGTGCCTGACGAGCACCCTGCTCTTGAGTCACTGCGTAATACCGATGTAAATGACTTATCACCTAAACAAGCGTTAGATTTTTTGTTTACCTTAAAAACACAACTATAAGTTGTTATACGTTGTAATGTCAGGCGGTATCTGGTTTATGAACTAAAACGGTACCGCCGCATTTTGCTGCACACAAAAGACCTTACTCAGCTATATACTCTACCACTTCTAAACCAAAGCCTGATAATGAATGGTATTTGCTTGGTGAACTAAAACGGTACCGCCGCATTTTGCTGCACACAAAAGGCCTTACTCAGCTATATACTCTACCACTTCTAAACCAAAGCCTGATAATGAATGGTATTTGCTTGGTGAACTAAAACGGTACCGCCGCATTTTGCTGCACACAAAAGACCTTACTCAGCTATATACTCTACCACTTCTAAACCAAAGCCTGATAATGAATGGTATTTGCTTGGTGAACTAAAACGGTACCGCCGCATTTTGCTGCACACAAAAGGCCTTACTCAGCTATATACTCCACCACTTCTAAACCAAAGCCTGATAATGAATGGTATTTGCTTGGTGAACTAAAACGGTACCGCCGCATTTTGCTGCACACAAAAGGCCTTACTCAGCTATATACTCTACCACTTCTAAACCAAAGCCTGATAATGAATGGTATTTGGTTTGTGAACTAAGTAAGCGCATTTTACTTACGCCCAAATTAGACAATATCTGTGAGCCAACACCAACATTTCGTGAACCCACATGGCGGCTCACTTCATTAACCTCTTCGCCTGCATCAATTTTAGCGTACTTCTGCACTAGGTTAATTAACTCTGTCGGTGACTCATGTTTACCGAGTAAAACTAATACACCACCTTCTTTGGCAATTCTTTCTAGCGCATTGGCAATTGGCCATTTTGCGACACTTTCGCGCTGGCTAAATAATAAGTCTCTGAAGGTGTTTTGTAAGTGAACGCGTACTAACGTTGGCTCGTCTGGTTTAATGTCACCTTTAGTTAAAGCAAAGTGGGCACGGCCATCTATGGTATCTTTAAAAATAGTGAGATCAAACTCGCCAAATGCAGTGGGAAGTTTGCATTGTGAAACGCGCTCAATGGTTGTTTCAGTTGCGTTCCTAAACTCTATTAAATCGGCAACTGTGCCCATTTTTATGTTATGTTTTTTAGCAATGACTTCAAGATCAGGGCGACGTGCCATGGTGCCGTCTTCATTTAGAATTTCAACTATAACAGCCGCCGGCTCTAAGTTAGCCATACGGGCTAAATCAACCCCAGCTTCAGTATGGCCGGCACGGTTTAAAACGCCGCCGTCTTTAGCTATTAAGGGAAAAATATGCCCAGGCTGTACTATGCTCAAGTGGTTTGCATCTTTCGCTACTGCCGCCAGTACAGTTGTTGCTCTGTCTTTAGCTGAAATACCTGTGGTAACACCAGTTGCAGCTTCAATAGAGACAGTAAAATTAGTACTAAATTGAGCATCGTTTTTATCAACCATCAAGGGCAGCTTTAATATTTCGGCTTTTTCACGGCTCATTGGCATACAAATAAGGCCACGGCCATGGGTTGCCATGAAGTTAATTGCTTCGGGCGTTACCATTTCAGCCGCCATGATGAAGTCTCCTTCATTTTCACGGTCTTCATCGTCCATTAAAATAACCATTTTACCTAAAGCAATATCGCTGATTATTTCTTGTGGGGTATTTAAGTTCATGAGAGTCTCTTTGGTTATTTATTTAAAATTTTTAAAATGTTGCTTAACAATGACTTGGTATAAATATGTCAGTCCTTTATGGGCTAAAGCCCAAGCTAGATTCAAAGTTACCTTTAAAATGAAGCTTTGATGTTATCTTATATTCTTTAGTAAAACTTATTTTTCGCGCGATTACATATTTACCTACTTAATAAAGCCAGACTTTTTCAATAAATCTTCGGTAATATTTGATTTAGCTACTGGCAGTGCAGCAGCTTCTTTACTGAGTAGACGTTCTAAGTACCGGGCAATTAAATCCACCTCTACGTTGACTTTAGTACCCACTTGATAAGTGCCAAAAACGGTTTCTTTTACTGTGTGTGGCACTATGGTTAACCTAAACTTACCAGTATCGGTGTCATCTAGGGCATTCACCGTTAAGCTGGTGCCGTCAATAGTTACTGAGCCTTTTTCAGCAATATAGTGCGCTAAGTTTTCAGGCATTGTGAGCCAGTATTCAATACTATTACCATTATGGGTGATAGATAATACTTCACTGATACCGTCAACATGGCCTGATACAATATGACCGCCAAAACGAGTGCTGGCTAACATGGCTTTTTCTAAATTAACTTGCATACCCACATTGTAATGGGCAAAACCGGTGCGCTGTAATGTTTCATTTGAGACGTCTGCGCTGTAGCTGTGCTGGTCAAAATCAACCACGGTTAAACAAATGCCATTGGTTGCTATGGAGTCACCTAGTTTAACGTCGCTCATATCAAGTGTGTTGCTAGCGATCACAAGGCGCGCTCCTTGGGCATTTATATTAATGGCTTGAATGGTGCCAACTGCTTCAATAATTCCGGTAAACATTATTTCTCTCTATTTGTCTTTGGTCTAAGTTATAGGTGCTAGGCTCTAAGTGCTGCTTGTTTTTTACTCTCTATCTAATTTAGCAGTGATACGAATATCACTGCCCACGGCGCGCACATCAGTAAGCGACAGTGATTTTGCTTCTGCTAATGCAGCCACACCCGGCATTTCTACTAAGTTTTTCCCGTCGCCTCCCATTAACTTGGGCGCTTGGTATAAAATCAACTCGTCGACTAAATTTTGCTCTATAAAAGCACCAGCTAAATGAGCGCCTGACTCTATCAGAATATCATTTAAGCCTCGCTGGGCTAATAAGGCTAATAGTGCAGCTAAATCTATTTTTGCTGGTCCTAACGCATTTTTTACCGTCGGTAGTTGCACTTCTTCTACAAAATGAGGCCATGGCGGTAAGTTTTCAAGGTCTGTATCATTTGTTTTATTGGCGCTTAGCTTTTCTTGGCTTGGGTTATCATCATTCAACCTGGCCCGAATTAACATCACTGGAGAGTGTGTGCTAAAAAACACTAAGTTAGGTGTCAGTCGCTGTTGGCTGTCAATAACCACACGAACAGGCTGACGAATAGATTCTTCTTGGTAGCTTTCTTTTAAATCCCCTAATTCAGACCAGCGCACAGTCATTTTAGCATTATCGGTTAAAATAGAATCTGCCCCCGTAATAATCGCGCAGCTTTGTGCTCTAAGCCTTTGTACATCACTTCGAGCACTTTTTGCGGTGATCCATTTACTTTCGCCGCTTTTCATGGCGGTTTTACCATCTAGGCTAGCCGCTAGTTTTACTCGAACATACGGTAGTTTTTGCGTCATCACTTTGATAAAACCAAGGTTTAGGGCTTTTGCTTCACTTTCTAATAAACCACATTCGGCTTGAATACCGGCTTGTTCAAGCATCGCTAAACCACGCCCTGACACTGCTGGGTTGGGATCAACCATGGCGACCACAACACGCTTAACTTTTGCATTTATCAATCCTTGAGCACAAGGGGGCGTTCTACCAAAGTGGCTACAGGGCTCTAAGGTAACATAGGCAGTTGCGCCTTTAATAAGTGCGGGGTAATTATTGCTGGCATCAAGTAAAGCATTTACCTCGGCGTGCCCCTGCCCTGCTTTTTGATGAAAGCCTGTGCCAATTATTTGCGTCTTGCCATTTATTTCATGAACAAGCACACAACCTACACGCGGGTTTGGCGATGCAGTATAATGGCCTTTTTTGGCAAGCTTGATCGCTAGCGCCATGTAATGATGATCTTGTAAACTAAACACTTGGCTTCCTATACTTATATCTGCTGGCTTTATACTGTTTTGTAGCGTTTTGTTAATTGGGATAGTTGTTGATTTAGCCTAATTACAGGTTTTTTCGGTTTTATCGCCTTTACTTACCAACTTTCCCTCTTGTAGGGCTTTCTTTACCTAAGCGCGCTATTTCATCGGCAAACTCACTAATATCTTCAAATGACAAATAGACGGAAGCAAACCGCAGATAGGCTACTTTGTCTAATTCTTTCAATTGCGCCATTAATAGATTACCCAACATTTCACTGGTGAGCTCTCGTTCACCGGTCGCACGCATTTGTGATTTTAGCTTATTAATTGACAGCTCAACTTGCTCAGTACTGACTGGGCGTTTTTCTAACGCTCGCATTAAGCCACTGCGCATTTTGTCTTCGTTGAACGGTTCTCGTGTGCCATCTCGCTTGATAATACGTGGCATGACTAATTCAGCTGTTTCAAACGTTGTATAACGTTCATGGCATGCCAAACATTGACGACGACGCCTTATTTGGTGGCCGTCTGAGACTAAACGTGAATCAATTACTTTCGTTTCTTGTGCGCTACAAAATGGACAATACATGGTTTACCTACAATAGATATAAGAGACAAAAATGGTCGCTAATTGCGACCATTTTAATATAAATTTACCTGTATTTGTGAATTAGTTCACTGCGGTGCTAAGTAGCTAATATAACTCTCAAGATAAGCACCTAAAATATACACAATACTTGGCTTAGTGTTACTTATACACAGGGAAACGTGCACATAACTCTTTAACATTTGCTTGTACTTTAGTGATCGTTTCTTCGTTATTGATGTCGTCTAGAATATCACAAATCCAACCTGTTAGTGCTTTGGTTTCTTCAGTGCCAAAACCACGACGGCTGATGGCAGGTGTACCAAGACGTAAGCCAGACGTTACAAAGGGAGAACGCGGATCGTTTGGTACAGAGTTTTTATTCACTGTGATGTGCGCTTTACCTAAAGCAGCGTCGGCATCTTTACCTGTGATATCTTTATCGATTAAATCAAGCAATAACAAGTGGTTTTCAGTACCATTTGATACCACTTTATAACCACGTTCTTGTAATACCGCCACCATCGTTTTGGCATTATCAAGTACACTTTGTTGGTATGCTTTAAATTCTGGCGCTAATGCTTCTTTAAATGCCACAGCTTTAGCCGCAATAACATGCATTAATGGGCCACCTTGACCACCAGGGAAAACAGCACTGTTTAATTTTTTGTAAATAGCTTCATCGTCACAAGCAGAAACAATTAAACCGCCACGTGGCCCAGCTAAGGTTTTATGCGTTGTAGTAGAAACAACATGTGCATGAGGTACTGGGTTTGGATAAAGGCCGGCAGCAACAAGGCCAGCAACATGCGCCATATCAACGAAGAAGTAAGCACCAATTGAGTCGGCAATTTTACGCATACGTGCCCAGTCAACAACACCTGAGAAGGCAGAGAAGCCACCGATGATCATTTCTGGCTTATGTTCAAGCGCTAGACGCTCTAGTTCTTCATAATCAATGTCGCCAGTGTCTGGGTGTAAACCGTATTGAATTGCTTCATAAGATTTACCTGAAAAGTTAACACTAGCACCATGGGTTAAATGCCCCCCATGCGCTAAGCTCATGCCTAATACTTTGCCGCCTGGCGTCACTAATGCTTGAAAAACAGCAGCATTCGCTTGCGAGCCAGCATGAGGTTGTACATTGGCATAAGTTGCGCCAAATAATTCTTTTGCGCGGTCAATGGCCAATTGCTCAGCGATATCAACATATTCACAACCACCGTAATAACGCTTGCCAGGGTAACCTTCTGCGTATTTATTTGTTAATTGTGATCCTTGTGCTTCAAGTACACGTGGACTACAGTAATTTTCAGAAGCAATAAGTTCAATATGCTCTTCTTGGCGAACAACTTCATTGCTCATTGCTTGGGATAGTTCTGGATCAAAATCGGCAATATTCATATCACGTGTAAACATGTTTTTTCCTCAAATAAGCAAGCCTGATGGGCTGCATGTTTTGGCTACATTGTTAATCATATAATTAAAAATGCTATGCAATTAAATTACTAAAAAAAGTACTAAAAATAATGCCAAGTATTTTGCCTGAATAAGCGTAAAATGTACACGACGTTTTAGCGCATTTTCTCTTGTTTCACACTCGATTAATAACGAATGAGCTAAAAGCCTTAAAATAAAGCGGTATGACTGTGGTAAGAACAAGCATAACGCGCTTAACTCAAGGCTAAAACTACTTTTTCAGAGCGTAGCTTTTTCGCCATTAGTAACACTAAAAGCACTGTGATACTTACGGTCACTAACCCGGTAAAACCTAGCAGAGCCCATGAAACAGGTAAGCCTTTAAACAGGTCTTCCATAATTAATGACTGCCCTGAAATAGGGAACCAATTAAGCCATTTTGGTTTGTCGTCAACAAACATCATGATGACTGGTACCATAGCTGGTAGCATAATAATCATTGATACCATCGACTGTGCTTCTTTAAAGTTTTTAGAGCCAAAGGCGACAAAAAGCTGTAACGCGGAAGCAAAAAAACAAATAGGCAACAGCAGTAACAACAAGGCGATAACAGTGAAAAAGTCTAAACTAAAACTGGCACCAATTTTGGTAAGGTCGATAAAGCCAACAGAAAATGAGGTTAGCCCTAAGGTTAATAACACGCCAATACAGGCAATAATACTTGCACAGCAAAGTTTAGCCGAAATAATTTTAACAGTACTCACCGGTTGGCATAACAACATTTCGAGTACATTTCTCTCACGTTCACCTGCGCTAGCGTCAATAGCAACGGGTAAGCCCGACATAAATGCAGCCATTAATAAATACAAGCCTAGCATCATTGATATAATCATGGCATTGGAGTTGGGTAATGAGGTATCTTGCTCTATAATTTTTATTGGTTGCAACAAGCGCACATCAATGCCTCGCACAAGTAAACGTTTATAACCAATGGCTTGTGCGTAGTGATTAATTGCATATTTAATACGGCGAATCGGTGACATATTGGCTTTTTCGCTGTAGTCTGCGCTTAAGTAAAGGTCAATGGTTTTGCCTGCTAGCATGTCTTGGTTAAAGCTTGCTGGAATTGTTAACCTGAGGTTACGATCATCCCAAATACCTTGTTTATCTTTTGACACATCGCTAAACAGGTGGATATTGTCATCACTTAAGGCTTTAACCAGTTTAGGAGCGTATTCTTTGCCTGTTATTTTAATGTAAATAGCAGGCGTTTCCACGGCTTCTTTTATCATGACCTTTGACATAGCAAAAATCATCACTGGCGCCATCATCGCCATCATCATGGCCATCATAATGGCTCGTCGGTCTCTAAATGCCTCTTTTAGCTCTTTCGACAATAACGCTTTAAATTGGATCATGCGGCGACTCCTTCATCAGAGCCAATTATTTTAACAAAGGCTTCTTCTAATTGTGTTTCTCCTGCTAGCTCACATAACTCAGCGGGTGTGCCTTGTGCGGCAAGCTTGCCGTTGGCAACAATAATGACCCGATCACATAAGGCCGCGACTTCTTGCATTACATGGGAGGAAAACAAAATACAATGTCCTTTTGCTTTAAAGCGCGCTAAATAGTTTCTTAATACTCGGGTACTCATTACATCTAAACCGCGTGTTGGCTCATCTAGTACAAAGTTTTTGGGTTGATGCACCAAAGCTTGTGCTAAGGTTACTTTCATACGTTGTCCTTGTGAGAAACCTAAAGTTTTTCTGTGCGCTAGCTCTGCCATGTCTAAATCATTAATAACCGTTTCAATCGCTTGATGTTTTGCTTGCCCGTGTAAACCATGAATACTAGCAAAATAGTCGATTTGCTCATAAGCTGTTAAGCGTTCGTACAAACCGAATTTATCTGGAAATATTCCCAAGCGTGATCTTGCCTCAAGTGGATTTTTCTCTATGCTAATCCCATCAATGATAGCGCTGCCTTCGTCTGCTTTTAATAAGCCATATAGGGTACGTAAACAGGTTGTTTTCCCTGCCCCGTTCGGTCCTAAAATGCCGGTAATTTCACCGTCATTTGCGGTAAAAGATAAGCCGTCTAAGGCAATAACTGGGCGCTGTTCTTTGCTTTTATTAACACTTTTAAACAGAGTTTTTTTAGTGCTACCAAATGTTTTACGCAAATTATTAACTTCTATCATTAGTCTTCGCTTCCTTGCACTTTTGCTGGCGTTGTTTGGCTGCTTGTTTCATCAACTAAAACACCACCATTTAAGTTTGTCATAAAGGTTTCTTCTGGTATATCTTGTAAACACGACTCGTCTAATGCTTTAGGCGCAAGTGTTATAAGAAATTCATTAATAATATCACTGGCACAAGTGCTCATTGCAACTGTATGTGCTGCATTTTCAACCACAATGTGGTGATTATTCGGAAGTGATTTAGCGCTATACTCACCATTACTAGGAGGGGTAACAGGATCTAAGTTTCCTGATAAAATAAGTGTGGGGATATCGGCAGTTACCGGTTGGTAAAACGCTTCACTGGGGCGGTATTGTGGCCAAAGCGGGCAAACCATTTTAAAACCAAAGTGGCTGTCGCCCGCGCCAAAGCTATTGTTTGCGTCGTGTGCAAAGTCTGCTGCTGATATTTTTGGAAAATCTTCATTACAAGTAATATTAAATAATAAGCCAAGGTAAATGCCTTGCCCGCCTTCTGATTGTGCAACCAAGCCAGCAAGTGGCATATAGTTACCTAAATAAGCTTGATGAATAACCAGTGGTACCAATGCACGTGTGGCAACAGAGTAAAGTTGCATGCGTATTGTACCTAACAATTTTGCTGCACTAATGACAAATTGGGTCGGAGTTCCTAAGCGCGGATGCACTATGGTGACTTGTGCTGGAGCTTGTTTCAAACGTGCTACGAGTGTATGAAATTCTTGCTCAAGATCGGGGTATGCCCTTTGACAACTTACTTCCTTTCTACAATGTTCCAATAATAACTTAAACGATCTTGCTGTACTTTGCCCAAATAAACCTATCGGTACTTCTATTGGGCCAACACTGTCAAGTACAACACTACGTAGAGATTCCGGGAACATACGCATATACACTAAGCCAGCACGCGTCCCGTATGAACCACCATAGATATTAATTTTTTCGTGCCCTAACGCAGCCCGTATTGCATCAAAATCACGAATGGCATTTTCGCTATTGTACTGACTTAGGTCACCCGTAAAGCTTGCAAGACAATCGTTAATGTCTTGTGCCGAAAGGTCTTCTGGTGTGAGCGCGTAAATATCTTGTTCAACCGCCTCTTCACATTGCAGTGGATGCGACTGACCTGTACCTCGTTGATCAATTAAAATGAGATCTCGTGTTTTACGTACTTCATTAAAAACAGCATGTAACGTTGAAGCTAGCTCTGCCGCAGCCTGTCCTGGGCCGCCTGCTAAAAACATTAACGGGCTGTGCTTCTCGCTATTGTCTATTGCCGGTAGTACCACAAAGTTAATATTAATGTTTTTGCCGTCACTTTGCTGGTAGTTTTCTGGTACTGATAAGTTGCCACACTTTACCTGTGCTCTAATGCCGTCAACATGACAGTTTTCAAGGGTAAGTTGTTGCACGCTGCTATCGGCTACCGAGCTATAAAAAAAACAGCTCGCAAGCAAAGCAGTTAGCAGTATAGCTTTGCATTTATTAATCATTTTATTGTTCCATGTTGTTTATTATTATGTCGCTATCTAAGTGTTAAGTGTTAAGTGTTAAGTGTTAAGTGTTAAGTGTTAAGTGTTAAGTGTTAAGTGTTAAGTGTTAAGTGTTAAGTGTTAAGTGTTAAGCAGGTTATGAAGCTTGATAACACAAGCAAGGAGTAATAACATTTAATTTACAACTAAATCATCTCACTATGTTACCTAAGCTAACCACGCTAGTAAATTTTTTAATTTATTGTAATGTGTAAATATTTATAAATAGCCATTCCCAAATGCATGAATAAAAGATACAGTTTAGTTTCATATGTATTGATTTCCCTCTAAATGACCTAAGGAATGCTCATGGAACTGAACCAGTGGGTGGATGAACTATTTGAAGTGTTTGATGAAGATAATGACGGTGTGATTAGCCGCTCTGAATTCGTTGAGCTTATTGATGTGCTATTACAGGATAAAGGCATAAATATGTGTGAGTCTATTTTTAATCGTTTTGACAAGGATCACAATAATTCTATTTCTAAAGGTGAATTAAAAGAGATGGTGATAGAATTAGCATTATAGGTTTTATAAATAACCTTAGTCGCGCTATATTTTCCTATTCTTTGCTAAGTGTTAACTGTGTTATACCGACTTAGCCATTATGACTGATAAAACGCGCAGCTCAAGCTATAGCAAAAATGAGGAGCGAGCAAACACTCTAAGCCATGGTTTGGGAGTTTTGTTGAGTATTCTCGCGCTTTTTTTATTACTCGGTGAAACAAATGCTGTGCATAGCTCGGTAGATTTTTCAGCGAATAATAAGCTAATACGCGTTATTAGTTTTAGTATTTATGGTGTAAGCTTGCTAGCACTTTTTCTTGCTTCTGCTTTTTATCATGGCGTAACAGGCCAGCGGAACAAACAAATATTTAAGCTACTTGACCATTGTGCAATATATATTCTTATTGCCGGTACTTACACGCCATTATTATTGCTAAGCATACCGGGTACACTAGGTTATACTTTTATGGTGGTGATATGGTCGATTGCATTTGCCGGTATATTTTTTAAAATTAAATTAGGCCATAAATACCAAAAAATATCGTTAGCAACCTACCTTGGTATGGGAGGGATCTCGTTTACAATTCTAGATGAATTATACCAAGTACTCCCCAATGAAGCATTAACCTTACTGCTTGTAGGTGGTTTAGTTTATGTTGCTGGTGTATTTTTCTATGTACAAAAGCAAGTCCCTTTCACCCATGCGGTTTGGCATTTATTTGTGTTAGCTGGCGCTGCCTGTCATTTTTTTATGATTTATTGGTACGTCTAATTACAGCAATGTTATACCATTGATACCTGTTTTATTAAGTGTGTGATCTTGTTGAGCCTAGGAAAAATATTTCAGGGCATAGGTTATTGGTTCCAGACATAACCTAAGTATCTACTATTATCCATGTAAGCAATGCGCTTATTTGAGAGCAACGACGCCATGGCGTCGTTTAACCAGCACAAAATGGGCAATAACTTAGTGACATTGGTATTATTTTAGTCACTATTTACATCCTATTAAATTCAGCTTCGTCGCCTCTTGTTTGCTATTTCCATTAAGTATTTAGAAAACTAACTAGCCATTACCCGCTTCATATTTTGCCAACCAACGAACAAAATCTGCTGCAGGAACGGGAGCACTATATAAAAAACCTTGGGCAATATCACAATTGTGCTGACGTAAGTAATCTAACTGCTCTGGTGTTTCAACGCCCTCTGCAACGGCTTTCATGTTTAAGGTATGTGCAAGCTCAATTATTGATTGGAATATTTTAGCAGCAACAACATCATGACTCACATTTTCAAGCAATTTACGGCCAATTTTTAAAAATTCCGCTGAAAATTGTTTAAGCGTCATTATTGTGGAAAAACTGGTATCAAAACTGTCAACGACCAATGATAAACCTTGGCTTTTTAATAACTCAAGCACCGCTTCTTTTTTCGCTGAATCTGTGTCTATCAATGTTTCTGGGAGCTCTAAGCCAAGGCCTGCTGCCCCTGATGATAGGCTTGATATAACATTGCTAATCATCGCGGTAAAATCACTATGGTTTATCTGGTTTAGTGATAAATTAACGGCAATTTTAAAATCACATACGCCCGCTTTGCGCCAAGCATTAATCTGTGTTTTCGCCAACTCAAAAATTAACTCTCCCAGCGGAATAATCAGGCCCGTTTCTTCAGCTAAAGAAATGAAGTTTTCTGCGGCGATAATACCTTTATCTGGGTGGTTCCAACGAACTAAAGCTTCTACCCCTACGACCTTAAATGATTTAAGATCTATTTGCGGTTGGTAGTAAAGGGTAAATTGCTTATTCTCAATAGCATTCGCCAGTTGCTCTTGTGTTGTGATTTTGTGCTTAACCGTTTCTTGCATGGCAACATTATAAAAATGATAGTTGTTTCGGCCTATTTCTTTTGACTGGTACAAGGCTAAGTCTGCACATTTCATTACTTCTTCTTGAGTAACACCATCATCAGGAAACAAAGCAATACCAACACTGCCGGAAATTTTAACCGTGTGTCCTTCAAGCTTAAAGGGTTTAGCTAACGCTGCTAAGCAACGCTTTGCTAGGGTATTAATCAGCAATGTTGTGTGAGTTTCAACACCAATAATAGCAAATTCATCTCCGCCTAGCCTCGCAACTGTGTCGCTATCCCTCACACAAGCAAGTAAACGCGAGGCAACTTTTTTTAGTAATAAATCTCCAATTGGGTGTCCTAGACTATCATTAACCTCTTTGAAGTAATCAAGGTCAATTAACAGTAAGTACACTTTTGTTTTTAACCTTTTAGATGTAGCAAAAGCCACTTCTAAGCGGTCGTTAAATAAGTAACGATTAGGTAATTGTGTTAACGCATCATACCGCGCCATTCGCTGTACTGTATGCTCAACTTTCTTTCGCTCTGTTATGTCTTGTATTGCGCCAACAAATGAAATAGTTTTATCTTGATCTTCTAATGCGTTAATGATGATATTAGCAGTACGTAGTTGTTCGTCATGACCAATAAACCTAAATTCAAAAGCGATTTCATGCGCTGGTTGTTTAAACGCCTTATTAAAGGCTAACATTGCTGCTTCTCGGTCTTCTTGGTAAATCTTTTTAAGAAATTCATCTATCGGTATTTTTTGCTCTGGTAAATATTGACTAATATTTAGAATTTCTAGTGCTTGCTCTGATAACAGCACAGATTGAAAGTCAAGGCTAAGCTTCCACCCGCCAATACTTGCTATTTTATTGGTTCTCCGTAACTCTTCTGTGCGCGCTTGTACCACTAGTTCAAGATTATTTGTTAGTGATTCTAGCTGGGCTCGCTGATTATACAGCTCTAAAAACACATTGACTTTAGACACTAAAATACGGTCTTCTATCGGCTTTTGTAAGTAGTCGACTGCGCCTACTTTATAACTTTTTAAGCGGTGTATTTCATCTTTATAGGCGGCAGTTACAAAGATAATAGGAATGTTTTGAGTACCTTCCGTTGATCCTAATATTTCAGCTGTTTCATAGCCGTCCATATCTGGCATGTGAGCGTCTAATAACACTAGCGCAAATTCATGCTCTAGGGTGAGCTGTAAAGCCTCTGCACCTGAATTAGCTTTAATCACCTCAGCATCAACTTTTTTTAACAATAACTTTAAGGCTATTAAGTTGGCCAAGATATCATCGACAATAAGTATTTTTGGCTTGTTTTCTTTCTTCATTTAGACTTCCAGTTAATCAGCTCTAACAACTTGGCTGAAATAGCATGCAGGGGGGTAATATAATCAGCATAGCCGGCTAAAATAACGCTTTCAGGCATTGTTTTTGCCTCGGCTGTTTCAAGGCTTTGTGCAATAACCAATCCCCCATAGTTTTTCACCATTTTAGCACCTTGCGTGCCATCTGAGTTAGCTCCAGTTAAAATAATAGTAATTAATTTTTCTCGATAATATTCAGCGGCGGTTTCAAAAGAAACATCTAACGACGGACGAGAAAAACACACTTTAGGGTCAACATTGAGTGCAAAAGTACCGTTATCATCAATCAATAAATGATAATTAGCCGGTGCTGTATAGACATTTGAGGGGCTAGGTAACACATTTTCTTCAGCATCTTGTACTATTAATTCACAATGATGAGCCAAGACACTGGATAATAAACTTTCCATATGAGGAAACTGATGAGAGACAATAATAATAGGGAGCGGAAATGCTTTCGGTAGTTTAGACAATATTTGACAAAGTGCGTTAACACCGCCAGCAGAGCAGCCGATAATTACCGCTTGATAAGGACTCATGTTATCCCCCTTTACTTTAACTTGTCGCCGATAACAGCTTATGATAAATTTTATTTTTTTGCGAAATAACGTCAAGTTTATCTTTTTGATCAAAAGATCGTAATGACTCTTTAGTGCCTAAACAAAGAAACCCCCGTCGCACTAAGCTTTTATAAAACAAAGAAATGGCACGATTTTGCAAAGTTTGATTAAAGTAAATTAACACATTTCTGCATAACACTAATTGCATTTCGCCAAAAACATTGTCGGTGGCTAAGTTATGTTCAGTAAAAACAATAGGGTCCAGAATATATTGCGGTAGTTTTGCACGAGAATAGCGAGCATGATAGTAGTCAGAAAACGAGCCTTTACCGCCCATTGCCTGATAGTTTCGTGTGTAAGCAGGCACATGCTCTAAGGCAAATATACCGCTTTTGGCAATAGCTAAATTTTTTGTGCTTATATCGGTTGCATAAATAGTTGAACGTCTTAATAAGCCTTCTTCATGTAACAGTATGGCTAATGAATAAACTTCTTCGCCTGTTGCACAACCGGCTACCCATATATTAAGTTGTGGATAGGATTTCAGTGCTGGGAGAATATAGGTACGTATATCTTGAAAAAACTCAGGGTCTCGAAACATTTCAGTGACAGTAACCGATAAGCCATCAATGACTTTTTTCAAAAAACCTTCTTCGTGAATCACCTTAGGGATCAAGTCGCTGATTGAATTAACCTGGCTATTATTTTTTAGTAACCGTAAGCGCCGTTTTAACGAGGTACGCACATAATCTTGATAGTCGTACCCGTAGCAGCGTTTTACCGCTTGAAGAAATAGATCTATTTCTACCTCTTCTGTATTACTCAACATTAGTGATTCTGGCATTTATAACCAAGCCCTCATCATCGACAGTAATTTATCCATATCAATAGGCTTAGATAAATAATCACTCGCCCCTGCCGCCATACTCATTTTTTTATCCCCTTTCATTGCTTTGGCGGTAACCATTAAGATAGGGAGGTTTTTACCGTTTGTTTGGCTTCGAATAATTTTTGTTGCTTCATTACCGTCCATACCTGGCATCATAGTGTCCATTAATATAATATCAATCTGTGGATTTTTTTCTAACATAGCTAAGCTTTGTGCACCATCTTTAGCCATTAACACTTTCAACCCTTTATCACTTAAGGCTCTTGATAATGCGAAAGTATTTCTCATGTCATCGTCAACTACGAGCACCGTTTTACCGATTAAATCATTTTCAGCGCTAGCGGAGGATGAATAATTATATTGTGTCAGCTTTTCAGACTTGGTATTGGTTGGTAGACCTGGTGTTGATGAATCTGATACGCCATCTTGATTAGCTTTAACGCTGTCTAGAAACAGCATAACTTCATCTTGCAATCGTTCAGTAAAGCTACCGTCTTTTAAAATTAAACTGTCGGTAAATTGTCTTAAATGCCTTATTTCCTCTTCTGATAAGTTTTTCGAAGAGTAAATCACAACTTGCGGCATGGTAATACCTGGTAATGCTTTTATTTTTTCAAGTAAATCTGTGCCTTCAACATCAGGTAAGTTTAGCTCTAAAATGATACAGTCAATACTATGTTGCTGTAACTGCGCTAATGCGGCTGCACCGGTCGCTGCTTGAAAAACTTCTATGCCAGCTTTTAAATTAAACTGCTCACAGGCAAAGCGACGTGTTTGTGCGTCACTATCAATCACTAATACGCTTTGTAGTTCATTGTCACAATTAATAGAAAACCCCTTAATTGCTTCATCTATCTGCTCTTTGGTGACTGGTTTAGTAAAGTAATGCTCACTCCCTACCGCTTTCGCTCTTAATTCAGCATTAGAAGCTGACATAAAGTGAATAGGGATATTGTTTGTTTTAGCAATATTTTTTAACTGTTTATAAACTTCAATGCCATCCATTTGGGGTAGTTCAACATCAAGCACTATACCCATGGGGTGTAGTAATTGTGCCAAACACAGGGCATCAAATGGATTGTCGGTAGCAATTGCTTTAAAGTCTTGTTGTTGAATACGTTTAACTAGTATCTTGGCGAAATATGGGTCATCTTCCACCACTAAAACAACTTGTTCATTGTTCGCTAAGGCTGCTCTGTCATCGGCAATAAATGGGGGTATTTCAGCGAGTGTTCGGTTGTCTTCAGGTAATGCAACTAACTCATTTTCATTTGCGTTATCGTTGGTTTTTTCAGCTTTGTGTTCGCTAACATTGTCGCTTGTACTTTCAATATCGTTATTGTTTTTGTTGTTATTATTGTAAAAGTCTAGTGTTTTATCATATTCAGCTTCAGCATTATTCGATGTTTTCTTGGTATCGTCTTCTTGTTCGGGGTTTATCTTACTGGGTAAATAAAGGCTAAATACACTCCCCTTTCCTTCTTCGCTTTCAATGCAAATCACACCACCAAGCAGCTCTGCAAATTTTTTAGAAATCGAAAGCCCTAAGCCCGTACCACCATATTGCCGACTTGTTGAGCCGTCAGCTTGGCGGAAGGGTTCAAAAATGGTTTCTATTTGATCTGCTTTAATTCCAATGCCGGTATCAATAATAGCAAACTGAATGGGGGCTCTTATATTTGCCCCTACTTCGTCCGGTAAGCTCGTGGGGATTTTAATTGAGAGCGTCACCCTGCCTTGTTTGGTGAACTTAATTGCATTAACAATTAAATTATCTAAAATTTGCATGAGTTTATCGGCATCTGATGTGATGCTTGCTGGCAAGTTTTCTGCTAATACCACAGCGAAATCAAGTTGCTTTTCTGCGGCAACATGACTAAATGACCGCTTAATACCATGGCTGATCTCACTGAATTGAACCGTACTAGTATTCACTTGCATATTGCCTGATTCCACTTTAGATAAGTCTAAAATTTCATTAATACGCTGCAATAAAGACGTACCACTTTCATAAATAATTTCTGCTGCTTCTACATTGTCTTCATTTAGATCACCGTCTTCATTATCTGCCAGTGATTTTGACAAAATTAATAAGCTATTGAGCGGGGTTCTTAACTCATGGGACATATTGGCTAGAAATTCAGATTTATAGCGGCTAGATTCTTTAATTTCTTCAGTTTGGCGCTGGTTATCAGACAGTGCTTTTTCCAGTGCCTGCTGCTGAACAGTCATCGCTTCATTGTGCTTTGATAGTTCGTCGTTTATTTCTGCTTGCTTAATTTGAGCTTGCTCAAGCTCTTGTGTTTTAATTTCTAAACCACGCGCATTTTCAACAAGCTCTTCATTAATAACGCGTAGCTCTTCCTCTGAGGCCCTTAACTCTTCGGAAGAGGCATTTAACTCTTCTGCAGAGGCTTTTAATTGCTCTGCTTGACGTTTGGTTTCTTCAAGTAATGTATTAGCATTTATGACTTGGTTGAGTTTTTCTAAACTTAATGCCATGGTTGGCATTATTTCTTCTAATAGTTCTTGGTTTAGTTTTGATAAGGGAGAAAAGCTGGCGATTTCAATTACGCCTAATAAATTACTTCGATACAAAACAGGCACTACTATTAAGGTAGCAGGCGTTGACTCTCCCAGTGCAGAGCTGATATTAATAAAGTTTTCAGGTACTGGCGAAAGAATGATATTTTGTTGCTCATACGCAGCTTGGCCAATAATACCTTCTCTTAGCTTGAAGCTTGTTTTGTTGCTTTTTCTGTTTACAAAACTATAGCTCGCTTCCATTTCTAACAACTGAGTATCCGTGTTATAAACGTAAAAAACCCCGACAGCGCCTTTAACAAGTGGCGTGAGCGTATCTATAACCTCTCGACAAAAATCAACTAAAGAGTCAGCTTGCTGTGCTTTTTCTGACGCATGCGCTATTTGCGTTTTTTTCCAGTTTTCATCTTCTGTTTTCATATTCGCTTGCTGGAAAACACTGGCAGCTTTAGTTAAAGCGCCAATTTCTCCTGTTTGCCCAGTATCTTTAATGGCTATATTGGCATCACCCGAGGCAATAGCCGCCATTGCTTGGGTGATTTCTTTTAGTGGCGCTGTAATTTGTTTTTCGGTTTTTTTACCTATAATAAAGGCGGTAGCTAAGCCAGCAAATAATAATAGCCACTGCATAGTAACCAGTTGCGTAATTGAGCTAGCATTATCATCACTCATACTGACTAATTGTTCACGTTCATTGCCCACTAGACCACCTTCACGTACACCTTCCTCATTACGCTCACCCGCAAGCAGCCCTAATATTTTCTCTGTTAAAGGTGCGGCTTTGGTTGTCATTAAGTAATTAGCCATATTCCACTGTGCAGAGCGGCGAATAGTAAACATTTCTTCTGATAAAGGGGCAAAAACAGCACGAGCTTTAGCTAGTGACTCAAAAGCTTTGGCTTGGTCATCTAATAGTAGGTATTGCATGCTCTCTAACATTAAAAACCATTGCGTATTAGCACGCCAATGCTGTTGAAATAACTGGTAATGGCTTTCTTGTCCGGTAATAAGAAAAGCTTGTAATTCACTAAAGGTGGCACTTAACGTGTTTCTAAAATCAGACATTGCACCTAAAAGCCGTGCACGGTCGTATAATGTTGCTGATTTAAGCTTTGTGGCTTCTTCAGGGTCATCCAGTGCTTTGGTAATTGATTTATCAATAAAGGCCAAGGCTTTTAATGCGGGCTGGTCGTCAACTTTAACCTTGATGTCAATTTGTTTAGCATCGGCGCCTATAGCAACAAGCCTAGCGGCCTCAGCTAATGCATGACGGTATGCGCCAAGCACCCTGTCTAAATCTAATAGTGCTGAGTTTTCTCTGGGGGTTAGTGCATGAAGTCGGTATAAATCTATTACTTTCTCAACTTCATTTAGGCTTTGCTCTGCACGTTCTTTTCTGCTCTGTGCTTTACGTAAAAGGTAGTTTTTAAAATGATGAATAAAGCCGTTATACCCTAACAAAATGCGAATTTTGGAGGCGATTTGTTGCTTACCTAGCCTTTTTGAAGCATTAACATTGTCGAGAAACGTTAACGCGCCAACCAGTATATTTTCATCAACTTTTACTTGTTTATCTATTACTTCAGGCGAGTTACTGTTACTTTGATTAATAAGGGTAATATTGTTGACATAAATAGCAATGACTTGATTAATAGTATCTATTGCTATGAGTTCGTCATCACTCATTGGGTAACCTGAATATTGCTCAAGCAATGCCCGTGACTTATTAACTGATGCATCAAACGCCGCTTTCGTTACTGCTGTGCCACGTAAAAGGTAGTTTTTAAAATGATGTACCATACCACCATACCCAGTTGAAGCTCGCAGCGCAGTTAATATTGCTGCTTTATTCATGCTATTGGGAACATGGTTTTTTTCAGCGTTTATCATAGATGATATTAAGCTAAACATTTCGGCTTTTATTGGGTTAGCTTGTTCTATTAAAATTTTATTGGCGGGCTTTTCATCTAGGGTATGCCCTATGTCTTCAACCTGTTGTTGTACCTGTTTAAATTGTGCTAAAAAATGCTTTGCTTTATTCCACTTTTCAGTACTGTCTGCCGATTGCCACCGGGTCGCTAACATGTCCATTTGTGTACTGGTTAAATCAATTTCTTCCCAGATAGCGCTTCTGTCTGCTTTAAACGTTTCATCGCCCGTTAATAACCAACCGCCAAGCACCGCTAAAGAGGCATTGATTTGAGTGACCATTTGCGTACTTTTGTCAGCTGACGGAATGCGCTCTTCAACAATTTCTTGGCTGGTATTGTTGATCGTATTGGTCAAAATTAAGGTGGTGAATACAGCAGCAAATAAAATGGCACTAATAGCAGAGAAGCCTATTATTAAATGCTGCTTAATGGTCATGTTCTTAGTGTTTTTGATCACAGAAAATGTCTCTAAATTATTGTATCGTGATGAGAAATAGTGGGTACTTTAGCCGCTAATTAATAATACCAAACTTATATGCGCTAGTTTTAGAATATGTTATAAGTGCGATTATGTCTAGGTATTCGTTTGTATCAATATTTTTGTAAGGCAACAGCAAATTGATTAAGCTTTTTAGTAACTTAATCAATTTGGTATAGAGGGTGCTGGCAGTTAGCTAACAGAGAGTAAGCTTTTTTTAAGGGCTTCTTTATTGATTTGGTTTTTATCACTTTGCACTAACGGGAGTGACTTTTTGTACACTATTTTACTGGGTATCATGTAAGAGGCTAAATGCTTTTTCAGCTCGAATAATATTTCTTCTTCGCTTATTTCGTTTAAAGCTGAATAAACCATGACTATTTCTTCTTCAATCAGCTCATTATCAATACCAAATACCGCGCATTGTTCAATTAATGGCATATTTTTGGCGACAACTGATTCAATTTCAAAAGGAGACACTCTAAAGCCACGTGTTTTAATCATGTCATCTCGCCTTGACACAAAGTACAAATAACCTTCTTCGTCTTTATATACGTAATCTCCTGAGGCAACAACTAGTTCGTCGGTTAATTGCCCTTCAAGGTTAATTACGTCTTTTAAAATTTGCACCGATTTAAAACGTTCGGCGTTTTGCTCTGGCGCATTCCAAAAGCCACGATAAATATAACCACCGCGATGAATTAGCTCTCCGACTTCACGCACGCCACATTCTTGGCCTGCCTCATTAATAACATAGAGTTCTACATCGGCAATCGCTTTACCAATTGAATCAGGCCTAATTTGCACTTGCGCTGGGTCAAGGTAAGTAGAGCGAAATGCTTCTGTAAGACCATGCATTGAATAAAAATCAGCTTGTTGGAAGGTGTTTTTACAGTCTTTGATCATTTTTAAAGTAACATTGCCACCTGACGAGGTAATGGTTTTAACGCTAGAAAAAAGCGCTGCACTGGGCACTCTATGCAGATCTTCGTCAAACATTTGTGAAATATTGACCGGCATCAGGGGTAAAACGGTGACTTTATCGTTTATGATATGGTTAAAGAAATCTTCCGGTAAAATAAATCGGTGTAATGCTAACGTTGCCTTTTTATAAAGCGTACAAAATATTTGATTTAACCCGTAATCCAAATTGAAAATTAGTACGCCTGAGATGACGTCTTCGTGCTCTAAATGCAAATATTGTGAAACCACGCGAGCAGAATCTATTAAATTACGGTGCGAAATAACAATGCCTTTAGGCGTACCCGACACACCAAAAGAATAGGTAATTACAGCATTACTATGGCCGTTAATTTCACAGGTATAAGGCTTGTTATAATATTTAAAAATCTCTTCAAATGACGCAATACTTTTATTGGCTGTTTGATATGAAATAACATGGCCGTTAAAGTTAATTTCTTTAATGTTTTCAAGCTGAAGCTGGTCGGTTATTAGGCACTTAATGTCGCAGTCGTTAATAATGTATTTAACTTGTTCTGATTTTAACAAAGTCGTTAATGGCACTAAAATATAGTCAGTAGATAAAATTGCTAATATGGCAATAACCTGTTCAATACCTTTATTAGAGTAAAGCCCAATGCGCGAATCTTTTGGTAAGTCTAATTCATTTAAATAAAAAGCAACTTGGTTTACCTTAGTAAATAGTTCAGCGTAAGTTATGCTTTGCTCGTTATAAACAATGGCCGTTTTATCGCTATGTCCCTGCACTGCACCTTCAAGCAGGGTTCTAATACAGTTTATTGACATAATAGTTTTCCTTCGTTGAAACTTGTTGTTTGTCTGTTATGCATCGATAGCTCCAAGTGTCCAAATATCGTAATTAGTATCAAGTACGGTCACTGGCTTATGTGCCGAGTTAAGGATTTTTTTATAGAAAAATGCAATAATATCTTCAATTTCATCGTTTGATAGCACTTTAGTAATACCGCCGGTTAGCACAATTGAGTTGATAGCAAGTAGCTTTAAGTTTATATAGGCAGTTCGATAATGTGACATTTTACATAGCACCAAAAATATAGCTAACTGCATTAAAATTTTGGTTGCTTTAGTACTTTGCTCTTCAAAAATATTTTCTGTTACTTTTAAATGCATTAGTAGTTCGTAAACAAATTCATTATTTTTTGCCGCAAAAATTAATGATTGTTTTGATTTATACACACCCAACTTTTTAAAGACGAGTCTGTCGTATTCATTTTCAGTGACTATGTTGTCGTCAACCAAGTCTTTTGAATAATGAATATCAGTTGTTGCACCACCAATATCAAGTAAAATGAATGGGTTTACCACTGAAAATTTTGCATTAATAAGTGGCAAGGTTTTATTCACTATATAAGGTGTGGGAAATATTTGATTTGAAGTAATGTTGTACAAGTGCTTAATATCTTCTTTTCCTTCAATATCTTTTTGATAAAGGTTGGTTAAGTATTCCCGTAAATGTTCTTCAACAATATGTAGCCTGTCGTCAATGATATTGGGTAATACTTCAACCGCTTTGATGTTATCTTTTATAGCTGGAGCATCAAGCTCATTACCGACAAATACAATATTTGAATAGTTTAGTTGTGCTAAGTAGTTGTATAAGCTGTTAGTGAAAACATTGCCGTTTGAGTTAATACCACCAACAATAATAACTACATCTATTAGATCGCTCGGCAGAGAGTAATCTTCAATATTTTGCAATAAGACGGTATCAATAATATTAATACCTGAATTAAAGGCAATATTGGTGGCATATTTTATTGAAAAGGTATGGGTAATACCAATAATAAGCGTGGTTAAGCCGCCGTTAGCAGAAGAACAAATATGTACATCTTCTTTGGCAAACCCTGCTATGGTTTTGCCACCTTTATGGGTTAAATCGTCTAAAATATCTTTATTAAAATCGCGAAGATGTTGTTCAATGTGTGCAGGCGTACTTAGCTTAAAATAAGTGCTACCTACATCAATTAATAGTTTGTCTTTTTTAACTTTATTTTTACTATTGTCGTTATTACTGCTTACTAAAGTGCTCATTGCATAATTCCTATATCGTGAATAATATCATTGACGATACTGGTAGTATCTTTGGTTAAATCACATTGCGCTTTATCATAGGCATAACAGCGATCAGGAATAGGCACATTCCCCCTTTTTATTATTCTAATATTTTTCTTCGCATCTCTGATGGTGATCATATTATTGTGGTTAATAATATGCGGCGAAAATGGTACGTCAATAATGCCGTTTTTAATCGAGTTGAATACTTTACGCCATAAGGTGTCTGCCGGGTCGTTAAAAACTGCCTCCATGATAGCTTTGACTTGCAGCGTTAGCACTTCTTCTTCTTCTTCATCAACAACATTGGGCAAACCATTTAAAATACCTAAGGTGTACTGGGTATTAGCAACTGTTTTTGCATTGGCTTCTTTGGTAGGTATACCTGAGGCTTCTTCTCTGGTTTTAGTAATAATTTTGTCTGCTCCGACCATAGACGCGATGACGGTCGACATATTAATTAACTGCTCTGCGTAGTCTTTATTCATAGGAAACGCTCCCATCCATTGGTGATACACCAAATGAATTGCAGCGTCACTGCAGTTTATTTCTGCAGCATAATATTTAGCTAGTTTTTTTAAGACCGCGCCAGTAACTATGTCTTGGTTCATTGAACCTTGTTGAGCAAATGACACTGAAAAAGATTTAACACCTTCTTCTAATGAAAGTAGCATTTCAAGTAATTGAATAACAATGGTAATTGACGGCGGTACTAAGGTCGCTGTTAGTGGCCCAAATGACTCTCTATTAATCGGTTCATTTAATTTAGAATAATTAGCACACACTCTTTCTACATATTTCCAATATAAAAAGGCTTTATCTAAAGGAAAGTTTTTGGAATAAGGTAAAAGGTAAGTGATTGGCCCTCCTTCTATCTCAAAAATGCCTGACGCTATGGCTGTTTCAATTAATAGTCGGGCATCGGGCGTACCATGGCGCAAACTTACCGGTTTATTAAAGTGCGTGATCATTTTTCGCGTAGTACGATAACCATGGTTCACTAAAGGGTAACCATTAAGCATGTCAATGTCGTTTTCTTCGCTTAACCGTAGCATTTTTTTTGATGTAGCGTAATCGTTTAAGCGTGTATTGGAGTCAATAGTCAGTGGTAATACATCCACATTGGCGTCAACAAAGAATTCATATAAGGCAAATTGCTTTTTATACGTAGGGAAACCACCACGTGGCTGCACTAACATTTTATTTTTCTTTTTAAAGTGATGAGATATAAATAAATCTTTGCTCGCACTTTTCACAAACTCTGCCACTTCGGCAAAGTCAAAGGTGTCGACGTACTCATTACTTAAAATTATTTCTCTTTCTTCTTGCAGCAAACTCATTAACTTACTCTCTCTTTGGTCGAGCTATCTTCAAGCGCGTTTATTTCGAGGCTGCTATTTTCAAGGCCTCTTTCTTCAAGTAAGGTTTCTAACATGTCTAGCCCTGTGTTTAAATCAACTTGGTGGCAAACAATATCAAAACCATAGTTTTTATACCTTGGTACAATATCTTCAGCATTACCGGTGCCTACCACTAAATTGCCACCAATCATCATGATCAGATCATCTAACGTTTTATATTTTGCTTTAAGTTGCTTAACTTCCCGACTCCAGCCTTCTGCTTCACCATTAAGGGATGATATTAGTAAAATTTCAGCGCCGGTTTCTACAGCGGCGTCAAAAAACTCTTCTAAGTACGTATTTACACCTAAGTTAAATACTTCGTATCCTCTGGCATTGAGGGAGAGCTCAATTAAACGATTCGCGACCACATGGATATCGTTGCCTACTACACCTGTTACTACCTTCATATTATTTCACGCCTAACGTATAACTATTCATTATTGCTGAATATATAGTATCAAATTTTAATTAAAAACACTCATTTAATGCTAGAATTGTCGCCTATACCGTAATATAAATAAAGAACAGGAAAATTTTATGACATTTTTTACTGCTGATATCTGTGACGAGCATAGCGAGAAGGTATCTGTATTAGGCACTGGCTATAATAATTATGGTGGCGCAAGTAAGTGCCAAGGCGAAGTAGTCACCATCAAGCTGGAAAAAAATAATACTGACTTGATCAAGCTACTAAGAGATGAAGATGGTACGGGTAAAGTGGTGGTGGTTGATGTAGACCAAGAATATTTTGCTGTCGTAGGCGAAAATTTAATGAAGTTTGCCTACCAAAATAATTATGCTGGCATTGTTGTTAATGGTTATATTAGAGATACTTTTCAAATAACCGATATTCCTGTTGCCTTATATGCTTTAGGAACTTGTGCTAGAAAAGCTATTCCAGTGACATCCGCAGAGCGTGGTATTAGTTTATCATTTGGTGGCATTACCATTAATCAGGGTGATTACCTTTATGCCGACACCGATGGTGTAATTGTTACTGCGAATAAAATTGTGTAGCGGTTAACATTATTGGTTAATGATTAACATTGGTTAGCTATTAAAAAAGCCCGACGTTAGGTAATAACATCGGGCTTTTGCATGCCACCTATGGCACTAAAGCACTTTAGCAATTGACTGCGTTAAGTACTGAACATTGTCAGTTGAAATACCAGCAAGGCTAATGCGACTTGAGCCAACAATATAAATGCTAAATTCATCTTGTAAACGCTGTACTTGAGCTTTATCAATACCTAAGAAAGAGAACATACCATTTTGTTTGGTAATAAAGCTAAAGTCCCGTGTTACGCCATTAGCTGCTATTTGGTCAACTAAAAGTTGACGCATACCGTTAATACGGTCGCGCATTTCTTTTAACTCGCCATGCCACTGCGTGGTAAGTTCTGCTGAGCTTAAAATAGTTTCCACAATAGCAGCACCATGCGCTGGAGGCATAGAGTAGTTAACGCGAACCACAGACAATAATACCGAGTTGATAATATCAGCCGCTAATGCACTTTTGCCAATAATAGAACACGCACCAATGCGCTCACGGTACAAGCCAAAGTTTTTCGAACAAGAGCTACAAATAATCATTTGTTCAACGGTATCAGCCATTAAACGTAGGCCGTATGCATCGCTATCTAAATCTTGACCAAAACCTTGATAAGCCATATCAACCACGGGCATAAAACCAACCTGTTTAGCAACATTAGCAACTTCCTGCCATTGTTCTTTAGTCAAATCCATACCGCTTGGGTTATGACAGCAAGCATGTAATAACACGGCATCATCTTTTGATACTTGCTTTAATGCAGCAAGCATACCGTCAAAGTCTAAGGTGTTGTTTTCATAGTCGTAATATGGGTAAGTTTTTACCGTTAAGCCCGCTGCTGCAAAAACACCTTGATGGTTTGCCCAAGTGGGGTTGCTTACCCAAATAGTAGCGTCTGGTGTGCAGGTTTTTATAAATTCGCCCGCAGTACGTAAAGCGCCAGTACCACCAGGTGTTGATACGGTACGAATGCGGTTTTCACTAATCACTTTATGATCACCTAAAATAAGTGATGTCATTTTTTCGTTAAATAAGGCTGAGCCAGCAGAGCCTAAATAAGCTTTACTACTTTCATTTTCTAAACGGAACTTTTCAGCTGCCTTTACACAAGCTAGAACGGGTGTATTGCCGTTTTCATCTTTATAAATTCCAGCACCAAGATCTATTTTATTGACATTGGTATCTGCTTTAAATTTAACAGATAAACCTAAAATGGGATCTGCTGGTAACTGTGTTAACTTTGTAAACATAAGTGTAATACCTTTCTAATTATGGTGTATATTTTGTATAGCTAATACTGATATAAATTTAATTGGGATAATTATACGTTGAATAATCGTGCATTAATACAGAATATAAATACAATTTGTTGACAAGACATAAAATAAATAAACTTGCCTTACTCTTTTAAACTTTGTTTTTGCATCTTGCACCGCTATTTCTCCTGCAAAACCAGCTCGCCACTAACATGAAAGAGTAAAAATAAGGGTGTATTTGTCTGAGCCTAGCATCCTTTGTCATAGTCAAATTTATGGTATGCACTATAAAATTTGTGAAGAATATTACTGAGCTCACCTCATTAAAGCATTACTTTATGCGCAGTTATTATACGTTCATGGTTGGTACCTGATACATTATTACTAGCGCTATTCCCTCTGCGATGCTTAGTTATTTTTAGAGCCTACTTCACGCATTTATATTTTGTATAAGCATACAATGCGACAAAGTATATGCTAGGCATAAGCCATAATTATGTGTATCATTTCATTCATTTTCACTGTACATCGTTACTCATCGTTTATTTGATTATGTAGAAAACAATATAACGTAGGTATATGCCTCAAGGGATTTAAAATTTTGACAAGTAAATTTATTAAATTATGCACAATATTAGCCACTTCACTGCCCTTTTTTTGTCACGCTGCGAGTAGTGAACCTCTTGATGCATCATTTTCTAATCAAGGGTTTACAGGCGTACTTAATACACCTAATACTGCTGTAACCGACTATGGCAATTTCACCTTTAGTTATAGTGATACTTTTTTTTCTGAAAGAGGAAAAGATGGCGGTTTTGTAAAGGCTGACGACTTAAAGTTTGCTGTTGGCTTATTACCTCAGTTGGAGCTTGTTGGCCAATTTTCCACCCAAACATGGCGCTGTAATATGTATACAGAAAGTGATTGTGGTAACTTTAGAGATTTATCTGCATCGATGAAGTGGAATATTCCTTTTATACCTAAAAATATGTTTGACCTAGCTGTTGGTGGTCAAGATATTGGTGGCGCTGCAGTACACAATCGATTCTATTATATTACTGCTTCAAAATCTTTCAGCTTGCATGATTGGGGCAATGCTAGAATTAATTTAGGACTTGGTAAAGCTGACAATACAATAGGTTACATGGATGGTGTCTTTGGCTCTATTGAATGGCAACCTTTAGATTATTTACAGCTTGTGAGTGAATATGATGCCAATGCAGTGAGTGTTGGGCTGAAGTTTATAACGCCAAAACAATGGCAGTGGTTACCCAATAATTGGCAAGCACATTTTACTAGCCAATTATATTCATCAGACAAAGAACACTATAAAGAAGGCCCCTGGTTTTCCGCAGGAATTACGATACCTATTGGCGGTTCAGATAACAAACGCCCAACAAGTCGTGATTACGCATTAAGTTTACCTGAATCACAAGATAAATCGCTTCAACCTGACATTAAAAAACAAGAAGTTTTGCAAGAAAGCCAGATAGCTCAAAAAAACAATAGCGATAATCAAAGCTCTAACTCCCCTACAGAATATTATTCAAAACCATTAACGAATAAAGCAGATGAAACACCTAGCGCTGCTCATATGCAATTATTAACGAATAAACTAGTAGACCATGGTTTCGAGTCTGTCTCAGTTGGCGTAAATAATGGTCATTTAGTGGTTAAATTAGAGAATAACCTATATAACCGAAATGAATACGATGCCATTGAGGTTGTTACCGATTATATTGATTTACTCACAGGTAGCACCCAAGCCAGCATGATATTAACTAATTATGGTTTGCCTGTGTACCAAGTAAATAAGCTGTGCTCTTCTTCCTTGACTGACTGCTTCTGGCAAAAAGCTAATAGTATAAAGATAGCCGACAATACTGTTTGGCACCAAAAAAATATCTCATCAACTCACTTTGTTCCTCGCTTAATTTTTTCTCCTGGGATAGTTAGTAATTTAGGGACAGAATTTGGGGCATTTGACTATCAACTATTATTAAGCAGTAATTTACAAATGTCTTTGTGGAACGGTGGTGTTATCGATATACGTCATTTTTCTCATAATATTGCCGATAGTCAGAACTTTGAAAAAGGGGCGCGGTTCTATCGCTGGTGGGGTTTGCGAGAAGGTATTGATCGCCGCTTATTTCATCAAACATTTATGCTGCCTTTTAATACAGCAACCAAATTTTCTTTAGGCCAAATTTTATATAACGTTAAAGGCTGGCAAAATGAAACACGTTGGCAATCAAGCGATCAAACACATCGCGTTTCATTTGTTTATAGCGATTATAAAGATAATGATAGCCATAAAAAACACAACATGAAATTAATCAAATATCGACATAGAGTGAAACCTTATAATTGGGATATTGAAGTTAAAGCGGGAGAGTATTGGCAGGGCGATAAAGGCTTTACCATATTGTCAAAACATTGGTTTGGTGATACTAATGTTGCCATTGAATACCGACGCTCTAAATTTGCAGAAAATGGTATTACCGAAAGCTTTATTGGTCTTGGTTTTAGCATTCCTTTGAATATGTCTAAATCTATGAAAAAAACCTACGGTGTGCAAGTAAAAGGCATAGAACAATGGACTTACATGCTAGAAACAAAAGTAGGTGACACTGATAATAACATTACTTTAGGTTATGGTAATGAACCGATATTCTACCATAATATAGACCAAGCCTATTTTAATAGAGATCGTATGTAAAATTTGTTACGGGCGCTGTTCTGTTTATTTACTACTAATATACCAATCGGACTAATTTATTGCTCACTTAGCAAAATAATTAATCCGTTTGGTATAGCTTATACTTAATCATACAATTAATTAACTTGAAGATTAAATGTCAGGTTTTTACTATCTACACCAACAGGTAGAAACTGATGTTCTTTAGTATTCTTGTATAAAACCACTAAACCAACATTACCATAGCCTTGGAAATACTTGAGTTTAAGGCTGTGATATCCTGGTTTTAGTGGCACACTACACATACTTTTTGTTAGTGGCCGATCACCGGCATGCTCACAGATTAATGTATTATCAATATACAGGGCAAAGCCATCATCTGATGAAATGCTAAATTGGTAAACCGCGCTGTCCTTAGTAGTAAAGGAACTGTTAAAGTCAATAAAGTAATGCTCTTTATAACCAATATTTCCCTTTGCATGATGATATAAGCGGTTTCCGTTAGCTTGGAAGCTTATTTGGTCTAGATAATATTTTTTACTTTTACTGATATTTCTTTTTTGGTGCACTGACTTTATATTATCTTTATTTTGCAATACGGTTACCGCGATTATTTCTCTTAATTCAGGCAATGATGTTTGCAGATATATTGCGCCTGCAATAGTCAGCAAGGTAAATGTCATTATAGAATTTTTCATTATTGAGTAACCGAGTTAAGCTGCCAAAAATCAAACCACTGTCTTAACTGAAATTCTTGTTCTGTTAAAGGCAGATAATATGTAAAGGGCGAAAAATGTATAAAGGAAACAATAACTAAAATTGAAAATATTATTAAATTAACATAACTATGTTTAGGCTGCTTAATTAATTCATCACTAAAAATATAACTGTAAATTAATGGCAAATTAATTAAAGCGAAGACTAAAGGAATAAAGTAATGGTACAAATACATAACACGATCGATTTGCATTATCGCAATCATGTAACTGACATAAAGTGAGCTAAATACCATTATCCACCAAAACAACGACTCATCTTTAACGGGGGCTTTGTAAACAAAACGTCCTATCAGTAAACTGACACTTAATATTACCCCTATACCTGAAGTAATCCATACTACTGGGTTACTTTGTAAATACAGATAACGTGCTTGTTGTTTTCCATCAATGGTATCTTTATTCCAACGGTAATTAATGGTTTTAGTGCCAAGTGGCCAACCAACCGCCATACTGCCATTTTCACCTTCTTTACATATATCTAACTTAGGTACGCCATCAGCATATTCGCTCATAAATGTTAAGTTATCTTTTAGCGCAACAATAAAAGCAGAAGGGCTATAGATATTACCTTGAGTAATAAGCTCTTGGTATGCAGGTGACGCTTTATACGTTTGGTTATTTACAATTTTACTCCCACTTGCAATATGGGCATACATGAAGAATAAAAATACCACAGCGATTATTAATACACTTAATGGTGCTGTAATAACTAAACGCCTCAGTACTTGGCTTATTTGTTTATTTTTAAGTGCGTCTTTTTGATCATAGAAAAATAGAAAAGCTAACAATAGCAATAATATTGCCCCATTGACTTTAACAGATATTACTAAAGCAATAAGGCTGGCTAGGGTTAAATAGGTTTTAAGCGTAATACGATTGCTTTTAATTGCTAAGGTAAAATACAGAATAGCTGCCAACATAAAAAACAATTGTGTACTTTCTAGCATTGCACTACGCGCATGGACAACTAAGGCATTATCAAAAATTAACAGTAAAGATGATAAAAAAGCAATATGACTGTTTTTACTAATATTCTTCACAATGAAAAAAAATAACACGGCGGTTAATATCATTAATATTACCGGTACCAGTCGATAACCAGTAAATGATAAATTTTTAGGCTTCATGCCATTTTGTAAATAATCAGTTTTTAGTAAGTTTTTCGTATCAACATTTTGATTAGCTTGAGTGATATATTCCCCCAAAGCTAGTAACATTTTACCTAATGGTGGATGGGGCTCCATAAACATAACCCCGTCAATGTATTTTTGCGCTGAGGCAATATGGTAATTTTCATCCCAAAATAACTCAGCAGGTTGATTATAGCCAGGAGAAACAGTACTAGTGGCCAATAGCAAAATAAGCAATACGTACAAACGTACATTGTATTGTTTTACATAATCAATAAGTGAGCTGTTTAATAATTTCATTTTAAATGTTGGTGGTAATTTTTTGTTGAATTATTTGTTAGTTATTTATAGGTTTTTTGTTCGATGATATATTTAGGGCGTGCTTTTGTTTCAGTAAATATTTTAGCGATGTACTCACCAATAATACCGAGACTAATTAATTGAACGCCACCAATGAATAAAATAGGTAATAAAATTGATGACCAACCGGGAATTGCACTTTGTGTAAATATTTTTAAATATAACACCCAAAAAGTTAAACTGAGTGATATTAAGCTAACAATAAGCCCCATTGAAGTAATTAAACGTAACGGCATTACTGAAAAAGAAGTAACCCCTTCCCAAGCCAACTTTAACATTTTAGAGACAGGATATTTAGTTTCACCTGCTTGTCTGGCTAGGCGGCTATAGCTAACAATAGATGACCTAAAGCCAAGCTGAGGTATTAAGCCACGGAGGAAAATATTACTTTCTGGAAATTCTTTTAAACTATTAATTGCCCGCTTAGACATTAAACGAAAATCAGCATGGTTATAGACAATTTCAACGCCCATTTTGTCTAATAATGAATAATAACTTTCAGCGGTGAATTTTTTAAACTTACTATCGGTATCACGTGTTGAGCGCACGCCATAGACGATATCGTCACCTGAGTTATAGCGCTCTACCATTTGGTCGATAACATCTATATCATCTTGTAAATCAGCATCAATAGAAACAACCATGTCTTCATTGGTTGAGAATAAACCTGCCAGCAAAGCCAATTGATGCCCCTTGTTTCTAGACAGTTTTATCCCTCTGATTAACTGATGATTATGGCTATAGTCATCAATTAATGACCAAGTTGCGTCAGTGCTACCGTCGTCAACTAAATAAACATAAGAGTTTTTATTAATTTTATCGCTTGCTATTAATTGCGTAAGTTTTGCAGTTAATACCTTAAATGTTTGTGTTAGCACCTCTTCTTCATTAAAACAAGGCACGACAATAGCTAAAGAAGGTAATGTGGAAACAGAAGGTGATGCTGGTTCAGGAGAGTTATTTATCATTATGATGTTTTAAAGGTCCAATATTTACTTAGCATGAAGTTTTGAATTAACACTAAAACCGTCGCCACTAATTGAGTCATAAGATAGGGTAACATGAAGTAATTAAAGACAAAATAGAATATTATTGTATTTGCCAAAAAACCAAGTAAAACCATGAATATAAACTTGGCTAAAGTCGTTACGTGATTATTATTTACTTGGAAAGTAAAATGATAATTTAATAAATAATTAATGATGCCACTTAAAATATACGCTATTGCTGAAGCCGTAACCGCATATATTAAGACAAGTTCTACCAAAAGGAATAGTAAAAAGTATTGTATAGAAGTACAAATTAACCCGACGAGAAGAAACTTAGTAAATTCTCGCTTGATTTTAGTGTTAATCATTTATTATTACTTTTGAAAGCTTACTTATGATGATCACTTTTTAGTGAATTATGATCAAACATTCATTATTTACATAAAATAAAACCGCTAAGAAGCGGTTTTATTATAGTTAACTTAAAGGGAGCTAATGTTAAACACCACCGCCGCCTGAGCCACCAGTGCCTGAACCAGAGCCTGAACCTGATCCTGAACCCGATACAGAGCTGCTTGAGCTTGAACTAGGAACACTTGAGCTTGAGCTGCTTGAGCTAGAACTAGAGCTGCTAGAACTGCTTGAGCTTGAGCTGCTTGAGCTTGAGCTGCTTGAGCTTGAGCTGCTTGAACTTGAGCTGCTTGAGCTTGAGCTGCTTGAACTTGAGCTCGGAACACTTGAGCTAGAGCTACTTGAGCTAGAGCTTGAGTCGCCACCATTGTTTTCTATAACAGCATTCTCTAATGCGCCAACATCAATTGTGCCATTGGCGGCATCATTAAGGGCATCAATTGTTTCTTGAGGAACGTCAACAACACCCGATAATGTTACTGCTTGCTGAGTAACTTCACCGTATATTGCAATGAGATCATCAAGGGCATCACTAGTATCCTGACCATCTTCTGCAGTGGCAATAAACTCTACAGCGGCCAACAACTTAATAACATTTTCTACGTTATTTGCGTGTGCGGCATTTAATAAAGCCCACGCAGCATTGCTAGCTGTAATATAGTCATCAGCATTGCTAGGAAGATATAGGTCAAGCAAATTAGCGTTTTCAGGTATATCGATACCTAAAGCTGCTGCAGCAACTTTTGTTGCTAATCTTGCTGCTTCTTTCAAGCCTTCAGCATCTAAATTACCTGCTGCGATTTTAGCTTTTAATGCAGCAACGGTAGATGTAGTGAAAACATTCAGCTGAATGCCATTTTCGCCTGTTGCTGCTAATGTCGTATCATCAGCAGGTTTTACGATGTGTACAACGTTTGCTAATGCTAAGCCATCTAAATTAGCAGCAGGTACTATCCCACCTGTTACAATAACGTCGCCGTTAGCATCAGTACCACATGTTACTGCATCACAGATCATGGTGGTGTTGTCATTCGCTACTGTTGTTATAGTATAAACACCATCTGCTTCAGGTGAAAAACTAATATCGAACTTACCATCACTATCAGTAACACCACGAGCAACTTCATTGCCAGCTGCATCAGTTATGATCACATCAGCCCCGATTAATATACCTTTTAGTACTTCACCAACAACAACGGCAATACCATCGGTTGGTGTTGTTGGGGCTGAGCTTGAGCTTGAACCTGGGTTTGGGTTTGGGTTTGAACTTGAGCTACCACCACAACTTGCAACCATTAGTACTGCACCTAAAGCTATTGCGAGAGGTGACTTTAAAAAATCTATTTTTTTCACTGCTATATTCCTTTCTATATTGGACAAGAGCTATTCCGATATTACAATCCAATCTACCTAATCACCTTACGAGTAGATCAATTAAATTTTCTGAGTTTAATTATTAGGGTTTTCTCTGCTGATTGCAAGAATAATGTCCAACAATTCAATATAAATTTACTCTTAATTAAATACTATAAATAAGAAGGGTTTCTTAGTTTTACTTGAATTATGGGGCTACTATAAAACAACTATAATAAGCTTAAATAAGTGGTGCCCCGACCCGGAATTGAACCAGGGACACGAGGATTTTCAATCCTCTGCTCTACCAACTGAGCTATCGGGGCATTATGGGTATTTTTAGACCATATTCGCTTCACCACAAGAGTATGTGCTAAAGAGCAGGTATAATAGCTAGAAATAATAATGCTGGCAACCGTTATCTGTTACTTATTAATTACCTAGTAATTAGCTACGACAGAGAAAGGTGCTCTTGCTAAAATTATAGTTCAAAGTCACTAAAGTCTATATCAGTATCACTAGATAAAGATACCTTTTTAGGTGGGTCTAATAATGAAGGTTGCTTTTCTTGCTGTTGATTTAGTTGTGTTTTTTTTACATCTACAGTTTTAGCAGATGCTTTATTGTTTTGACGTTTTTCCCGTTGAATACAGCGCTTAATTACTTTTTTCTTAGTATCGTTGTCAAAGTTAATCCAGTCTTTTCGTTCTTCGCGCGTTCGCATACAACCAAGGCAGTAGCCTTTTTCATTTGATTGGCACACTGCCACACAGGGGCTTGGAACATCAAAAAGTTCTAACTGCATTGATTATATGACCTTTAATAACCTTAATTAAACTAGAGATAAAGGCTAAGCGCTTAGTACGTGAATTTAGCCAAGCTCATCCGTAGCAATATGGTACTCTGGATCTTCAATAACGTTAACTTCTACTAAGTAGCCTGCCTTACTTAATAGTAGCTGACAATCTGGACTTAGGTATTTTAAATGCAGTGTTTTTCCTTTTGCTAAATAACGATCCGCTAAGGTGCTAATTGCGCCAATTGCTGAATGGTCTGCCACCCGCGAACGCTTAAATTCAACAATTATATCGTCACTGTCGTCGTTCACGTCAAACTGCTCTAAAAATGTTGCTACTGAACCGAAAAAAAGTGGCCCTATAACTTCATAGACAGTAGAGCCTTGTGGCGTGTTATTGCGATTTACTTGAATACGTTTAGCATGCTCCCAAGCAAATACTAAGGCTGAAACAATAACACCTACCACTACCGCTATCGCTAAATCTGTTGCAACCGTAACCCCTGACACCAATATAATAACAAATGCATCGGCTTTAGGTACTTTGTTTAAAATACGAAAACTTGACCATTCAAATGTACCAATAACAACAATAAACATTACCCCAACTAACGCTGCTAATGGGATCATTTCAATTAGCTCTGAGGCAAACAAAATAAAGCCCAATAAGGCAATTGCTGCGGTAATACCGGAAGCGCGCCCTCGCCCGCCAGAATTTACATTGATCATTGATTGGCCAATCATAGCACAGCCACCCATACCACCAAATAAACCAGTAACGCTATTAGCTGCACCTTGCGCCACACACTCTCTATTACCTTGGCCACGCGTGCCTGTTAACTCATCAATAAGCGTTAAAGTAAGTAATGACTCAATTAAACCAACCCCTGCTAAGATTAATGCAAAAGGAAAGATAATTTTTAACGTTTCTAAGTTAAAAGGAACATTCGGAATAGAGAACTCGGGAAAGCCGCCCGCGATAGATGCTGCTGGGTCGTTGGTCATATCACGAAGAAAGTCAACCACAGTGCGGGTATCAAGCCCTAGGCTTTGTACTAATATAGTGACCACAACAATGGCAACGAGTGAGGAAGGAATTGCACGTGTTAATTTAGGTAAAAAATGAATAATAATCATAGTTAATAAAATTAAGCCCGCCATAATCATCAGTGGCGTGCCCTGTAACCATTCTAGTTCTCCTGCGCTATTAGTGACTTTAAATTGTCCAAGCTGCGCTAGGAATATTACAATGGCGAGCCCGTTAACAAAGCCGAGCATCACAGGGTGTGGCACTAAACGAATAAACTTCCCTAGCTTAAAGACCCCTGCCAATATTTGTAATAACCCCGTCAATACTACAGTAGCAAAAAGATATTCAACACCATGCAGTGTAACTAAACTTACCATAACTACTGCCATAGCGCCTGTTGCGCCTGAGATCATGCCTGGTCGGCCGCCAAATATTGAGGTAATTAACCCCACTATAAATGCAGCATATAACCCAACCAGTGGCTCTACCCCTGCCACAAAAGCAAAGGCGACTGCTTCTGGTACTAAGGCTAGGGCAACGGTTAAGCCCGATAGTACATCGTTTTTCAGGTTTGACGCTTTACTGGGATTTAATTCAAACATTTTTGTCTCATTGGTTTAATAGAATACTCTGTTGCAATCTATTCACGAAATTAATAAACGGAGGGTTTCTTAGATCTAATAGGCGCTAGGATTTAAGTGTTAAGCGTTAGGTACTTATCCACACCAAGAACAACACATGCTTCACGGACTACTAACTATAGGTGCGCTTCATAGATTTTAGGCGCGTGATTCTAAAGATTTACCATGTAATTGTCAATATTCGCTTGTTTTTAGAACAGATTTAAACAACATAAGCTTTATTTTGCTAAGATTTTTTAATGTAATAATCGTCGTCGTTAGTTTAAAGCTAGTGTTTTTTTAGCTTGTTTTAATCGGTACTTTAACTTTGAATGTGACACCCTGTTCTGAGTCAATTAACATAATTGTGCCATTTAACTTAGCATTGACTAGGTTAAATACAATATTTAAGCCTAAGCCCGAGCCACCTTGCCCACGTTTAGAGGTAACGAAGGGGTCAAAAATATGCTTTTTTAAATCACTCGTTATGCCTTTGCCCGTATCACTATACATCAATGTTAAGTAACCATTTTTTTGAGTAAAGACTATGTTTATTTCTCCCTCTGTACTTTCTTCAAAACCATGAAGGTGAGAGTTCATTAATAAGTTAGTTAAAATTTGGTTCCAAGCACTAGGGTAAGTTAACAGTGAAAGATTTTGATCTACTTCAATATTAATGTGGTAGTGTTTATGCTTAAAGAGTGTTTTAACCGTACTTACTACATCATAAACATGTTGGTGTAAGTTGATTTTCGTCTCAGTGTCTGTGTGCTGATCTACAGCAACAGATTTAAAACTACGGATTAAATCAACCGCTTTATGTAAACTTCGTTCAATTATTTTTTCATATTGAAGCAATAAATTTAAACTATCACTGAGAAATGATTTGGTTAACTCTTGAGACTCTATCGCCGCTTGTAACGCTTCTACTCGCTCTTTTAACGCGCTAGTTGAAGTAATACAGATGCCCAATGGGGTATTGACTTCGTGGGCAACTCCAGCGACTAATTGTCCAAGTGATGCCATCTTTTCAGATTGCACCAATTGGTCTTGTGCTAGGGTTAAATTATCAAATGAATTTTTTAATTGCTGGTTGCTCTCTTCTAATTTTGCTGTTCTGTCGTAAACTTTAACTTCAAGTTCACCATTTAAGGCAAGTAAGGCATTTTCTGCATCTTCTAATTTCAAAATTTTATTTTTAAGCTTAATGCGCATACTATTAATTGCATGTGCTAGATAGTCTAATTCATCTTCTTTTTCTGGACGGTTCAGTAGAATGAGTCTTTCATCTAAATTATGGCTAGTTAACCTTTGTGCATAATGAGTTATTTTAAATAAATGCTGCATTACAAGCTTATTGACAATCACAAGAATAAAAAAGGCAATAATAAAGATTTTTACAAACTCAGCCGTTAAGATAAAACCTGCTTGTTGCCATAGCCGATTATAGATATCTTGATAGTTAGCACTAACGGCTAGCTTACCCACATACTGCCCTTGAAAGTAAATAGTAAATTCAGCAGACTTTTTAGCCTCAATACTTAAATCACCAAACTTTTGATGATAATTAAAGTCATCTTCAATCACCACAAAGCCGATATCGGGTAAATCTAAAATTCCCTGAACTTGCTGTTCAACTAACGGTCTATTAAAATCCCATAAACTGTTAGCAATGGAAGGTAGGTAGCTTTTTTCTATATTATTAAAACGCTGCTCTAATAGCGTTAAGTCATATTTAAAGGAAGAGTATAGCTGAGCGAACGTTGAACACACAGAAACCAACGTGCTGCATAGTAATATATAAAGCAGCATACGTTTGGTTAACTTGTCACTGATCTTAATTCCTTTATTCATTTATACTGCCATTGACATGATTTTCGTCCGTAAAGGTTTATTTAAAGCATCTTCATGTTAAAAGTCAACTCAAAACGTAATAATTCACAGTTAGTTAACAATATACCCGTATCCGTCTCAATGAATTAAATAATATTGATAATGCATATTTTTTCTTATTGATTAACTATAAACTCACGGGTTGAAAGCTGTCAAAAATTGTTCACACAAGCTGACCGCAATAGAAAAGCAGATATTAAACACTTAGAAGTTGTTACTATCCTTGTATAATTTCACATGAGAGAGAAGAGATAAATGCAAATTATCGCTGTACTTGCAATCGCAGCAATGGGCTGGTTAATTTGGCAATTGATAAAAGCCAAACGTTTTACCCGATTCAAGCAAAAAATTGAAGATGAGTTAAAAGAAAAGGTTATTGCCAGTATTATTGAAGAATTAGCAGAAGAGCGTTGTGAAATGCTGCCAAATAACGCTTGTCATCAAGAAGCTACAATTTATTATTGGTGCCAATATCCTAGCCGCATTCTCCATGCTGCTTTACAACGAGGAATTATTACAGAGCAATGGCTGAAAAATTCAGGAAACTTACGTAACGCTCAACATTTATTTTTTATTGAGCGTAACTACTTACCGCGTTAACAATAAGTTGATCGCTTGATTTTATACAATAACAAAAACCCAGTGCTGGTTGAGACACCTAGTATCAACACCGAAACAATATGACAAGGTGAAAACATAAGCTAGGGCAAATTAATTGCTCGGCTTACCCCAAAAGCATAAGCCGAGACAAGCTATACTTTAGCGAATTGTAAATCCCAAACACCGTGGCCTAACCGTTGACCTCTGCTTTCAAATTTAGTCAACGGCCTTGATGCTGGACGGGGCACGTAGTCATTTGTTGCTGATAGGTTTTTATAGCCTTGTGCGCTTCGCATATCTTCCAGCATACATTCTGCGTAATTTTCCCAGTCTGTTGCCATGTGAAACACACCACCAACTTGCAGCTTTTTACGAATCGCTTCAACAAAAGCAGCTTGAACAATACGACGTTTGTGATGCTTCTTTTTATGCCAAGGATCAGGGAAAAATAACTGCACTGTAGTTAAGCTATTATCAGGCACACAATCGGCTAAGATTTCAATAGCATCATGTTCAAACACCTTTAAGTTTTCAACACCTTGTTCTGCGGCCAACGCAATACAGGCGCCAACACCGGGCTTGTGTACTTCAACACCAATAAAATTTAAATCTGGTGCTGCTTTAGCCATTTCTACTAATGACTTGCCCATACCAAAACCAATTTCTAATACAACGGGGTTATTATTGCCAAATAATGCGGTAAAATCGAGAGTGCCATCACTATGATTTAACCCCATCGTTTGCCAATAATCATTTAAAGCTCGCTCTTGCCCTTTCGTTAATCGGCCTTCACGTTTTACAAAGCTACGTACCTTACGAATGTACTTACCTTCTTGCTCTGCTTCTTCTATGGTTTTGTGTATTTTCTTTATTTCTTCAGTCATTTGTCTATCTTTTAAAGTTTAATTTAGGCAATCAAAATCGATTTGATGCTTGCTGCAGGAATTAAAGGTGCTTTAGGCAAGTTTAATAAACGTTGCAATAGTTACGCATATTGCACTTTTATTTAACAATACATAAAGTGATGTTAAACTCCTACTTTCTGAGAGAATTAATAGTGCTTTAGGCAAGTTTAATAAACGTTGCAATAGTTACTCATATTGCACTTTTATTTAACGATGCATAAAGTGATGTTAAACTCTCAGAAGTTATTCAGCCCACCATACGTCGTATAACTCACTAACTGCAACTGATGTAGCACCGTTATCAGTTAGCCATTGCTCAACAGCCACTCTATGCTTGTCTGTGCATGAACCTAACTTTTGAGTACAAATTAAGCCGTGCCACAAAGTGTCGCCTTCACCGCCAAAGCTTAACCCATTTGGCTGAATCACTTCGCTAAAAAACTTATCGATAAAGAGATCAAGGTCATCGCTGGTAATATCTTCTTTTAACTGCCAAGCAGCGTCAAAACCTAATTCTTTAAACTCATCAACTCGCAATTTTTTACGCAAACGCTGACTTCGGTTTTTTGCATCAACTTTCATGTTGTCGTCTCTTAATAATCGTTAAAAAAATAATGCTGTTATTATATACCCAAGCGGCGTAGTGTTAATACCACCTCTCTTAATTTTATTCCTCACTTTGACTAAGTTATCTATTTAATACCCAAGCTAAACTTTTTTGAGTCAATCATTATAATTCGTTACACTAGACTAAACATTACAAGTGAAGTTAATAGTCATTAATACTCAAGTGTCTGCTAAAGCAAAACAAAATATAACCATTTCATCAGCGTCTGCAAAAGCATTTGCTTCGCAAGTTGTTAATTGGTATCACCAACAAGGCCGAAAGAACTTACCTTGGCAGCATAATAAAACGCCATACAGTGTTTGGATTTCAGAGATAATGCTACAGCAAACACAAGTAGCTACGGTTATCCCTTATTATCAACGCTTTATGGCAAGTTTCCCTACGATAGCCAGTTTGGCGAATGCTGATGAAGATAAGGTGCTACATCATTGGACCGGCTTAGGCTATTACGCTAGAGCACGTAACTTACATAAGGCAGCAAAACTCATAGTGGCCGAACATGGTGGCATTTTTCCAGAGCAAATAGCGCAAGTAATCGCTTTACCTGGTATAGGTCGCTCAACCGCGGGAGCCATTTTAAGTTTGGCGTTAAATCAACACCACCCTATTTTAGATGGTAATGTAAAACGTGTATTGGCGCGAAGTTACTTAGTAGAGGGCTATAATGGTTTAGCCAAATTTGACAAAGCACTATGGCAGCTCAGTGAAATATTAACACCTGCTATTGACACTAGCTTTTATACACAAGCCATGATGGATTTAGGTGCCACTGTTTGTACTCGCAGTAAGCCCACCTGTGAACTATGCCCTGTACAAACTAGCTGTTTAGCTATGGCGAATAATTTACAAGCTGAGTTTCCACAAAGAAAACCGAAGAAAAAAATACCAGAAAAGAATACGATTATGGTGATTCCAAGAATCACCACCGCCACAAACGATAAAGTACTCATGGAAAAACGTCCTCCCGCTGGCATTTGGGGTGGTTTATGGTGTTTCCATGAAGTTAATGATAAAAGTGAAATTTCAAGTTTATTACAGTCGCTAGGTTTACAAGCAAAAACGAGTGAAAACTCACAGCTAGAACTGCCAAGCTTTAGGCATACATTTAGCCACTTTCACCTTGATATTTCGCCTATTATTGTTGATTGTATGCAAGATGAACTTTATCTACAGTCAAATTCACCTGCGTACAGCCAAGTAATTAGCGAACCTAAAGAACAAAAATGGTATAATTTACGCAGCGAAGCTAGTGTTGGTCTAGCTGCGTCAACCAAAAAACTTATTGGTTTATTGCAAAGTAATTAATGCCAATAATAAAACGAACCCTTAACATGAATAAGAGAGAATTATGAGTCGCACTGTATTTTGTCAACATTTAAAAAAAGATGCCGAAGGTTTAGGATTTCAATTATATCCTGGCGAAGTGGGTAAACGTATTTTTGATAACATCTCTAAAGAGGCTTGGGGTCATTGGCAAAAAAAACAAACCATGCTTATCAATGAGAAAAAAATGAATATGATGAATGCTGATGATAGACAGTTTTTAGAAGATGCCATGGTCGCCTATTTATTTGATGGAGTAGAGCCAGACATTGAAGGCTATGTTCCACCGTCAACTTAATCAGTAATAAAACTCACCCAGATGTAAGTAAGGATAAGTAATGAAAAGTTTAATAATTGCACTATCACTCGCGCTAACTGCTTTTAGCACCGTAACTCATAGTCATGAGAATCTATCTAAAGCTCCTAAAGATGCACAAGTGTATTTTATCTCACCTGTTAACGGCCAAACAACTGGCAAAACCATTACGGTAAGGTTTGGTTTAACGGGTATGGGTGTTTCTCCTGCGGGCATAAACAAGGAGAACACTGGACATCATCATTTATTAATTGATACAGATACGCTTCCTGATATGCATGCGCCGTTGCCTGCAACAGATAAATTAATACACTTTGGTGGTGGACAAACTGAAACACAAATAACACTTTCACCCGGTGAACACACTTTACAACTTGTTTTGGGTAACTATTTACATATCCCTCATGACAAACCTGTGGTTTCAGAAAAAATCACAATAACTGTTAAATAAAACAACAATAAGTGCAATAAAACAGCAAACAAACTGTTTTTATCAGAAAGTTGAAAAAAACAGTTGACGAACAAAGCTAAAAACAGTCTAATACGCCCCGTCTTCAGGAGGTAGTGAACACCTTCATAGAGATGCCCCGATAGCTCAGTTGGTAGAGCAGAGGATTGAAAATCCTCGTGTCCCTGGTTCAATTCCGGGTCGGGGCACCATTTACAGAGATGGTGCTCAATAGCAATATTAAGTATTATTTCGGTGCCAATGTATTAATGCTTTTATAGTTAAATATTAATACTGCACACAGCTTTGTGTGCCGACTTAGCTCAGTTGGTAGAGCAACTGACTTGTAATCAGTAGGTCGCCAGTTCGACTCCGGCAGTCGGCACCATTCATAATGAAGCCTCAACAGCAATGTTGAGGCTTTTTTATTTGTCTTAAAACTGATAGTTTATTTTTAAAACTGGCCGCTACTGATTGAATCAGTAACTC